>CAYMTN010000138.1:3336-14592 GCA_964393335.1 uncultured Anaerolineaceae bacterium
CTGCGACGCCGGGCCGTGTCGATGATCGAGCAGCGCGTCAAGCTCAAGGTTGGCGGCAACAGGAACCTGACTCATGTCGTTCGGCACGCGGATGGTCGTGCGCAACCAGGCCCAACTGAGGCGGCCCCCCCACAACTCGCCGGGCCGTAGCGCCCGCCAGCCGGAATCATCCGGCGAGGGCGATGGTTCATCGGCGGGCAGGTGATCGATGATCTGCCACTGGTCCAGGGGCAGCGCATCGCGGTAAATCGTGCTGCGCAGCGTGTCGGTCAAATGGGTAAGTTTTTCGAAAACTAGCGACATTGATTAAGCTCCCAGATATTCATGGTCTATTCTGTGCTATTGGCGCGCGAGTCAGGCGTCGGGAAGATGCCGTTAACCGGCAGTTCAAGCAGACCATCCACGTCTTCGAGCACGACATCACCCGGCGTCAGGTGAAACGCCAGATGGCTGTCGTTGGGGACGGTCAGCGTAAAATCAGTCCGTGTGACTTTGCCGACGACGGCCTTACGCCTGGCGACGATATACACGCCAGCCTCGTCTTGTTCGGCAGCCAATTCGACGCCAAAGGCACGGTACAGGTTCGCTTCGAGAATCACCTTGTGGGCGCTGGCCCGGCGCAGTGTCACGCGGCAGTGGCTGGCGCGGACATATACCGTGACGGGCGGTGTCACGTTGAAGACCTGCGTAAATGTCCGCTGGGATGGTCTGGGCACGGCAGCGCCCAGCGCCGAGTCAACCGCCGAGCGTCCGCCAAACCATAGCGCGGATTGAAGGGCTTCACGCCCGCCCCGGCGTGCCATCCAGCTCAGTATGCGGCGTATCATGGAGTCCAATCCTGTCTCTTTAACCAGCGCGTGATCGCGTCAGTCACGTCAAGCGGGCGTTCCAGCGGGACCATGTGCCCGGCACCCGCGATGGTCACCAATACGGCGTGCGGAATACGCTCGCTCAGTGTCTCGCTGAATTTCAGCGGGACCATACGATCACCTGCTGCGGCGATGACGAGGGTCGGCGCAGTGATCCGGTTGATCTGCGCCCGCACATCGAATGACTGGCAGGCGCGGTAATCCGCCTGCAACGTTTCGGGCGCAGTGGCTAGTAACTGCTGCCGCCCCAGGTCCCTTAACACCTGGGGCGCGTTTGCGCTCCACGCCCAGCCGGTGATCCAGTTTACTGTTTTTCCCGGCTCATCCACAATTCGCTGGGGCAGCGCCGGATCGACCGGGAGCTTGCTGCCTGTGCCGATCAACACCAGCCCGGCGGTCCGATCCGGCCAGTGGATGCCGATCTGCTGCGCGACAGCACCGCCCATGCTGTGCCCAACGATGATCGCGCGTGGTATCGCCAGCGCGTCCAGCAAGTGGCACACATCGCCGGCATACTCCAGCGTATGGGTGCGGGGCGGGCCGGATGACCGCCCGTGACCGGGCAGGTCGAGCACCAGGACACGTGCGTCCGGCAGCCGCCGCAGTTCCAGGGGCCAGTCGAGATGGGTGCCGCCCGCACCGTGCAACAGCACCAGCGGCGGATATGGCGACCGGGCGATCTTCCGCTGCACGTAAAACAACGAGTCATGGGCCAGGTTGATGGTCGGCATCACAGCGTTCTTTCGAGTAGGTCAGGTCCGCACAAGCAGCACAAGTCTACCCTTGATCGGGGCTGCTACGCCACTGCTTGACGCTGGCAGGGCAGGTGGTTATACTCCCCACAAAACGGAGCGTTTATCCTCGGAGGAGAACGATACATGGCAGATGATGCGGCGCGGGACAATGTCATTGATCCTGAAACCTTACAGATTTTGCGCTGCCCCGAAGCGGTGCATTACACGGATAGAGGGGACGACCCAGGGCGTCTGGAACTGGTACGCGGCTGCTGGCTGGTATGCGAAGACTCCGGCTACAAATACCCGATCCGCGATGGCATCCCGGTGATGCTGATCGATGTTGGCAAAAAATACAAAGATGTGGCCGTCGAAGACCTGCCTGTGCCGCCGCCTGATGAGGATTGATTGGCCTGCTGGAATGATGCGCCCGGCGATCTCGGCTGGGCGTTTTTTATTGTTTCACAGGCCCGCTAGTCGCAGAATTCAGCTTCTGCTATACTGCACACAGACAACGACTATTTTTTCGTCTTGATGGTGGTTTTTATGAATCAACAACCTGTTATTTCCCATGAAGCGCCCGTTCATGACATCGAGCGGTTGCCGGTAGCGCCGCCGGCGCAATTGATTGGCCGCAGCTCTGATCGTGACGCACTCCAGCGTGTATTGTTGGCCGGAGGGGCGGTGCTGTTGCACGGCATGTCCGGTATCGGCAAGACAGCGCTTGCAGCGGCGCTTGCTGCCGATCATACGGAACAATCCGGTGGGGTGCTGTGGTTGGAGGGAACGAACGACACGCTGCTCTCGCTGCTGAACCGGGTAGCACGTGCCTACAGCCTGCCTCCGGCATCCGTCGGAGATGATGTGGCATCCCATACGGCGAACGTGCGGGCCGTGCTGCAAGAAAACCGCCCGCTAATCGTGTTGGACGGTTATCTGCGGATCGATGCGGCGCGTGTGTTTGTGCGAGACTGTGCCGCCGGGACTCCGCTGCTGCTGACGTACTCGCAGCCAGCGGCTGGTTCGTGGACTCAACATGCCGTCACGCCCCTGGAGCCAGACAACGCGCTCGCGCTGTTTGTGCACCTGACAGGTGATGCGATAGATGCCGACATGACCGAATTGGCGGCGCTCAGTGACGTGCTCGCGGGGCACCCACTTTCGATTCAGGTGGCGGCGCGCCAGGTTGCTGGCGGGGACGTATCGCCGGGCGACGTGCTGGCGCACATGCCCGATATGCCACCCGGTGACAAGAATCGGGTGATGGGGGTTTTGATGGCGGCCTACCGGCTGTTGCCATCTGACTTGCAGGGCACCGTGATGCTGCTGGGATCGGCCTTCGCTGGCGGGGCGACGGATGAACTGCTGGCCGACGTGAGCAGCGCGCCGGTGGCGGCGGTTCGTGCCCGGATGCGGCAGTTGGTGGCGTTTGGATTCGCGGCTGAGCATATGCAGTTTGACCAGCCCTATTTCACCGCTCACGAGTTGATACAAGAATTTGCCCAGGCGTTTTTGCGAGGCAAAAAACGGCTGCTGACGATGCAGGCGCGTCACATGCAGGGGCTGCTGACATACCTCCGGCGGCATATCGTCGAGGCGGAAACAATCGATTATGACCGGCTGGCCTCCGACATGCGCTCGGTGATCGCGGCGAGTGTGTATGCAGTTGGGATCGACAAGCTGGATTATGTGCGCGAGTTGGCCCAGTTGTTGGAGCCGGATTCGGACAGCAGTTTTGTGGCAGTCTATGGTTTTCAGCCCGAACTGGACTGGCTCAAGTATCTGATTGACCATCCCCAGGCGGCGTCCGAGGGAGTGTTAGGGCGCGTGGTCGAACCTGCTGCGCCAGCCGCCGAAGAAGAACGGGAATTCGTTCCTGCAGAAGAAGTCACATCGAGCGATGAGGTCGAGGTAGTGTCACCGTTCCAGGAGCAGGACACGGTTCAGGCCCAGTCGCTGGCGGATGTCGGCCTGGAGCCGGTCGACCTGGAACCGGAACAGGAAACGTTCGCGGAGACGGCCTTAGAGGCTACTCCTAAGACAGTTCCCGCGCCGCCCGAAGCCCTGCCCGAAGCCGGACAACCGCCGGATGCCGGGGCTGTGCAAATGCCGGGCCAGGCCGCCTCAAAACAGAGCGACCAGGCGGGGGAAATCGCGCGTTATGCGGAGGCGCTGGAGAGTTTCCAGGCAGACGGTAACGTCGAGGATGAATTGGCCGCTATCCAGGCGCTGGCGAAGCTCAACCTGGAAAGCGCCAACTACGAGGACGTGCTGCGTTACGTGGATCGCGGCATGTCGCTGGCGCAAGAAGCGGATAACCCCCAGCGTGAAGGCGAACTGCTGGTATTGCTGGGCGATCTGCAGTTTTCTTTGGGACGGCTGGAAGGAGCGGAAACCGCCTACCGTGAAGCGATCAGCGCGTTCCGCCCGACGGACGCCTGGTTGGATATCGGCCTGACATTGGATAAGTTGGCGGAGCTTTACCTGGAACAGGATCGCCTGCACGAGGCGATCGATTTATGGCAGCAGACCATCCCCATCTTTGAGCGCGTCAAACGGCCCGATCTGGTGCGTTTGTCGCTTGACGCCCTGGGGGATACACAGTCGGAACTGATGGAGTGGAAAAAAGCGCGCGCCAGTTATGCCGAGGCGCTGCAACTGGCCGAACAAACGAACGATGATCGGGCTGTTTTCACGCTCTTGAGCAAGCTCGGCCAAATGCTCGAAGACAGCGGCGACCGCGACGGCGCGCAGCTCTTTTATCGCCGCGCGCTGAGTCTGGCGCTGAGCCTGGGGGATCAAACCCAGTTGGGCTACGTGCTGCTGTCCCTGGCGCGGCTGCTGCTGGACGATACGCTGCACCTCAACCGGGCGCTTCAATTGTTACAGGCTGCCGATCCGTTGCTGCCGGGTGACAGTGAGGTGAAACGGCTGCTGGGGCGTGCCAGGACACGGCGCGAACGGCTGGTGCGCGCTGGCGTAACGCTGCCAGTGGTGGAAGACACACTCGAAGATTTCGCCCAGGTGCCTGAAGATAACTGAAACCGGGCTTTTGCCGCGACTAATAGCGCGGGATCGATGGGTCGATATGGCGCGACCACGCATCGATCCCGCCGTTCATGTTGATCAGGTTCGTGAATCCTCTGGCCTCAAGCTGCGCGATCAGGTCTACACTGCGGATTCCGAGATGGCAAAAGACGACGACGGGCCGGTCCTGCGGAATCTCCGGCCAGCGTGCGCCCATCTGGCTCATGGGGATGTTGACCGCGCCGTTCAAGGTGCTGAACATCAATTCAAACGGCTCTCGAATATCCAGCAAGAGCAACGGTTCATGTGCATCCAGCCGGGTTTTGATCGCCTCAACAGAGGCGAATTCGGCTGTCGATGGGTGGCTGCGCTGAAAGCTGCTGTGATCGTGGGCAGGCATACCGCAATACTCCTCGTAGTCGATGAGTTCGGTGATGGTTGGTGAGTCGCCGCACATGGGGCAGGTGGGGCGCTTGGGGAGTGTAATCAGGTCGAACGACATGTCGAGCGCGTCATACAACAACAATCGGCCTGACAACGTCTCACCAATGCCCAAAATGATCTTGATGGCTTCCGTAGCCTGAATGGTGCCAATCGTCCCCGGCAAAATGCCCAGAACGCCCGCCTCGGCGCAGGTTGGCACCAGATGCGGCGGCGGCGGCTCCGGCAGCAGGCAGCGGTAGCACGGCCCATCTGGCATGGCAAACACGCTGGCCTGTCCCTCAAAGCGGAAGATGCCGCCGTAGACCAGTGGTTTGCCCAGCAAGACAGCCGCATCGTTGAGCAGGTAACGCGTCGGAAAGTTATCCGTGCCATCCATGATCACATCATACGACGCCAGGATATCCAGCGCGTTCTGGCTGGTCAGCGGCTCGTGATATGGCTCGATGGTGATATGCGGATTCAGGTCGTGCAACCGCCGCGCCGCCGATTCCACTTTGGGCATTCCGACCGTGCTCTGACCGTGCACGATCTGGCGCTGCAGGTTGGTCGTGTCAACCATGTCAAAATCGACCAGCCCAATATGCCCGACTCCTGCCGCCGCAAGGTACATGGCGATCGGGCTGCCCAGCCCGCCGGTCCCGACCACGACCACGCGGGCGGCTTTGAGCTTGCGTTGGCCTTCCAGGCCCACTTGCGGCAGGATCAAGTGGCGACTGTAACGTGTCATTTCGGCTTGAGTGAAATCGCCGGTGTGTGTTTCATTCATATTCACGTGCCGGTTTCCCAGACGAGTTTTGCATAGAACATATCACAAAAATGCCCCGGCAGTGTAGTGGCCGGGGCGGACCGTGTTGTCAGAACGGCGTCGTGTGCGGGATCAGCCGCCTGTGCCGAATGTCCGGCCTGCGCCAAAAATACGCGCGCTGAGTTTGAACCCGACTTCTTCCAGACGATCCATAAAATTGGGTCGGAACCCGGTCGGATTCAGGGTGCCTCCGCCGGTGTGGCTGGGACCTGTCGTCCGGTTGTCAGGTGTCTGGTATACAAAAATGTCTTGCAGCGTAACTTGTTCACCTTCCATCCCTTGCAGCTCGGTGATCTGAACGATTTTGCGACTGCCGTCTTTCAGACGGCTCTGCTGTACGATCAGGTGGACGGCGCTGACAATCTGCCGCCGGATGATGGATGCCGGCAGGTCCATCCCAGCCATGAGCGCCAGTGTCTCCAGGCGGCCAACGCAGTCGCGCGGGCTGTTGGAATGGACCGTCGTCAGCGATCCGTCATGCCCGGTATTCATCGCCTGGAGCATATCCAGCGCCTCGCCAGAGCGGCATTCGCCCACCACGATCCGGTCCGGACGCATGCGCAAGCTGCCTTTGACAAGATCGCGGACGGCAAGCTGGCCGTCCAGGGAGCCGGGCACTGGCGGGCACGTTTCCAGCCGGACGACGTGGCGCTGAGCCAGTTGCAGCTCGGCAGAGTCTTCGATGGTGATGATACGCTCGTCTTCAGGAATAAACGACGACAGTATATTTAGCAGCGTGGTTTTACCGGAACTCGTGCCGCCCGACACGACGATGTTGAGGCGTGCTATGACACAGGCCCGCAAAAACTCGGCCACGTCTGGCGTCAACGATCCCCACTCGATCAGGTCTTCGACGGTCAAACGTGTTTCGGGGAACTTGCGAATGGTCAGGATTGGCCCGTCCAGGGCCGAGGGGGGTATCACAGCGTGCACGCGTGAGCCATCCGGCAGGCGCGCATCGACCATTGGATTCTTGCGATCCAGTTCGCGTTGAAGCGGGCGTACGATGCGCTGAGCGGTCCACATGATGTGATCGTCGTCGTCAAACGTGTGCTCGGTTTCAAGCAGTTTGCCCTTATATTCTGCGAAAATCAGGTCCGGCCCGTTGACCATGATTTCGGTATAACTCCTGTTTCGGACAAGCGGCTCGATAGCGCCAAAACCCAACATATCGTCGATCAACGCCTGTTCCAACTCGGCCTGTTCCTGCGCTGCAAGCTGGATGTGGGCGCGTTCGAGTACAACCTTCAGCCTGTCACGTACAATCTGCTGGTGCTGCGGATCGCGACTGTCCATTGCGTCGAATTCGTCAGGAGTCGAAAGCAGCTTGGCCCGCAATTGCTTGCGCAAGGCCGCAATACGCGGCGAGGTGCGTTTTTTGTCGGGGGTAGCGGCCAGCTCTTGTTCAAATGACAGCGCGCGATCGCTGGCCGTCGATGGTTCCGGCTGGGCATTGTTCGACGCATGCCCAGGTTGCGGCTCGGGTTCGGGCACACCGCGATTCAGACGTGACAATCGTGACCCCATAAGTTTGTCCTGCTTCCTGTAATGGCGAGTGGTTAGTTTGTGTGAGAAAGGTAGAATTGTGAGCGTATTCCAAGTTTAGTTCGACTCTAATTCTTATTCAAGCGCCGGTATCTGAAAAATCCGTCAAATTGGGCGTGGAGAAAATTCAAAAAAGCTTTATCATTTATAGTATAAGTGTGGCAAGCTAAGCAAGTGTTGAGGTGACAGTCGGATTTGACGGTCGTGTGAGTCCCCCCTACAAGCAGCAGCGCAAGCCGAAACCGGAGAGTGATAATTGACATCCGGTAGAATCGTGATATACTGAGGGTTCGTGTACCCCTTAATTTTGTCTGGACAAAACATAACCTCTATCGATTGGCTGAATACAGTTGAGGAGACCTATTCCCCTGTTCTCCACATCGTCTGCATGTATCCGGTGGTAAAATTGTCGACAATTGGCCTAGAGGAGTGATGAATGCAGCGGCGGCTAGATGAGAAGAATTACGCACGCACCTATGATGTGCAAGATCTGCCCTCACTCATTGAAATTCAGCTAGATTCGTTCCGGCGCTTCCGGGACGATGGGTTGGGCGAGCTGTTCGATGAAATCAGCCCGATTGAAAGCTTCAATGGGAATTTGCGGCTTTATTTCCCAGGAAGCAGTCCTGAGGCGTCTGAATTCGGTTTATCATACTGGTTCGAAGAGCCAAAGTATACGGAAGAAGTCTGCCTGGAACGTGACATCACGTTTGCCGCGCCGCTCTATGTGCGGGTAGCGCTGGTGAATCGCGCCGTTGGGGATGAAGTCGTTATCTCGGATATCTTTATGGGCGATTTCCCGCTCATGACCGAGAAGGGCACATTTATCATCAACGGGACCGAACGCGTGGTGGTGAGCCAGCTGATCCGTTCCCCCGGCGTCTATTTCGATGCTGAGGAGGATCGAACGACTGGGCGGCGTCTGTCGACGGCGAAATTGATCCCGGATCGCGGTGCGTGGATGGAGTTTGAGACACGCAAGAGCGATTATCTGGCGGTCAAGTTCAACCGCAAACGCACGATTCCGGTCACTATTCTGCTGCGTGCCCTGGCGGCGGTCACCGATGGGTTCGACGCCGAATCGCCGATCCAGGCGGGCACCGACGAAGAACTGCTCGCATTGTACAGCGAGGTCGATAACAACCAGGACCACCTGTACATGGAGGGCACGATCCGGATGGAGCCGCAGTGGGAACTGCGGGAAGGGCAGTCAATTGCCGAGGCGGCGCTGCTTGAGTTTTATAAGCGTATGCGCCCCGGTGATCCGCCCACGCTGGACAATGCCCGCGAATACCTGGAAAGCCAGTTGTTTGATCAGCGGCGGTATGACCTCGAACGGGTCGGGCGTTACAAGCTGAACCAGCGCCTGCGCATGGACGACGTCGTGCCGCGCTCGCGCCGCACCGTCACGAAGTACGACCTGGTCAAGCTGATCGAACGCATGATTTTGATCAATAACGGGCTGGAAGAGCCGGATGACATCGATCACCTGGGCAACCGCCGTGTAAAAACGGTGGGCGAGTTGATCCAGAATTCACTGCGTATCGGCCTGCGCCGGATGGAACGCGTGGTCCGTGAGCGCATGTCGATTCGTGAATCCGACAACCTGTCGCCCATGACGCTGATCAACATCCGGCCTGTGGTAGCGGCGGTGCGCGAATTCTTTGGCTCCAGCCAGCTTTCACAGTTCATGGATCAGACCAATCCGCTGGCCGAGCTGACCCACAAACGGACCCTCTCGGCGTTGGGTCCGGGCGGTTTGCGCCGTGAGCGTGCGGGCTTCGATGTGCGCGACGTGCATCACAGCCACTATGGCCGTATCTGCCCGATTGAGACACCGGAAGGCCCGAACATCGGCCTGATCGGTCGCCTGGCGAGTTATGGCCGTGTCAATGAGTACGGCTTCATCGAAACCCCGTACCGGCGTGTCTACCGCGATCTGGCGCTGAACGATGAACGGCTGCCGGGGCGGATTTTGCGCCTGGACATCCCCGACGAATCCGGTGCGACGTTGGTCCCGGCAGGTACGGTGGTGGATGCCGCGTTGATCGACCACCTGGCCGGGTTGGGTGTTAAGACGGTGCCGGTTATGCCGTTTGTCAGCAACGAGATCGCGTATCTGTCGGCTGACGAAGAAGACCGTTACACAATAGCTCAGGCGAATGCGCCGCTGGACCCGCTCAACCAGTTTGTCAACGAGCGCATTTCAGCGCGGCATCACCAGCGGTTCCTGGTTTCACTGCGTGATCGCATCGATTATATGGACGTCGCGCCGCGCCAGATTGTGGGCATTTCGGCGGCGCTGATCCCGTTCCTGGAACACGACGACGCCAACCGGGCCCTGATGGGGTCGAACATGCAGCGCCAGGCGGTGCCGCTGCTCAAGCCGGATATTCCGCTGGTCAGCACCGGCGTCGAGCGGCAGGCAGCGTATGACTCCGGGCAGGTGCTGGTATCCGATGCTGAGGGCGAAGTGCTGTCGGTTCAGGGTGACCAGATCGTGCTGCGTACCGACAACGGGACGCGCACGTACCGGCTGCGCAAGTATAATCGCTCGAACCAATCGACCTGCATCGACCAGCGCCCGGTGGTGCAAAAGGGCCAGTATGTCAACAAGGGTGAGGTTATCGCCGACAGCTCCTCGACCATTCACGGCCAGCTTGCGCTGGGCCATGACGTGTTGTGCGCGTTCCTGTCATGGGAGGGCGGCAACTACGAGGATGCGCTGCTGATCAGCGAGGCGATGGTCCGCGAGGATAAATTCACATCGATCCACATCGAAAAGCACGAAGTGGAAGCGCGTGATACCAAGCTGGGGCCGGAAGAAATCACCTACGATATTCCGAACGTCGGTGAAGATGCCCTGAAGGACCTGGACGAGCATGGTATTATCCGCATCGGTGCGGATGTCGGCCCGAACGATATCCTGGTCGGTAAGATCACGCCGAAGGGCGAGAAAGAACTCAGCCCGGAAGAAAAGCTGCTGCGGGCCATCTTTGGCGAAAAGGCGCGCGAAGTGAAAGACTCCTCGCTGCGCCTGCCGCATGGCGAAAAAGGCAAGGTCGTGGACGTCAAAATCTTCACCCGCGAAGAACACCGCGATCTGCCCGCCGGGGTAGATCAGATGGTGCGCGTGAGTGTGGCGCAGAAACGCAAGCTGACCCAGGGCGACAAGATGGCGGGCCGGCACGGGAATAAGGGCGTCATCTCGAAGGTGGTTTCGATTGAAGATATGCCGTTCCTCGAAAATGGCACGCCGGTTGAGATCATCCTCAACCCACTGGGTGTGCCGGGCCGCATGAACATCGGCCAGGTGCTCGAAACTCACCTGGGATGGGCGGCGGATCGGTTGGGCTTCCGCGCGATCTCGCCCGTGTTCGACGGTGCGGACGAGGCCGAAATCGAGGCCGAATTGGGCCGTGCGTGGATGGTTGATTATGCCTGGCACGACATCACCGAACGCGCGTGGCAGTGGCTGACCGAAGAACAGTACGATACCGAATACCTTGAAGACGACGAGGAAGTTCGGCGGCTGTACGTTGATCACTGGTTGGGCCAGGTCGGCGGCTATGACATGGAACGCCTCGCGTTGGAACATGCCTACGCGCGGCGCGCCGTGCTGCGCGAATGGCTGCGCGAGAAGGGCTTCAATCCTGACGATATTCTCGCTTTCCAGGCCCCTGACCTGACCATCCAGGAGCGTATGCGCCGCGATGCAAATGCCCGTTACGCCACGCTGGTCTTATGGATTGAACGCAGCGCGGGTGAAACACCGCTGGAAGGCGTCAGCGAAGAAGTGCTGCGCGAGATGGCGCGCCGCGTGTCGCTCAAG
>CAYMTN010000139.1:0-6077 GCA_964393335.1 uncultured Anaerolineaceae bacterium
CACTGAGGTCGACCCAGCGGAGTTCGGTTGCATTACCCAGCGTGCCAGGGATCGCGCCGCTTAACTGGTTCGCTTCGAGGGACAGGTATTTCAGATTGTCCAGATCGCCCAGTTCGGAGGGAATCGCTCCGTTCAGGTGATTGTATCCCAGGAACAGCCATCCGAGATTGTCCAGATCACCCAGTTCGGGTGGAATGCTGCCGGTCAACTGGTTGCCGTACAGCCAGATTTCAATGAGCGCGGGCAGGTTGCCCAGTTCGGGCGGCAGCGTGCCGCCTATGTCATTGGAGCGCAGATCAAGCAGCCTCAAAGTCGGCAGGTTTTCCAGTTTGGCGGGCAGCGTCCCGCTGAGACCATTGGTGCCCAGTGCCAGGCCATCAACGTGCCCGTCCGTACACAGCACGCCATACCAGTTACACGGCTGGACAATGTCCATCCAGCCGGTATGGTCCATCCACTGGGGCCCGTTGGTGCTGGTATAGAGTGCTTCCAGAGCATCGCATTCCACGAGAGGGATTTCGGAAACTGTCGCGCAGAAAGCCGACACACACATCTCAGTCGTGCCCTGCACGAAATCGGCACTCATCGCTTCCCCGACCGAATTGAAGGCGCTGACCATATAGTCATACCCGGTTTCACAATCTAATGACTCGTCCAGGTAGGACGTGACATTAGCACCAACCGAATCCAGGTAAAGGAAGTCCCAGTTTATGCCGTCCGACGTGCCCCAGCGATAGATGTTGAACCCTTCTTCGTTGGACGAATTGTCGTCCCAGGCCAGCGTGATACTGCCGGGTGTCGTGTTATCGATTCTGAGATTGGTGGGGGCGTTAGGCCCGGTATAGTCCGGATAGATGCACTCGGTTGCGTCGCCCAGCCCAGAACGGCGCATCACCGAGATATTGTCAATCACCGTGTATGGCTGTGAGGTTCCCGCGTTCACCTCGATGATTTCAATTCGAATGTCCTGCCAATCTTCATCGGGAGTCCGCCCACGCATGATGTAAGTGAGTGGTCCCGTATTGGCTGGCACAGTGAACACACAACTGATGCTGCCGTCATCGCGGTCGGCATCGCTACGGCGAACGTCTACACGGACCTGTTTCGGCGCGCTGGTTGTATTCCCCAAATCCACCGTGGCTTCAATCGGAGAATTGGGAGGGGCCGTATAACCCAGTTTTCGTGTGATAGAGTCCCAGTCCGCGGTACCAGCCGCAGCATAAACTTTCAGTTGGCCATTGTCGATCAGCCAATGTAGATCGCCCCAATTCGCCCATCCATCAAATTGGGCTGAGAAGTCACCGTTTGGCACAATATTGACATCAATCGGGATCGGTTCGAAACAACCCAGACCCGTGATATTCGCGCCCGGTCGATACTTGACCGATACATTGTCAATGCGGATGTCAAGATTCGTATAATATGACTGCCCCGCAATAACGATGCGCATATCGTCCCAGTTTTTGGTAGCGACAGCCTGCAAAGTGTACGGTTTCCGCCCCGTGTTGGCCGGAAGCGTGAACCAGCAGCCGAACTCCTGTGTTCCAGCCGTGTCACGCAGTTTGACCAACACCTCCTTTTCGACGTCATCGCCGTTGCCAAGCTGCACCGTAACCTCGAACTTTGAGCCTGCATCGACCTTGTAATTCATGTCCTGGCGGAGCGGTGACCACACCCCGCCCGGTTGGTCGATCAGCCGGGCTATTCTTGTGCCGTCAAAAATGGTCCAGTTCAACCCACCACCTGCGATCCAGAAGGTCTTGTCTGAACTGAAGTCGCCGTTGCGCACGACGTTTTGATTGACCGGTAAATCCGGTGCGGTTGACTGAATGTGCACGTACTTGTAGGCGTAGAAGACGCCGGTATAGTAACCGTTGAATGTCTTCTGTTTATGTTCTGTATTCCACGAGCTGAATTTCCCGGAGTCTGTCACCAGCACGATGTGATCCCAGCGCGAAAAACCTGACGAGTTGATGTAGGTCCAGTCGGCGTTCGCATTCGGGTCTTTACTCATCAGGATGAAATCGCCTGGCTCAAGCTCGTCGATTCCGTTTTTGTCTACCCATTTTGTTCCATTGTTGACCATCCACGTGACAACCGGCCCGTTCCCCTGCCACCCCCATGAAAAGCCTGGGACGCCGCCTGTATACAACGCGCGCGCAACATAAGTTGTACAATACCGCCCTTCGGTTTCCCCACGATAGGTTCCATCATCGTAGTTCCCAACCGCGTTGTCAAAAGTCCCACTACCCGGTTGAAACGCCCAGGCGATGGCCGCATCCCGGTTGAACGAAAAACTCGTGGCTTCCAGGTGTGGGTCCTGCTGTGTTTCGGGCAGCCACGCTTGGTAGCGCGGATCGTCGCTAAATGCTATCTGCCATTCACCATCGATTCGTCTCGCCAGAAACTCCAGCACGCCCACGTCACGTGTTGCGCCCTGGGGCCGGTCGATCAAGGCGGTACCTGACGCGCGGTCGCCGTCGATTTGAATATAGTGCTCATCGACGATGATATACTCGCGCACCGGCTCTCCTACCCTGTCCACGACAGCCTGTTCGACAGCGGAATATAGCTCCTGCGGATCATTGGAGCCTGGGCCATAATCGCCTGACTCTGTTTGAGCGACTGGCGTAGAAGTTGCGTCTCTTCGGCTGACGGTTTGCGAGTCTGGATCGATTGATGGTTCGAGGAAAAGTGCGTTTTCCTGACCTGGGACAGGCGAGTCAGCCTGCGCTGCCGTCTGAAACGTATTCGCCAAAGCAAAGACGCCCGAAATGAGCACTACTGCCAGCACAATCGCCGGTATGCGACACCTGGAACGCAGAATCTCGACCATGAAGTTTCTCTTCCCCCTGACAAGTGGAACCACCCGACAAAAAATGAAGAAAAGATTGATGCGTCTTAATTATATTGCCGGTTGGATTTAAAACAGATTTAAAAGTCGTGAATTCCCTGTGAAAACATATTTGCAGGGGTTTATACATAGGACGTAATACAATCACTGAAATCGGGGAGGGCTAATAACCAGCGCCCCATGATCCAGTCCGTTCAAGACATCGACGGGTTTTGCCTGAAGTGCGTGGGATTAGGAGATCACCTGAAAGGTCTTGAATGGCCGATTAGGCGGAGGGATGAACGCGAAGTAGTGAGGCAAATCATGGTGATGGCACCATCGGCATGACAGGCGCGGGTGATGATCAGGTAACCGCCACAGTTCTGGAAGCCCTGAGCGTGAAAGCTCTCCCACAGCCTGTTCGTCCGGAGACGGGGTACCGGACCGGTGCCAAAATTCAGCCCTTGATGGAGCCAGCCGTCAATCCGCTGATGATATAATCTTGCAGCAGCAGATAAATCGTGATGACAGGCAGTGCCGCCACGATGGCACCTGCGGTAAAGACGCCCCAATTCTGAGCATAATCTGCCGATTGAAACAAGTACAACCCGACCATGATCGTCAGCTTGTCAGCGCTGCTGAGTAAAACGCGCGGCAGCACGAAATCCCCGTATATGCCCATGAACGTCAACACGCCCACCGTCACCAAAATCGGTTTGACCAGCGGAATGATAATACGCCAGAATACCAGCCAATGGGAGGCTCCATCCACCATGGCCGACTCGTCAATCTCCCTGGGAACCGAGTCGAAAAAGCCTTTCATCAGCAGCACGTTGATTCCCATCGCCCCTGATACGTAGACCAGAATCAGGCTCACATGGGAATCCAGGCCGATCAGGGGCACGTGGCGGCCCGTTTGCTGCAACATGGAGAACAAAGCGATCATGGAGACCACGCCGGGAAACACGTTGATAATCAGGATGGCCCGTACCAGCTTCTCGCGCCCCAAAAAACGAAAGCGTGAGATCGCATAAGCTGAAAACGCGGTGACCATAACAATCAAAAGGGTGGATGCTGTGGCAATATACAACGAGTTAAACAGCCATGTCTTGAATGGGTAATAGCGGTTGTTCAACAATTCCTCATAGTTATCCAGCCCTGGATGGCGCGGAATGATCTCCGGACTGACCAGAGAACCAGACGTGTTGATCGAGGCGGATACCACCCATACCACCGGGATGAACGCAAACACGATGAGAACGACTGCGATCACATACCGTATGCCCATTCCGAAATACCGGCGCTGTCGCCAGGTGAGATGAACCGATCGCGCCCGCATAATGGTTTCTATCAGGGGGGTGTGCTGTGCCATCAGATTCGATCCTCCAGCGCGTGTGTATATCTGAATTGCAGCCAGGTTATCAGGCCGACGAACAGAAACAACATGATCGAAATCGCGGACGCCAATCCGTAATCGGATTGCGAAGAGGTAAAGGCCAGTTTATAGACAAATGAGAGCAGGATATCCGTATGCCCAGCCGGAATAGGCGTCCCGGCAATGGGGGGCCGTCCCTGGTTGAAGATGTAGATCAGATTGAAGTTATTGAAGTTGAAGCTAAATGACGCGATCAGCAGCGGGCTGACGATGCTCAACAACAGGGGTAACGTGATGCGCCGGAATTTATCCCAGATATTTGCGCCATCGACCGCCGCTGCGTCGAACAGTTCACGGGGGATCGCCTGTAACGCCCCGCTGGACACAATATAAAAATAGGGATAAGACAACCACATATTGATCAGAATCACCGCAATTCGCGCCCAGGTTGGATCAAGCAGCCAGTTGGGCGCACTGCCGAACGTGGATTCAAGAAAATGGGTGATGGCGCCAAAATCGGGATTGAGCAGATTACGCCAGATCAGGATCGACACCAGCGCGGGAATAGGATAGGGGACAATCAGCAGCGCCCGAATGATCTTTTTGCCAGGTAGATCGTCGAAAAGCAGCGCGATAAACAGGCCCAACGCGAAACTCAACAGCACGCTGAAAAACGCGAACGCGAAATTCCAGATCACGATCTGGGCCAGCGGGCCACGCAGCGCCGAACTGGAAAAGAACCGTTCGAAGTTGCGCGTCCCGACGCCCACAAAAAAGCCGGGCGTCAGTTTTTCGCCATCTGCGGAAACAAACGAGCCGTTCCTGGGCGAATAACTGATCCCGGTCTGCTGGTCGATGATCACGTCCTGCGCAGGATCGTAGCGATAATGGGGTTGCAGCGTCGCAGCTTCATTCAAGGATTTTACACGTACCGTGTTGGGCGGAGAGCCAAAATCGAGGGTGCCCAACGTGTTGATCAGCGCCACCGTCTGCTTACGGTCCAGGCGCTCGTAGCCGTCCAGCGTGAGCGGAATCCCATCTTCATCCAACAATCCTATGCCGTTTTCGCCCGGCGTGACCGTGGTCAGGGGTTCATTCGGACGTGCTAATAGGCCCGGTGCATCGCCAGCCTGCAACCACAGCGCAAACTTGCCATCGGCTGACCTAAACGCAGTCCAACGATAGACTGTGCTCTCTTCTGGCAGATAATACTGGCGTTCCAGGCTGGCAATCGCCTGCTCTTTGGTCAGGACATGCCCGCCCCCGGTGTTGGTCGATGCGATATAAAAGGTGTAGACGATAGGGTATACGGTGAACACCACCATCAACGATAGTCCGGCTGCCATCCACCGATAAGCAGCCAACTGCTTCGCAAAAAAGACCGTTGTCAGGAAGAGCGCTACAATGAGGAAGGCCAAACCGATGAACGCAAACCCATCGGATGCCAGTTGCAGCGTGAGCCACAGCAGAAATACATCGATCAAGACGATGCCGGCATAGCGTATCAATGACGGCGCGCGTTTCCCTAAAATCCTTCGGATGGCAGTCGTCATGGCAGCAGTCCTGAGAATCTATCAAAATAGATAACAAATGGCCCGGCGGGAACACACCGGGCCACAAGATGATGGTCACTCAATCTACTGCGCAGACTCGGCGATCTGGTTGCGAATCTGAGTAGCCGCATCACTCAGCGCTTGTGCGGGCGTGAGTTCGCCTTGCGCCATCAAGATACCGGCATTCCCCCAGGCATCCCATACGGTACCCATCGCGGGAATAGCGGGCATCGGTTGGCCGTTTGCACCCGCCTGGGCAAAACCGGCCATGTCCGGGTCTTCGGTGGCTTCAAAAATCGGCAGCCAGGCCGACGGG
>CAYMTN010000139.1:6087-14533 GCA_964393335.1 uncultured Anaerolineaceae bacterium
GTCGTTGTCGAAAATATACTGCATCGAGCTATCGGTCGCAATGAACTCCAACAAGTATGTCTGCGCCAGCAGCACATTATCCGAATTGGCGTTCACCATGAACCCCTGCACACCGATAAAGGGTGCGCCCGGTTCGCCGCCTGCTACCGCTGCCGGGCAGGCGCTGATGGCATACGGAATGCCAGCATCTTTAAACCGCCCAACCGCCCACGGGCCGGTGATGATGAAGGGTGCCTGGCCGGTTTCAAACATCACATGCGCGGCTTCCCAGTCCAGGTTTTCAGAGGCGTACCCGGCCCGGATCAGGTCATAGGCCCATTGTGCACCGGCGACCATACCCTCGCTGTCCATGCCCACATCGTCGGCGGTATAGCTGCCCGTTTCATCCCGACCGAAAATGTACCCACCATAGGCGGTGTACACCGGATAGTAGTTGTAGCCCAGATCCGGGAACGCTGCTGCGTATTCCGCCTGGCCACTGTCAACCAGTTCCTTACCGGCGGCTGCCACTTCGTCCCATGTGGCGGGCATGTCCGGCATCAGGTCGGTGTTACGGAAGCAGGCGTCGTTTTCGATGGCAAATGGCACCCCGTACAACTCGCCGTTATAGGTGAAACCTTCCAGCGAATTGGGCAGGAACATAGCCGCTTTGTCACCCAAATCAATTGTCGCCACTACGCCACTTTCGACGAGCGCCCCGATATTGTCATGCGGAATGATGAACAGGTCCGGTCCTTCGCCGGTGGAAGCGCCGCGAATCATGGCGTCCTTGGTGTCCTGAATTCCGATAGGCTCGACAACAACGTCAATACCATACTCATCCGTGAATTGCTTGGAGAGTTCGGTGATAACGGGCAAACGCTGATCGTCGGTCCAGATCGTGAGACTGGCGTTTTGGGCCGTGCTAACGCTCACACTGGCAGCCATTGCCAGCACCAACACAACGAATAACAACATGGGTGAACGGTATCTCATTGTCTTTTTCCTTTCATAAGTAGCCCGATTAATAGTGAGTGGACAGCCAGTTTATGGATTGCTGCCGGCCAGAGGCAGGCGATAGTGATGCGAGAAGAACTCGATCCCCTCATGAACTTCATTACCATTGTGGAAATCAAAAAAGGTCGCGTTGTCCCAATGCGACCCTGGCCCCCATAACGTCCTGGATGGGGTCGAAATCCAGGCAGGTTCCCAGTAGATGACACCAATCCCGCCGTTGTCGATAACGGTCTGCGTGAGATCGATGAGATACTGCTTCTGCCCGGCTGGAGTCGCGGGATATCCAGGAATAAGTGCGGACGGTCCCAGGATATTGGGCAGCCCGTCCGCCTCGTCCAGAGTCCAGGGATACCCCGTTTCGACAATCATGACGCGCCGCCCATAACGCTCGTTAAAGGTGCGGATAGCTTGCCCCATTTGCGAAATAGAGTACGTACTCCAATGTGAATAATAGGATAGGCCTATCAGGTCAAAATCCGTGACACCCGCTTTGAGTGCCGTGTCAAACCACGGAACGACGTTCTCCGGCTGCGCGATGTGGAGCATGACCTGCGGCTGAATCTCCGCTGTCTGTCCAATATCGCGGACAGCACGAATCCCGGTATTAATCAGCGCCGCATTACGCGCCCAGTTGATCGGCGCGCCCGCTTCCCCTACTTCTGATGACAGCAGCATTTCCGAGTTGATCTCGTTGCCGACCTGGACGAATTCAGGCATGAGACCCTGATGATCCAGGTATGCGAGAACATCATGCGTATAGTCATACAATGCACGCTGGAGCGCATCGAGAGTCTTGATCTGTGCCCAGGCCGCCGGGATGATTTGCCTGGCGGGATCGGCCCAGGAATCGGAGTAATGCAGGTCGAGCAAAACACTCATTCCTGACGCCCTGGCACGCCGTATGGTCATCTCAACATCGCTCAGGGTACTGTACTGCGTCCAGGTTGGTGTGTGCCATAACCGCACACGGACAAGATTGGCTCCATAGTCACGGAACATTTGAAACGGGTCGCATACCTGCCCATTGCGCCGGTATTGCCCACCGTGCGCTTCCATCTCGTTCACATAGGACAGGTCAGCACCAAGATAGATAAGGGGTTGCTTGGAAGTCATGAATACACATGCTCGTTGAAGAATTAAGAATCATTCTCTTGAATCAACACGCGTTGACAACACGAGTTAACGTTTATCATACAATGGACGACAGTTCTTTGTCAAGCAACCTGCTTGACAGTTTTTCAGGGGTCATTTGGGGGATGGACAAAGCGAATGAAGCGAAAGCGGTCCTTGCAGGAAGAATCCTTGACTTGTGTTGTTCCTGTCTCGAGGTCTTCACCATGCGTTACGTGGAATTCACCTAAATCATATTTTTATCAACAAATTTTTGTTATTGGAAATCCAAATCCCCAGTTCCAGACGTATGTATGGGTGTAGCAGCCTTATCCCGGCTGCAAAAAATCAGACATACGGAGGAAAACAACATGTCTCGAAAGTCTGTACCTTTTGTTGTGTCCATTGTGGCAGCAACCGTGCTGTTTGCCATCCTGATCGGGTTGCCAGCAGCCAGCGCACAGGACATGCAGGCTACGGTTCAGTTGGGCGGCAACGCTGACCTCGGTTCGTTCCTGGTCGGTCCGAATGGTATGACACTCTACCTGTTCACCAAAGATACGCCGGGTGTGAGCAACTGCACCGGCGATTGTCTCGCCAAGTGGCCGCCCTTACTGGTCGCAGAAGGCGAGCAACCCACGCTGGCAGCCGGCATTCCCGGCAGAATCGGCGTGATCCAACGCCCGGACGACGGCACCTATCAGGTTGTTTTCAACGGTATGCCGCTATACTACTGGGTCAACGACGCGCAGCCCGGCGATGCAACGGGCCAGAATGTCGGCGAGGTGTGGTTTGTTGTCAAACCCGCCGACGTATCCCTGGGCGGTAACGCGGACCTCGGTCCGTTTTTGGTCGGTCCGAACGGCATGACGTTGTATATCTTTACCAACGATACGCCGGGCGTGAGCAACTGCTCCGGCGACTGTCTCGCCAAGTGGCCGGCCTTATTGGTCGAACAAGGCCAGCAGCCCACGCTGCAGCCCGGTCTGTCGGGCACGGTCGGCACCATCCAACGGGACGATGGCACCTATCAGGTGACCTATAACGATATGCCGCTGTACTACTGGGTCAACGACGCACAGCCGGGTGATGCGACAGGCCAGAATGTTGGTGGAGTGTGGTTCGTCATCCAGCCCCCGACGCTTGACGTGGGTGGTAATGATTCGTTGGGATCGTTCCTGGTGGGGCCGGATGGTATGACGTTATACATCTATACCAAGGACACGCCCGGTGTCAGCAACTGCTACGATGCCTGCGCGGTCAAATGGCCGCCGCTGCTGGTTCCGGCTGGGCAGCAGCCGACCGCAGGCGAAGGAATCACTGGCACGCTTGGCGTGATTCAGCGCCAGGACGGCACGTCCCAGGTGACCTATAATGATATGCCGCTCTATTACTGGTTCAAGGATGTCGTGCCCGGCGATGCGACCGGTCAGAATGTCGGCGAGGTGTGGTTCGTGGTTGATCCAACAGCCAGCATGAGCGATGCATCCGCGTCGGGAACGGGCGCGGGCAACATGGCCGCTGCCCTAGATGGTAATGAACTGGTCCAGACACGCTGTACGGTCTGTCACTCGCGTGCCCGGATCGACAATGCCACTAAGGACACCGCAGGTTGGACAGCCACCGTCGACCGTATGATTAGTTACGGTGCGCAGTTGAACGCAGATGAGCGCCAGGCGGTCATCGATTATCTGTCCAGCATGTAACACTTTCATACTCTGACGCAGCTCAAAAACTGAGGCTCCGTCTCTAGAGATGGGGCCTCAGTGCATTCCTGGCAGGGAACGTATTCCCTCCCTGGTACAGCCGCCACGGATAACGGGATAGGATAGAAGCTTACATCAAAAGGATCGGATGGGAGCCGAAAATGACAGACCTGGAGACCGTCGAAGAGTGGGCGGGAGAGTTGAAGGTTATGGACAGCCGGATCGGGCGACGGTTCGAACGAGCGAAACCCCGCCAGCACACGATCGCCTATCTGGAAGGATGAATGAGCGACGTTCCGCGTAAGAATGGTTGGCAGTTGAGCGCGCTCACAACCCACATATTACCACGTTCGATGCAGATCAGGTTCCTTTCTCACTCAAGGAGGAACTCAGACAGTCATGGCTCCGCAACTGGCGCGAATGACCAGTTCGGTCGGCAAAATGAGATGGCGAGGCGGCTCAAGGCCGGTTTCCAGCAGATCGATCAATGTTTCGACGGCCAGCATCCCGGTGCGCTGTACTGGCTGGCGCACGGTCGTGAGTTGTGGGGTAGCGTTGACAGCCGGAGGCAGATCGTCAAATCCGATCACAGAAATGTCGTGGGGGATACGCAGCCCGGCTTCTTGGATGGCTTGCAGCGCCCCGACCGCCATCATGTCACTGGCGCAAAAAACAGCATCCGGTTCGTGCAGCAGCAGGCGCTGCATACTCTCCAGCCCGCTGTCATACGAATAATCGCCACATGCCATCAGGTTTTCGTCAACCAGCATGTCCTGGTCGGTCAGCGCCTGGATGTAACCCGCGCGGCGATCCAGCCCGCCCGTTGTGTTGAGTGGTCCGGTGATGGTGGCAATCCGTTTGCGCCCCAGCCTGATCAGGTGTTTGGTCGCCACAAATGCTCCCCTCAGGTTATCCACATCGACAAAGCTGATCTGGTCAGGCTGGGCCGGGCGGCCAATGTGCACAAACGGGATCTGACGCTCGATGAGTTCCGGAATGAATGGGGCATCGATCTGTTCGGCGGTGACGATCAGCCCGTCGATCAAGCCAGCGCCAAGCGCGCGTTTATAAACCTGGTGCTCTTCTTCGCGCGTATTGAACAAAAACAGGGCCAGGGTGTAGTTATGGCTGTTGCATGCGGCGGATATACCCTGGATCAAACTGGGGAAGTACGGATCGGTGAATAAAAAACGCGCCACGCTGGGAATAATTAAGCCGATGATGTTCGAGCGCCGGGAAGCCAATGAACGCGCGGCAAGGTTCGGCTGATACCCGGTTTCGGCGATGACGCGTTCGACACGGCGGCACAGTTCGGAGGTCACGCCCTCAGGGTTATTGATGACCCGCGAAACGGTCGCGCGCGAGACGCCTGCCAGTTTGCCTACTTCCTCCAGAGTAAGTCTTTTCATCGTACACCCGGCAACAAGGCGTGAGAGCGCTCTCTAGGTTAGTCACATAATAACAGACCATCAGAGGTGTGTCAAACTGCCTGCCATAGCGCCCCGGTCAGGCGTTCCAGCTCGGCTCGCTGCGATTCGCTCAGCGCAATCGTGGGCGAGTTGTCGAGCGTGGTGTCACGGTTTTCGACGATCAACACGCTGGCATTTTCGCTGAGCGTGTGCGTATGCCACGCGCCGCGTTTGACGTTGTAGAGCTTTAGCGGCTCCATATCCTGTGCGAAGATGCGGGTTACCTCGTCCGAACCGTCGCCCAGGAACAAAATACAGCGCCCGGCCAGCAGCACAAAAACCTCGTCGGTTTCGTCGTGCCGCTGCATGCGCTCGATGTGGCGTGGCAGCAGTTCCGGATGGTAGCGCAGTATCGCCACGCGCCACGCCCCAAAATCGATCAAGGGCCGGTACCCTTCGCCCGTGTATTCGCGTACTTCCAGTAGTGTTTCACTGATCGCCATGCTCGAAAAAACTCACTTTCTGCCGTCAGCCAAGCGTGACATCCAACCGGTGCAAATAATGGTCCAGGGCCGTGATCGTGCCGCGCTCGATCAGCACGGTGTGGTCGATGGTCTCGAAGGCCACTGGCGCGCCGTCGAGCAGCACAGCCTGGATGGCATACGCGCCGTACTCGCAATGCGACGGGTTGTGATACACGACCTCAAGCTGGTGACCGGCGAAACGTGTGCTGATGGCTGCATCGCCGTTGGCGTCGAACTGCTCGCGGACCAGTTTAGGCTCCAAGACCAGGTCACCCAACACTCCCTTGACGCCGTAGACCTCGGTCACCTGCGTGAGCAGCAGCCAGCTTGCCGACCCCGTCAGATACGGGTACATGCCGCGTCCCCTGGCGCTGATGTATTCGGGAATGCCCGGATACATGCGGCTGGTGGCGAAATCGCAGCAGTGCCGGTAAATCCCGCTCAATACGGCGTGCCCGGCCTGGACTAATCCGCGCCGGTACAACGCATTAGCGTACATCACCGCCATGTGACTGAACATCGCCCCGTTTTCTTTATGGCCAAACGCAAATCCAAAACACCGCCCAAGGTTTAGCTGCACGCCCCCAAAATCGGTGTTGAGCCGGTAGCCGCCCATCGACGGTTCGAGCAGGTAGTGATCGGCAGCTTGCGTAATAGCCTGCGCCTGCTCGCCGGTGGCGATGCCGCCCCTCAACGTGAACACCTGCCCGGTGAGTGTCATGCGTACCCCGTCTGGATGCGGCCCCTCAACCCGCTGGCCGTCGTTGTCGTAATACCCGTTGAACCAGCCGAAGCCCGCCCCATCCGTGATCCATTCCTGGCGGCGCACGTGGCGCGCCAACCAGTCTGCTTTGGCGGCCAGATCACGCGCCAGGTCCGCGACGAGAAGCGCCTGTTTGTCACCGGAAACCACGTGCTCACAGGCGGCGAAATAAACTGCCAGCCGCCCTCGTTTGGCGGCGATGTCGTCATAATCGACCGAATCGCCCAGCGTATCGAGCAGCAGTTCCAGTTCCGCCGCGAGTCTGACCTCAGACACGCCCCGCGCTGCCAGCGCGTGCAGCAGGTCACTCAGCGCGTGCAGGTTGCTGGCATATAACGCGGTAAACGCGACACTTTCGCCGCGCTGGCGCGCCATATCCATGCCGTCGTTCCAGTCGGCCCCTTCCAGTTTGATGATGTTGTGTTCGCCGACGTGAAAAAACGCCGTGAGGTGCTGGATGAGGATGTGTTCCAGCACCGTGCCGTGATACACGTCGTCCGCCGCAGTGTGCTGCTGTGTGCCCTGTTCTGGCACCCACTGATCGTCCCGTGCCTGGGCGCGGTGACTGGTCGAGTCCTTAAAATAGGTCTGGTCGCGCAGCAAAAACGCCACGTCGCCACTTTGATCGATGTACAACTTCGTGGTCAGAAACGGCCACGCGCCGTGATCCATCCACACGCGCGGGATGTTGTTACGGTCGGCCAGGAATTCGCCGGGCCGGGTGCCGATGATAGTCGCATTGCTGCCGTCAACGCGCACCCCGGCGTAACTGTCAAACAACAGGCTGCCGACGTCGTCCGGTTCGGTGAACAGCAGCGCCAGGCAGTCTTGCCACAGGTCGCGCCAGCCACGTCCCCCGCGCCCGTAATCGTGGTAAGGCAAAAACGAGTTACCAAACAGGCGGCGCAGCATCGGTTGGACGACGACCCATTTCATCCAGCGATCAAAAACCGGGTCGCCGCTGTGAAAAACCAGTGTTTCGACCTTGTCACGCCAGTAGTCCTGGTTGCGAGCCAGCATGGCATCAAACTGCGCGGCGCTGCCATACGTCCGCACCAGCGCATCGGCGCTGGCATGATCCGGCATGATCGCCAGGATCAGCACGTAGTCGCGTGTTTCGCCTGGTGCGAGGGTGACACGCGCAAAACGCAGCGCGCCAATCGCCTTGTACCCGTCATCGACCGGCTGCCCGGCAGCCAGACCCGGCACATCAGGACAAACCACCGCTTGCGGCCAGTCCAGCGTGCCGCCCTCGCCAACAAAATCTTCCACCAGCGGATAAAAAGCGACCGGCGGCGTTCCGTCTGCTTCAGCCCCCAACACGCCGTAGGTCACCGTGTTGACTGTATGGCCCCGTTCGTCAAACGACAGCGTTGGCCGCACCAACACACCATGTCGGTGCAGCATGGTGCGGTGCAGCAGCGACGTTACATGGCGGTGATCGCGCAAGTTGTCGGCGGAACGCCCGTAGATCGGGATGGCGGCGATGGGTGTCAACACCAGCGAGTGATCGCCGGTATTTGCCAGTGACACTTTCATCAACTCAACGTGGTCGCCGCTGGGAGGTACGACGTTCGTGATCCGGGCGCGCAGTCCAATCGCGCCTTCCTCGTGCGTGTGTTCGTGTGTGAGCAATTCACGCGTGATCAGTTCACGCGTGATCGTGTGCCACAAAAAACCGGCTTCCAGCGTCACGCGTTCCGCGCTGGCCGGGTTACACGCCTGGGTGATCTGCGGCGCGGAATTACCCGCAGCCGACCATGCGCCCACCCTGTCGATAGTCACCCAAAAATTACGCGCTGAGCGGGTATTGTGCAGATCTTCAACCGAAACCGGCGGCGTCAAAAACGTGTTTTGGCCCGTTTTTATGTCGCCGTGCAGCGTCGGCGTGACAGCCGACATCATGCCCTGTTCGTTGACCAGTGGAAAATAGAGGTA
>CAYMTN010000140.1:0-14493 GCA_964393335.1 uncultured Anaerolineaceae bacterium
GGATGGCATTCGCCATTTCGTTAAAGGCGACCGCCAACTGCCCGACTTCGTCCTGTGAATTAACGGGGGCACGCTCGTCATACTGCCCGCTGGTCATCGTCTGGGCAATCGCCTTGAGTTTGTTGAGCGGGCGAATGGTCGTTTGATAGATGGCGATATAAATGATGGAAACCGCCAACAACGTCAGGGCCGTAAAAATGAACACCGTATTATTCAGGATGCTGTTTTGGAAGGAATAGATCTCCTCCAGCTCGACCAGAATCATGACGACCACCGGCGACGTCTCCGTTCCGGTCAGAATGGGGACGTACGCGGCGGCGTGGGGAACGCCCCTGTCACCGGAAATCAAGTTGTCCAGGATCACCACTGCGCCACCCTGGGCCGCGCTGAGTGATGCCGGGTCGAGCGTGATGCCGTTCGCCAGCACGTTTCCCGGCAGCCGCCTGTCCCCCGGGCTGACGACGGTCCGCGCGATGATCTGATCGTCGTACACCAGCCCCAGGTGTACGGCTGCGCGGCCAAATGTCAGGTCGCTCAAAAAATCATTATCGATCAGGCGGCTCATCTGAATCGCGCCCAGCACGTTGCCCGTCGTGCTGACGACCGGAGCCACCGCTGTAATACTGATCTGAATCGCGCTGCCGTCGGGCTCGATCAGCAGCGCGATAGTCTCCTGCCCGGAAAGCGCCAGGGCCAGCAGTTTGTCTTCTTCGGTCGGGTCCTGATCAACGGTAGTGTCGATCAGGCGTTTCCCGTCGCCATCCACCACCGTGATATCGTCCAGCTTCAGCGACAGATTGGCCGTGTTGATAATGTCGGCCACATCGGTTTCATCGCGGCGGCCTACTGCCTGGAAAAAGTGCACGCTGGTCGCCAGAAACTCGATTTCGACTTGCAGCTTGTCTTCGACTTCGGCCAGCCGGTTCTCCAGAATGTTCACTTCCTCGACAACACGTTCGCCGCCGACCTGTTCGGTCAGGCTGCGCGTGTTGCGGTTCAGCAAAAACACAATACTGACCAGGAAGATACTCAACACAAACAGCACGAAAATATTAAGTTTTACACCCAGCCCGGGGTTGCGCAGCAATCTGCTCATGGTTCCTGGCCCATCCTCATTTGACTTTTGCTCTCAACCCCGCCCACCAATCCAGTAAGACACCCTTATTGTAACATGAGGAAAGGATTGCGCGAGGCATGACGGCGGTGTTACCCGCCGCCATGCGCGCTGTCAACTCGATCCTTCAGAGGACCGGAGCGGCCTGAGGGACCGGAGTCTAATAAACTTCGACAGATCCACTTGGCTGCTCAGAAGTTTCTGCAGACCGATGAACAAAAACAGCAAAACGCCGACAATGATTTTGATCCACCAGGGAGTCAATGATCCGTCCAGGGTAAGGTACGTTTGGATAACTCCCGGCAGCAAGACGCCAATAAAGGTGCCGATGACATAACCGACCCCGCCCGTCAGGAGGGTGCCACCAATAACGACCGCTGCAATGATGTCCAGCTCGGCCCCGTCCGCAATCGTCGAGTCGCCGGAGCGTTTCGACAGGGACAGGATGATGCCGGCAAACGTAGCCAGGAAACTGCTGAGCGCGTAAATGCTGATCGTCGTGCGCGCGACCGGGACGCCGAGCATCATGGCGCCGGTATCATTCCCGCCCATCGCGTAGACGTTGCGCCCAAAACGCGTGAAATGTGCCAGGAAAATGCCGAGCAAAACGACCGCGATAAACGCACCAGCGGCGAATGTAAACCGTCCTTTGTCGGGGAAGATATAGACGATCTTTGAAACCTCGACATAAAACGGGTGGTGGATGCTGATCGAATCCGTTGTCAGGACATAAGCCCCGCCGCGCGCCAGGAACAAACCGGACAGGGTCACGATAAAGGAGGGTATCTTGAAGTAGTGAATGACGACACCCATCATCATCCCGAAGAACGTGCCAATCGTCAGGATCATGGCGAAGACGACCAGGGGATGCACCCCTTTTCGCTCGATCATCAGCGCGCAAAAAACGCCGGTGAACGCAATCACCGAGCCGGGCGACAGGTCAATGCCCCCCGACAGAATCACAAACGTCACGCCGATGGCAGGAATACCCAGGTAGGCGTTATTTCTAAGCAGGTTACACACGACCCGCGTCGAGCCGAAGCTGGAGAAACGCGAGTAACAGAATGCATACAGCAGCAGAAATACGACAAAAGTAACCACTAGGGGGAAAAATCGAGATTTCATGCTTTCCTCCTAAAAGGCTGCGTAACAGACGCTCTAAACTCATCTGATTGCAGCAGCAGGACGAGTAACACCACGATTGCTTTCACGACAAGATTGGCAGTCGGATGCAGCTTGCTGACATACAGGCCCGTAAGCAGACTCTGAATGATCAAAACGCCCAATGCGCTGAGCACCAGGCTAAAGCGGCCCCCATTCAGCGATGTTCCGCCAATCACAACCGCCAGGATAGCATCGAGTTCGGCCCAGTTTCCGTTTTTGTGCGGATCGGCTGACTTGACTTCGCCAGCGACAATCATCCCGGCCAGCGCGGCGAGCATCCCCGACAGCACATAAACCAGTATCTTGATCAGCCGGGCGTTGATTCCGGCGTAAAAACTGGCACGGGCATTGATCCCGACCGACTCGATCAGCAGCCCGATTGCCGTCCGGCGCACCAAATAAAACACGATCAACAACAAGGCCAGATACAGATAAATCGGGAACGGCACGCCAAAGATGACGCCTCGACCGACAAACGCCAGCGTTTCGTTGGTAAATGTTGGCGACTGGCCTTCGGTAATCATCTGAGCAATACCCCGGCCAGAAATCATCAAGATCAAGGTGGCGATGATCGGCTGTATATCGAAGAACGCAACCAGAATGCCATTCCAAAGCCCGCACAGGGCACCCGCCCCAATCGCAATGGCGATCACGAGTCCCGGCGTGTAAAAAAACTCGGTTGCGCCAGCCTCGCGCCGGTTAATCAACACGACCGCCACCGCTGCCCCAATCGCCATCACCGCCCCAACCGACAGGTCAACGCCTTTGGTTGCAATGACGAGCGTCATGCCAATCGACAACAGCATGATAGGTGCCGCTCCGTCGAGGATATTGATCGGGCTGCCAATCAGGCGGCCATTCACCATCTGGACAGAGAAAAAATTGGGCGAAATGAGCCTGTTCACGATTAAGATGATAACCAGGGCCAAAACAGTCCAAACGGCACGACTATTGCGCCCGGTGATGTTGCCAAGCTTAATGTCAACTAGTCTATTTCTCAGACTGGGGATTAGTTGCTCACGCATCTTCACCTCTCGGCAATCGCTTCCATAATCATTTTTTCGCTGACCTGGCCATTCCCCAATTCCTGTACCTTTTTACGGTCGCGTAACACCACGACCCGATCGCTATAATCCACGATCTCTGCTAACTCGGAAGAAATGACCATCATTGCTTTTCCTTCTTTGGCGAGACGTTTGACGATATTGATAATCTCAGCGTGCGCACCCACATCGATCCCACGTGTCGGCTCATCGAGGATAAGAAACTCCGGGTCAGAAACTAACCAGCGGGCCAAGATGACCTTCTGCTGGTTGCCTCCCGAGAGTTCCTTGACGGGTTTTTCCGCATTGGGTGTCACAATCCGCAGCGCATCGATCATTTCTTCGGCAAGTTGTGTTTGTCGCTTGTGGGAAAGGTGTTTGAACCAGCCCAGCTTGGCTTGAAGTGCGAGGATAATGTTTTCCCGCACCGTCAAATCATCAATGATGCCCTCGGCTTTGCGATCTTCCGGGCAAAGCCCAAACCCATAACGAATAGCTTTGTGCGGCGAACTCAGGCTGACCTTTTGGCCTTTCACATAAGCTTCGCCTCTTTCGCTTTTCACAATACCAAAGACAAGATGCGCTACTTCCGTTCGTCCCGACCCCAACAAGCCTGCCAGCCCGACAATTTCGCCCTTGTTGACTTCCAGATCAAACGGCTCCATCATGCCCCGGCGCGCGAAACCGTGAACCCGCAAAAACGGCGAACGACCAATCTCGTCTCTGGCCTGTTGTTTTTCGCTACTTAATTCACTCGTCAGTTCTTTGCCCAGCATCTCAGAAATCAGTTGCAATCTGGACAGCTCTTTGGTCAGGTGTTCGCCAACTTTCAGCCCATTACGAAGCACCGTGATGCGGTCAGAAATTTCGTAGACCTGATCCAGAAAGTGGGTAATCAGCACGATGCCGATTCCACGTTCTCTGAGGGAACGGATGACCGAAAAAAGGGTTTCGACTTCGTGCCTGTCCAGACTGGACGTTGGCTCATCCAGGATGAGCACCTTCGCCGAAAGATCAACTCCGCGCACGATAGCCACGATCTGTTGTATCGCAATGGAATAGGAAGATAAATCGCGGGTAACATCAATATCGATTTGGAAGGTCTTCAGCAGTTCGCGCGCCCGGCGAGTGGCGGACCGCATATTCACCATCCCCCAGCGCATCGGCTGGCGACCGAGGAAAATATTCTCAGCAACCGAAAGGGTCGGGATGAGGTTGATTTCTTGATAAACGGCACTGATCCCGACTTCCTGGGCATCGCGTGGGCTGTGGGGTTCGATTTCTTTGCCTTCCAAGACAATCGTCCCGGAATCTCTTCTGTGCACCCCTGTGATCAATTTGATCAGGGTGGATTTTCCGGCACCATTTTCCCCTAATACAGCGTGGACCTCTCCGGAATACAGAGTGAAATCAACGTTGGATAAAGCGGGTGTCGCAATGAAAAATTTCGTAAGACCCCGCGTCTCTAGCAGTAGCGATTGTTTTGGCTCGTTGATGCTCATCGGTAACTTCACCTAAAATCCCTGTTTTTGTGTGGGGAAGTCAAGCGACAACTTCGCTTCGATATGCTATAGTATGATTAGTATGATTCTGGGGCATGTACATGTGTACTCAAAAGTCCATCACATGCTTCCAGGAGAAGGAGAACCAACTCGTCGGCCACTTGCTGGTGAGTTGGTCTCCTCGTGAGCGTCGCGGGAGGGCAAGAAGACCGCTTACCCTCCTGCGATTGCGTTTAGTACCTCAAACTACATTCCACCGTGATCCGCATCATAGGCGGCGCGGCTGGTGTACAGCTTGCCCGCGACAGGGATCCACTTGGGCAGTTCTTGGCCGTTCAAGTAGGCGATCGCGGCATCAAACGCGGGACCACCCATGAAGGGGCTGAGTTCGACAGTGGCGTTGGTTTCGCCAGCATCCAGCGAGTCGAAAATGTCCGGGATGGAGTCGACCGAGACGATCAGAATATCTTGGGCAGGAACGAGGCCAGCTTCTTTAATGGCTTCGATTGCGCCAATCGCCATGTCGTCATTGTGCGCGAACACGGCGCAGATATTGGCCGGGTCCTCCGCGCTCAGGAAGCTTTCCATAACCTGCTTGCCTTCCGTGCGGACGAAGTTGCCGGTTTCAGAACGGATGATCTTCATGTTGGGGAACAGCTCGAGCACCTGGGTGAAACCAGTGTGACGATCTTCGGCTGCCGCTGAACCAACGGTGCCGTACAGTTCAACGATGTTGCAATTGCCCGAAGTCGCCTGAACCAGCCATGCCGCCGCCAGACGCCCTTCATGCACGAAGTCAGAGGAGACGCGGGTCACATACAGAGACGGATCGGCGTCCACGTTGCGGTCCACGATCACGACCGGGATTCCAGCATCCTTTGCTTCCTGAAGCACGACGTCCCAACCGCTGACAACCACTGGGGCGAGGATGATAGCATCGACATCACCCTGGGCAATCCAGGCTTCAATCGCGGCGATCTGGTTTTCCTGCTCTTGCTGAGCGTCCGAGAACAGCAGGTTGATGCCGCGCGCTTCGGCTTCGGCTTTCACGGCATTCGTGAACGCGGTACGCCAGGCACTTTCTGAACCGATCTGCGAGAAGCCAATCGTCATGCCCTCGCCGCTTTGCTGCGCCATCACTGCCGGGGCGGCCAGGGACAGCACAATCACGATCAACAATGCCCATTTTAGGTGTCGCATATTTTTCTCCTTGAATGATTGACAGAAAACGAGAAGTTTGTTTGGTCGAGGATTTTCTAATGATAGCCCGGTGGACCTCCTCTCTACCCGATTGAGTATCGTTTATGAGGAAATGTGTGAACGCTCACACATAAGTAAAGCATGGTTTCCATGCAGAGTCAAGCATCCTCTAAAAAGAAGACTGACTCCGCTAAAAAAGGAAAAGGGATTGCCGAAAGGCGCGCGGCATCCGGCACAGACGCTAGGGGATCAACAGCGAGCGGGTGCTTTCACGATACATGACGCGGGGCAAAATGATCTGCTGCTGTGCCAGCGCCTCGGGGTCGTCCATCACCTGCATGAGATATTCAAAGCCGGTCACGCCGAGCTGGATGAGATTCCGCCTGACGGTCGTCAACGGCGGGCAGAAATACGCCGCTTCCGGGATGTCATCAAAGCCAACGACCGAAACGTCTTCAGGGACGGCCAGCCCGGCCTCGTGCAGCGCACGTATCGCACCGAACGCCATCGTGTCATTGGCCGAGATGATCGCGGTGAAGGCGCCATCATCTTCCAACAGGCGTTTGGCTGCCCGGTACCCGCCTGACACTGTCCAATTGGACTCGATGTAAACGGGCGGGTGTATGCCATGTGCTTGAAACGTCTGAATACAGGCTTGATGGCGGGTCTGGGCGCTGAACCAGTCAAGCGGGCCGCAAATCTCGTAACATTGGGTATGTCCCTGGTTGATCAGATGCGCCACCATCTGCTGCATGCCATACGGTTCGTCAATAACCACCGAGGGGATATCCTTTGAGCGCTGCGAGTCGATCTGCACGACGGGCGTATCGGCGCAAATCACCTGCACTTCTTCAAACGATAATCCCTGAACGGGGACAATCAAAACGATTCCATCAACAGCCCAGGCTTTGACGTTTTCCAGGGCTTCGATCAGTTGTTTTTTGGGTTCGGTGATGTTGATCAGGATCACGTCGAAGCCGCTGGTTTTGGCGGCCAACTCAACGTTCAGCGCGATTTCCGCCAGGCCGGGAAACCAACTGCCGTACAGCACGACGGCGATGATCTTCGACGATTTGGATGCCAGTTTAGTCGCAACCTTACTGGGCCGGTACCCCAGCCTGTCAATCGCATCCTGGACCCGCTGGCGCGTTTCTTTCGACACGTACGGATGGTCGTTGATGACGCGCGAGACGGTCTGGTACGAAACGCCAGACAGTTTAGCCACATCTAACATGGTTGGACGGGATGATTTCAAGGTTGGCATCGGGTTTCCTGATGATGTACACCACAGCACATGACGCAACTCAAACACGGCAGACCGGCCCACCGCGAGGGATCGCAGATCAACACCAATCACGCTGATACCGGCTGGTTGGCCGGAGCATTAACAGCCTATCCGTGAGGTATGTGGAGCGCGGCACGCAGTGCCCCTACGAGAGCGATGTACGGATAAGGCTGCGCCAAAAAATGATTACCCCATCCCCCGCAGCCCTTTCCCTCAAGGAACGGGAACAACGCAGTCTTTCGCCGGGAATAGACCATCAAACGGGCAGATAATTTTCTGGAATGGCGTAACAAGCTATCTGCAAATTGCTGGGCGCGGCAAGCAGCGCCCCTGTCAAAACGAATGTACGGATAGATAGTAAACACTAAGGGGACTCGCTGGCCCCTAGCTGCTTACGTTTGGCATATTCTTCTGCGGCTGTGTCTGGAAAGTAAATGCCGCCGGTCACCGGAATCCACTTCGGCACGTCCTCGCCATTCAGGTATGCGACGATGGCATCAAACGCAGGCCCCGCCATATACGGGCTGAGTTCAACCGTCGCGTTGGTGTCGCCGTCCATCATCGCTTTGAAGATGTCCGGGATGGCATCCACCGACACGATCAGGATGTCAGTGCCCGGATCGAGTCCGGCTTCTTTGATCGCTTCGATAGCCCCGATCGCCATGTCGTCATTGTGCGACCACAGCGCGCAGATCTCCGACGGGTCTTCCGTATGGAGAATACTCTCCATCACCTCTTTGCCCATTGACCGCCTGAAATCAGCAGTTTGTGACACGATGATCTGCATCTTCGGGAACAGTGCGATGACCTGGTTAAAGCCAATCTGGCGATCCCGCGCGGCGCTGGACCCGACGGTCCCTTGCAGCTCGACGATTTTGCAGTCTCCGTCTGTCGCCTGGGCCAACCATGCCGCCGCCAGCCGGCCCTCAAACACGAAATCAGACGACACGCGCGTGAGATACAACGATTCATCCGCCGTCACGTTCCGGTCGATGATCACAACGGGAATGCCCGCTGCCTGGACTTCTAGAAGAATCCCCGTCCAGCCAGTTTCGATCACCGGGGCAAGCACAATCGCATCCACGCCCAACTCGATAAACGAGCGCATCGCCGTGATCTGGTTTTCCTGGCTGTTCTCCGCATTGGAGAACAACAGGTTAATACCGCGACTCTCGGCCTCAGAAATCGTGATCTCCGTAAAGGCCGTGCGCCAATCACTTTCTGAACCCACCTGCGAAAAACCGATGGTGAGTCCTTCACCTGAGTTCTGCCGCGCATACGCCGGCACGACCATAACTAATAGGATGACCAGCGAAAAAACCGGCTGCAACAACCGTTTAACTTGTGTCGCTCTCATAGATTATCCCCCATACAAAACATGTTTATAGGACAACAGAATGATAGTTGAGACGCTATCCCAGCCGATTGTGCGCGGTCGTACTGAGCGTACAATCCTGGTCGATCCTGCGGGACATAGACGGCCAGGAGCCAGCCTGGATGCGACGATCTCCAGGTACGGTACTTTCTCTATTTAGAATACATCTGAATGCTACCGCAAGCGAGATGGTCTGTCATATTGAGTGGAGCTGTAAAGCAGTCCCTGCTATATGGACCACCGATCGCATGTATTTCATTGGATCGCCAATTTCAACAGTATCAGGAAACAGGTATGCCGGTCAACCCGCCCGATGGCCGGTCGTCCATGACGAGGGCGCTCAGGTACGCTTCCCCGCCGCCTGGCCCAGCGCCGCCAAACGTTAATCGAACATTCATGTACGACTCTTGATCTGGCTCCACGAGCGAGTTATGCTTCCCTGTGTTGTGTTCTGAGCGATTCTGCGGTGTACCCTGTCAGCGAGCGAGTGGAGACATGAAAACACTGTTGATCTGCCAGACCTGGATCAGATTCCTCCTCTGGAAGCATCGTCACAAACCGTCGTGGACCTGGCGCACACGCGACATCTTGTGCCAATACCATTCACCGTAATCCTTCCCGGCCACACTACCCATACGACGAGCACCGGCCTTTCGTTTTTGCGCAAAGGCTCCTTGTGTTGAATACGTGCAATGATATTTCTCAAGCGGAGCAACGCCTATGATTCAAGTCGATAACCTGACCAAATCGTACGGGGCGATTCAGGCGCTAAAAGACGTCAGTTTTACGATCAATCCCGGCGAAATCGTCGGGCTGCTCGGCCCGAATGGGGCCGGGAAGACGACCACGATCAAGATTCTGACCGGCTACCTGCACCCGGACGCCGGAACCGTCACCATCGACGGCCTGAATATCCTGACACACACCCAAGAGGTCCAGGCGCAGATCGGGTACCTGCCGGAAAACACGCCCCTGTATCACGACCTGTCCGTGCAAGGTTACCTCAAGCTGGTGGCCGGACTGCGCAACATTCCGCCGGACCAGCGCCCCGCGCTCATCTCCGAGGCGATCACGGTGACCGGCCTGGCCGATCACCGCACGCGCCTGATCGGTCACTTGAGCAAAGGGCTGCGCCAGCGCGTCGGGCTGGCCCAGGCGATTTTGCACCAGCCACGTTTTTTGATCCTGGACGAGCCGACCGTTGGCCTCGACCCGACGCAGACCGTCGAAATCCGGCGACTGATCCGCCGCCTCGCCAGCCAGAGCACCGTCTTGTTTTCGTCGCACATCCTGAGCGAAGTCGAAGCCGTCTGCGACCGGGTGATCATCCTGATCAACGGCGAAGTCAAAGCCGACGCGCAGCTAGGCGAATTGGCCGCGACCAACAATGCGATCCTGGTCCTACAAAAGACCACCAAAAGCATCCAGAAGAAGTTAACCGCGCTGGGCGGCGTGAGCAGCGTCGAGGCGTTCGACAGCGCCGACGGCTGGCCCGCGTACCGCATCATCAGCGGCGAGGACATCTGCCCGGCGGTGTACGAGCTGGCCCGCAGCGAGGATTGGCCCCTGCGCGAGCTGCGCCGGGACGTCGTCACGCTGGAAACGGTCTTCAACCAGCTCGCAACCGCAGGCTAGAGAGGGTTACACGCCTATGAAACAGGTGTTATCACTGACACGCAAAGAGCTAAACAGCTATTTCAGCTCGCCGATGGCGCTGATCTTCGTCGGCGTTTTTCTGGCGGCGACACTGTTTACATTTTTCTGGGTAGACGAATTTTTCGCGCGGGGGATTGCCGACCTGCGTCCGATGTTCCGCTGGATGCCGACCCTGTTGATCTTCCTGGCGGCAGCGCTGACCATGCGCCAGTGGAGCGAAGAACAACAAACCGGCACGCTGGAAATCCTGTTCACGATGCCCATGAAGTTGTACCAGTTGGTGCTGGGGAAATTCCTGGCCGCGCTGGCGCTGGTCGCGGTCGCGCTGCTGCTGACGTTGTTTTTGCCGTTCTCGGTGGCGTCCATCGGCAACCCCGACTTTGGGCCAATCGTGGGCGGCTACCTGGCTACGCTGCTGCTGGCAGCGGCCTACATCGCCATCGGGCTGTTCATTTCGTCGCGCACCAGCAACCAGATCGTATCGCTGATCCTGACGATCGTGGTATGCGGCGTGTTTCAACTGGTCGGCAGCGCCGAAATCACCGACCTGTTCAGCAGCAGCCGGGCGGAAATCCTGCGCTCGCTGGGCACGGGCAGCCGGTTTGCCAGCATCGAGCGCGGTGTGATCGACGTGCGGGACGTGGTGTATTACCTCACGCTGACGATCATTTTCCTGGCGCTCAATGCGTTTTCGCTGGATACCAAGCGCTGGGGCACGGGCGCTTCGACCCGTTCGCACCGCCTGAACGGCGAAACGGTTGTCGGGCTGCTGGCGGCTAACCTGCTGGTCTTCAACGTGCTGCTGTACCCGATCCACACCGCGCGCCTGGACCTGACCCAGGACCACGAATACAGCCTGTCGGCTGCCACGCGCGACCTGTTGAGCAACCTGCAAGAACCGCTGCTGATCCGGGGCTATTTCAGCGAAAAGAATCACCCGCTGCTGTCCCCGTTGATCCCGCGCATCCGTGACATGCTGGACGAGTACCGCATCGCCGCCGGGGGCAAGCTCAAGGTTGAGATCATCGACCCGATCAAGGACCCGGAAAAAGAGGCCGAAGCCAACCAGGTCTACGGCATCACGCCCACGCCGCTGCAAGTCACCGACCGCTATGGCGCATCGGTGCTCAACGTCTATTTCGACATCCTGATCCGGTACGGCGACCAGGACGTGACGCTCAATTTCAGCGATCTGATCGAGATCGACCAGTACGGCGGCCAGGACATCGAGGTCCGGCTGCGCAACCTGGAGTACGACCTGACGCGCAGCATCAAAAAAGTGGTGTATGGCTTCCGCAGCGTGGACGCGGTGCTGGCGGCGCTCGATTCCCCGGCGCAACTGGTCCTGTACTACACGCCGGACACGCTGCCACAGGACCTGCAAGGCGCGCCTGACGTCATCCAACAAGTGGCCGACAAAATCGCCGGCACGTCGAACGGTAAGTTTGTCTACCAGGCCGTGAACGTCGACGATCCGGCCAGCACCATCAACCCGGACGCGCTGTACAGCCAATACGGCATCCGGCCCATTGCCCAGGGGATTTTTTCGCCGGAGACGTACTACCTGCACATGGTTTTGACGGCGGGCGGCAAGTCCCAGGTGATCTATCCGGGCGGCGATACCAGCGAAACCGGCATCCAGAATGAGATCGAATCAAGCCTGCAACGCGCGGCTCCTGGTTTCCTGAAAATCGTCGGCGTCTGGACTCCGCCCCAGGTTCCCACGCAGGATATGTTTGGCCAGACGCAGCAGCCGCTGCAAACCTACCAGACCGTGCTGCAATCGCTGAGCGAAAACTACGACGTGCAGACCGTGTCGCTGGACAGCGGCCAGGCCCCCACCGGGATCGACATCCTGATGATCATCGGGCCGGAAAACCTGACCGATAATGACAAATACGCCATCGACCAGTACCTGATGCGCGGCGGGACGGTGTTTGTCGCGGCGGGCAACTTCAAAATCGCGGTGGACCCCTATGGCGGCGGCTTGACGGTGCAGCCCATCCAAGGCGGAATGCAAGATATGCTCGCCTCGTACGGCGTCAGCGTGGCCCCGTCGCTCGTGCTCGATACGCAGAACGCGCCGTTCCCGGTCCAGGTAACGCGCAACGTGGGCGGCATGACGGTGCAGGAAATTCAGGCGTTGGACTACCCGTTCTTTGTCGACGTGCAGCAAAACGGCATGGATCGCCGCAGCCCGATCCTGTCCCGGCTGCCATCGCTGACGCTCAGTTGGGCGTCGCCGATCACGCTCGATCCGGACAAAAACGCCGACCGGTCCGTCACGACCCTGCTGAAGTCAAGCTCCGACTCGTGGACGACCTCCGACACGAACATTCAGCCCAACATGGACGTTTACCCGCAGGTTGGATTCCCGGTGGGCAGCGACCAACACGCCTACCCGCTGGCGGTAGTCGTCGAAGGCAGTTTCGACAGCTTTTTCAAGGACAACCCACCGGCGACCGACCAGGGCGCGGACGCGGCTAATCCAGACGCTGCATCCTCCGACACGTCGCTGCCGACGACGGGCCTGATCGAATCGTCGCCGGACACCGCGCGGCTGATCGTGGTCAGCAGCAGCGAGTTTTTGAACGACACGATCTTCCAGCTTTCGTCCAATTTCAGCCGTGATAGTTACCTGAACACCCTGCAATTTGTCCAAAACACGGTGGATTGGACCACCGAAGACACCGATCTGCTGTCGATCCGTGCGCGCGGGTCCAGCGTGCGCGTGCTCAATTCGCTGACAGACAAAGAGGAAACGCGCTGGGAAGTGCTCAACTACGCCGTTGCGTTGATCGGCCTGCTCGTATTGGGTGGGGTGTGGCAGTGGCGCAAACGTGCCGAAAAACCCATGCCGCTGACACCCTATGAAACCGGCGAACCGGCAGCGTCCGGACGAGGTGCATGATGAACAGAACCAGTAAAATCCTGGCGGTCGTGCTGGCGATCCAGTTGGTGCTGCTGGGCGTGCGGGCCGTATGGCCCAGCTCGTCGGAAAACACGACCACGCCCGGCGGGGTGCTGGTCGGAGACTTCGATCCGGCCCAGGTTACGCAGTTTACGATCGCCAACAACAACGACCAACAGATCACGGTCAAAAAAGTCGATGACCAGTGGGTGCTGCCCGACTATGGTGATTACCCGGTCGAGAGCACGCGCGTCAGCACGCTGCTCGACAAAGTCAAACAGCTTCGGGCCGACCGGCTGATCACGCAGTCCGAAACCAGCTTCCGGCGTCTGCAAGTCAGCCCGGACGACTTCGTGCGCCTGATCGCGTTTGAACAGGCTGGCGGCGCATCACATACGCTGTACCTGGGCAAAACCGGCGGCGGCAGCACGGTTCACGTGCGGCTCGACAATCAAAATCAGGTCTACCTGGTCAACAACCTGTCCAGCCAGGACGCCAATGCAGCGCCGTCAAACTGGATCGATACGACGTACTTCTCGGTGCCATCGGACAATATCCAGAGTCTGCGGCTGCAAAACGCAAACGGTGATTTTGAGTTCACCAAAACGGACGGTACCTGGACGACAACCGGGCTGGACGCAGGCGAAGTTCTGAACCAGGACAACCTGACGCAGCTTCTCAACGGGATCGCGTCACTGCGCATGAGCGCGCCCATCGGCCAAGAGGCCAGCGACGATTTCGCGCTGGACACGCCGCAAGCCACGATCACGATCACCGTGCTGGAAACGGTGGCAAGCGAAAGCGGCGCCGTCCCCACGCCTGATACGTCGAATCTGCTGGGCGTCCCGGCGGAAGCCTCACCCACACCCGCCCCGACGGCGACTCCGCAGCAGGTCGAAAAGGAATACACGTTCCAGATCGGGGCCGCGCTGGACGACGGCGTCGTGATCAAGGGGTCCAACTCGGACTATTACGTGCTGATCACGCAGGCGACTGCCGACCGGTTCACCGGTAAGACGCGCGACGATTTTGTCAGCGTGCCGCCGACTCCCACGCCGGAACCAACCCTGACGCCGAACCCACCGGAAACCGACGTGCCGATGAGTATCGCGCCGACACCAACGGCTGAGTGACCGGTTTTCGCCGGCACGCACAGGGGGCAGATCGAACGATCTGCCCCCTTGACTTACAACCTATCCGTAAATTGCCGGGCGCAGGCGAACCTGCGGTTCGGCAGCAGCGC
>CAYMTN010000141.1:0-14449 GCA_964393335.1 uncultured Anaerolineaceae bacterium
TGATCATACACCCAGTTTACTCTACTCTCTGGCCTATTGTGAAGGTTAACTACTGACGCGCAGCGGGGGAGACCGGTATTGATCCTTCAGTGAGGCGCGTGTTTGCGCGCGCGTCCCGCGCTAAGTACTATTGAGAGCCACATGAACCTGCCACGCCGCCATAGGGTGTGATTTGTGTCCGAAAGCCAGACTGCTCCGTCATCGGGATCGCTGAATGTACGTCCCCGGTTGCTGCTCATCGTGTTGCTGAGTGTGGCGGGTCTGGCTTTTGCCGCGCGTGTGATACCGGAACCGCGCACTATCGATGATGCGTTCATCACTTTTCGCTACAGTCGAAACCTCGTTGAAGGCGAAGGATTCGTTTATAACCCCGGCTCGCGCACCTTAGGCACGACGACCCCACTGTACACGCTGCTGATGGCGGGCATCGGCTGGATCACTGGTAGCGAGCAGTATCCCTGGCTCGCGCTGATCACCAACGCGGCAGCGGATTCGGTGACGGCTGTGCTCCTGGCGCTGGTTTTGTACCGCGTGACGGGGCGGATAGGCCCGGCAGGGCTGATCGGCGTGCTGTGGGCCGTCAATCCCATGAGTGTGACGTTTGCTGTTGGGGGCATGGAAACCAGCGTCGCGATTATGTGGGCGGTGGCGGCTGCTTACCTCTACCTGACTCGACACGAGCGTTGGATGGCGGTCTGTGCTGCGTTTGGCATCCTGACACGCATTGATTCTGTTATCTGGGCTGGTCCGCTGTTTGTGCACCAGTTCATCACGGGTTGGCGTGCCGCACGGGCTGACCCTGCCAGACGCGGCTGGCGGTGGCTGCCCTGGCAGAGTTGGGCAATCGTTGTGGCGCTCCTGGCTCCCTGGTACCTGTTCAGTTGGGCTTATTTTGGCACGCTGTTGTCACGGTCGCTGGAGGCAAAACGCCTGGCTTACCACGTCGGCAGTTTGCATGCCCTGACGCGCTTCCTCCAACACATTGCCACGCCGTTTTTCGAGCATGTGACGTTGGGGCGGGTGGGTATCATCATTGGGATCGTGCTGTACCCGGCGCTGGCCGGGGTGGGTACGCTGTATACATCGCGGCGATATCCCCGCCTGATCCCGTACCTGCTCTATCCCTGGCTGTACATCACTATTTTCAGCGTGATGAATCCACTCATCTTCCGCTGGTATCTTGCCCCGACGCTGCCCGCGTATTTCCTGGCGATTCTTTTGGGCGTTTGGGCGCTTATCGAATCGATCACGGTGACGATCAAACGCCCGCACGCGCTGCCAGCCGCCGTTGGTGTGGTCGGCCTGCTGTTCGTGGTGTTTTCGCTGAACGCCTGGGTGCTGCACCCGGATCACGGCCCGGATCGCCCCGCGCCGGATATGGCATGGCACCAGATCGAGCTGTATTACCGCGAAATGGGCGAGACGCTGCGCCAGGAGTACGGGGTGACCGCCAATACACTCGTCGCAGCAGGGGATATTGGCGCGGTAGGGTATTACAGCCGGGCGCGGATTCTGGATACCGTCGGATTGGTAACCCCGGAGATCGCCAACTATTACCCCCTCGACCAAAGCCTGTTGGTCGAGGGAGCCAATTATGCCGTGCCACCGGCTATCATTTTTGACTACAAGCCGGAGTATATTGTCTTGATGGAAGATTTCGTGCAGAATGGATTGGCGCGGGACCCGGCGTTTGACGCGCTGTATGCTCTGGTGAAGGTCATCCCAACGGATTTTTACGGGGACAGGATGCTGCTCTACCAGCGGCGCGATCTGGCTGAGGGCCTGCCTGCAGAGACGGGCGGATCGTCATGAAGCTCGTGCCAGACGCGCTGTATATGTCGATTTGCCGCGTGAGCGGGTCAATTTGCATCCGGCTCCGGTTCCTGTACAATGCTGGTGTATTGGCGTTAACCAACCTTAAAAGTGTTTTAAGCCGTAGTTTACTGTAGTGAGTTATACGTGTGCGGCGATTCATTCGATATGATTAATCAGTCCCGCTTTGATCTGACTGTCTGCACTCAAGGGATGTAGCGATGACAACTGTGTCGCTCAGCAGCCATGACCAACAACGTGCTGAAGAGGAACAGTACCTCATCACCGGAAAACGCCGTCGAAAGATCCGCGAGGCGTTGGCCGGTTATTTGTTTGTGCTCCCGGCGGCGGTTGCAACCTTTGTGTTCGGGTTGTGGCCGGTTGTGGCTGGATTTTATGAAAGCATCAAATCCGGCTCGCCGATCACGAACAAGTACGTGGGCCTCTATAACTACGTGCGCTCGTTGGGCAGCCTGACCTATGTGTTTATGTTTGCCTTGTGTTTTATTTTTGTGTACCTGGGTTACCGGTCCTGGCGAAGGGCTTACCGTCATCAGCAAGAGAACGGCGGCAACCTGTACTATTTTCTCGTACCGGGGCTGGTGCTGGGGGCCGGAATCGTGTCGCTGGCGTTTCTGTTGGTAACCGGCGTTAAGGGCTACGGCTGGTTCCCGGTGACGCTGATCGTACTGGCGCTGGCCGGATTCTACACGGCGGACTATTTTCAGCGCAGTCAGAATAACTGGAAGATGTCTCACCTGGCGGAAACGTGGCTGTTGTTCGCCGGGATTGGACTGGTATGGATCGTCGGGCCCCGCCTGCTGCCGGGTGGCACGGCAGGCACAGCCGGCTGGCTGGTGCTGGTGGCACTGATGGGGCTGCTGGGCTACTGGGCGCTGCTGCGGCTGGCGCGTATCCAGACCGGGACTTACGTCGGCGCAAGCATCATGGTTAGCCTGTTGATATTGATGGCGATCCTGCTGGGACGTTACACGATCAGCCAGATGGAGACGAATGTCAAAGAGGCGCAGCAGATCGCCACGTTGATCTTTAACCAGCGCGTGCTGGATGGCATGGTGAACGTCGTCGATGATAATGCGCGCGTCAACAACCTGTCGTTTGAAGATGGGCAGGTCGTCGTCGAAGTGACCGTGAATGGGCAGACGATCCAGGCTCCGCTGGCCCCGGATGTCTACAACGAACTACCGGTTGATAAAATCCAGCGTCTTGAAACCGCGTTTGCGAATAACCAGAAGGTCCAGGTTGTGATGCCGGACGGCAGCATCGCCGAAGGACAGATCACGGGGCTTCCTCAAGGGCAGCGGTTGGGCGTTTCATTCCTGGCCGACAACCCGCAGGCGGTGCGCGAGATCGATATCTATTCCGCGCTGGATGTGGGTGAAGCGGTAGTCCAGAACGGCGGGCATAGCGAGCCGCTGTACAAGCAGGTTTACGCGTCGCTGGCCATCCTGCTGGGGATGGCGACGATCTATACCATGACCTGGGTACGCCGCCAGCTTGACGACGAAGAAAATCCGCGCGCATATCGCTGGCTGCACTATGGCCGCCTGATGATGGGTGCCGCGGTTTTTCTGACGTTCATGTATCTGGTCGGCTCCATCCAACTCAGCCAGCAAACGGCATCGGGCATGGGGGCGTTGACGGAAGACCAGTTTGACCGCGCCTACGAGTTCGCCACCGGGCAGATGCCGCGTGCGACTCTGCGTCCGGAAGTGCTCAAAGCGCAGTTGTTATATTGGCCGCAGGTGTTCTCGATCGCGGTCGGCGCATTTTTGATTGGCGCGGCGTACCTGGTCTGGCAGAGCGCCCAAAAACGAGAGACGCCGCTTGGATTCGGCGCGACGATCTTTCTGGCTATATTGATGATGGTCGGCGGTTGGCTGCTGCTGGCCGAACTGCCGCAAACGCTCGCGTTAGGTGGGCGCGAAACGCAGGAGGCCATGGACGCCCTTAGCCGCACGGCCATGTACTCGATTGGGACGGTGCCGGTCCAGCTTGCTTTGGGGTTGGTGCTGGCGTACCTGCTGTTTTCCGAGATTTCATGGGGCAAGTCGATCTTTCGTGTGATCTACTTCATGCCCTATATTGCGCCGAGCGTGGCCACTTCGACGGTATTCCTGGTGATTTTTCGCCTGGACCCGACCAGCCTGGCAAACCGGGTGCTGGGCATATTTGGGCTTGAGCCGCTGAAATGGCTCAAAGAACCGAACGGCATTTTCCGCATTTTTTACGAGCAAGTATTGGGCGGGAATCCGTTGAACATTCCGGAGGGTTTGGCCGGTCCCAGCCTGGCGCTGACGACCGTAATTCTGTACAACATTTGGGTGTTTGCCGGGTACAATGCGGTCGTGTTCCTGGCGGGCCTGGGCGCGATTCCGCCGGAGCTGTATGAAGCGGCGGAGGTGGATGGTGCCGGGCGCTGGTCACGTTTCCGCAGTATCACACTACCGCTGCTTTCCCCGACGACATTTTTCCTCTCGATGTTGTCGGTCATTGGCACGTTTAAAGCGTTTTCGCATATTTATGTGCTGCGTGCGCAGGCAACCGGCAAAGCGATCGATACCATGAGCGTCCACATCTTTAACGTGCTGTACTCGGCTAACGATCCGGGTTACGCGGCAGCGCTGGCGTTCAGCCTGTTTGGCGTGATCCTGGTGCTGACTCTCGTACAAAACCGTCTGGCAAGGGAGCAAGTCTTCTATGGCTAGTACTACTGCAGCGTCCGGTGGGCGTGCACTGCCTGCGGCTCAGGATGCGGCGGTCACGCCCGCCCCGTATCGCCGCCGGGGGATTCATATCAGTCTATTCCAGGTGTTCGTGTACGTGCTCCTGACCCTGGGAGCGATCCTGTTTGTGATGCCATTCCTGTGGATGGTTAGCACGTCACTGCAAAAACAAGGCGACATTGTACGCGGGCGGTTTATTCCCTCGCTGGATTTTTTGTCGGTTACGGCGATTGAAGACGCCGATCTCAACCGGACAATGCAAGATTTTCTGGATGCTGACGAGATTCCGCCCTATCTGGTTGACGTGCGTTCACAGATCGAAGACAGCAAGCTCAAGCGGGACTTGACGCTCGACGGGTATCTGCGCACACAGAAAATCGGGTATGCGTCGTTCGATATCAACATCGATCTGCCGGTTGTCAACAGTTTTTGGACCTTTGAGCAGCGTTATGTCGTGGTCGGCGGCGCGGCGCATTATGTCGAAGCCTGGGACGAATCGAATTTCTCCAAGTACTTCTTTAACAGCGTCAAAGTAGCCATTCTGACCATCCTGGCGCAAACCACGACATCGATCATGGCCGCGTATGCCTTTGCGCGGATCGAGTTTCCGGGGCGGAATCTGCTGTTCAGCATTTTTCTGGCGACCATCTTCATCCCAACGATGGTCGTGTTGATTCCCAACCGTAATACGGTGACCAGCATCGACCGGTTCTTCTCGGAAGATTTCACGCAAAAACAAGACGACTGGGGCATCACCAGCGCCCGCAGAACCATCGCCAAGCCGATCCACGACGCGCTAGATGCGGTTGGTCTGGAAAACTTCCTGGGTCTGGGCAACTTCTTCACTGTCGATGGCCCGATTAGCTGGAAATGGGTCGATAGCTGGCCGGCGCTGGTCTTTCCATTTTTGGCCAGCACGTTCAGCATTTTCCTGCTGCGGCAGTTCTTCTTACAGATTCCTGACGATCTGTGGGATGCAGCGCGGATCGACGGGGCGGGGCACCTGCGGTTTCTGTTCCAGGTCGTCGTGCCAATTTCACGCGCGGCCATCGTGACGACGATAATTTTCACCTTTATCGGGACGTGGAACGCGCTGGAATGGCCGCTCCTGGTGACGTTTACCGACAATTGGCGACCCATTTCCTACGGGTTGTATGCCTTCACCACTGAGGCGGGTTCCGATCTGAACCTGCTGATGGCCGGGTCGGTGATCACGTTGGTACCGGTGCTCGTGTTGTACTTGATCGCGCAAAAACAATTCACGGAAGGTATTGCAACATCCGGCTTGAAGGGTTAGGCCGACACACATCGCCCCGACTGCACGTGGCGGGTTGTAGCGGAGTCATCCGCGATTCTGTACAATCGGGGCGTTTCTTGTCCAGCATATAGTCTGATTGTTGAATGATCATCTGGCGGCGGATTCTTCGTACTGTAATTGGCATTTGTCTGGCAGGATACTCGCTTTCCCCAGCGGTGTGGTCAGCCCAACCCGACGTAGCCCCATGCGGGTACGTGGAAGGGTTCGATCTGCCGGTCCCCGATATCGACACAAATCAGACCGATTTTGCCATCTATCGCGCCCGGTTTGGCGGCCTGCACACCGGCATCGACGTGTCGTTTGAGCAGTTGGGCGAACCGGTACGCGCGGCGGCGCGCGGGCGCGTGACGTACAGCGATCCCGCCGGGTGGGATACCGAAAAAGGAGTCGTCGTCATCCAGCACACCATGCCGGACGGCTCGTTGGTGAATACGCTGTACGGCCATATGGAAGAACTGAACGATCATTATTTCCCCGCAGTGGGTCAATGCGTTGAGCGAGGGGCGATCATCGGTGCGGTCGGATTTCCCTCGCGGGGCCGTCCCCACCTGCATTACGAGATTCGCACCCGCTACCGGTATGAAGGCGGGCCGGGTTATACACAGGTCAATCCGCTCGAACTGGGGTGGCTGCACCCGCTCGATTTCACGTTTCTGGCGCGTATCTGGGTGCTGCCAGCCTATCGCAGTCATTTTTCGATGGTAGAGAGCGCCACGCTGCCGCCGCTGCCGCTGGCAGACGGTTATGTTGTCGTGCGCAGCGGTCATTTACAGGGTTTGACGACCGGTGGCGCGCCTCTGTGGGAATTCGATACGCTGGGCAGTGTAACCGGCTTGCTGGCTCTGCCGGATGGACGCGTGTTGGCGGCTACTTCCGTCAACCAGGTGCTCGTGTTGAATCAGGGCAGTATCAGCGCCTTGTGGCAGCTTCCCAAACCTGCCCTGACTCCGCCTGTGCTGTTGGGCGGCGCAGTAGTTTTTATGGCCGATGATTTTGCGCTAATGGCCTTCACGCCGGATGGGCTGCCGCTGTGGCAGACGGCGTCACTGGGTGACCGCGCCGTGAGGTGGGTGATCAATCAAGACCGGATCGCAATTGCCGCACAAAACAACGCGCTGTGGGTCGTAGACGGTGATGGCGGCGTTCTGTACCAGGCGACATACGCCGAGCTGCCTGTGCCGTTTGCCGCGCCAGATGGGGGATTCACGGTATTGAGCGGCACGACGATCTGGCAGCTCGATGCGGGGTTTGCGCGGACGCCGCTGGTGGATACCCAACGCACGTTTACCGCTGATGCCGAACTGCTGCGCGGGCCAACGGGTATGTTATACGTTTACACGGGAGAAGGGCGCGCGCTGTACAGTTATGCGCCGGATGGCGGCCTGCTATGGATCGCATACATGCCGGGCAGCCATTTACGCCCGCCGTTGTTGGGCATTGGAGGCGGGCGGCTCGTTTATGCCCTGAGCATGGACGGGCAGCTTCTGGCGTTCGATACCGGCGACGGGCGTTTGATCGCCCAACTGGCCCTATACAACGGCGGCATTGACGGATCGGCTTCGGCGCGCTGGTTGGATGTCCAGCCGGATGACGCCGTCACGTTTGGCGGCGGCTACCTATCCGTCGTGACAATTGCCGGACTCGACCTGCTGCCGGATGGCGACTCCAGCCAGGACTGACGGTCAGCGCCAGGGATCAGGCTGTTTGATGAATTTGGCTTCGATCCCTGCGGTACGGAACCATCCCGGCAGTAGATCGCGCATCACGACCATTTCGCTGGCGTAGTGGGACGTGCCCAACAGGTTCATGGGGAGCTGCGGCACCAGATCGCGCATGAGCACGCGTTGTTGTTGCGCGTATTGATAATCGCCAGCCAGCCACCAGTAACCGGTGACATACGTATCACACCCCAGGCCGCGCACCATCTCAAGCTGCTGCGGGTCGTTGCCGCCGCCGGGGATCACGGCAACGTGCTCGACCGGCTGCCCGTTGAACCGTACCTGGTTATAGCGGATATACGGCAGATCGAGCACTTCGGCCAGAAAACCGGCGAATTTTCCGAATGTCATGTCGTGGACTCGACCGTGTACGCCTTCCATGCTGCCAAAATGAGGCGCGAAGCGTTCCCAATCGCGTAGTTTGAGCGCTTTAGCCAGCGCGACGACGGTGCTGATCTCCGGGTGGCAGTCCAGGGGCGCGTGGCAGCAGTAATAGCTGATATTGTGCTCGCGCAGTTCTTCGAGCTGCGCCTCGCTGATTCCTAAAAAGCCGCGCCCGCCTTCTTCAAAGTCGGCGGGATGGTGGGCGAAAATCAGCGCGCCGGGGGCTGTCCGTTCCAGTTCGAGCGCGAGAATGGTATCCAGCACCGCCTGATCAGGAAACACGATCAGGTATGCGCGGTCAATTTCCTGCGAACTCTCCAGCATCCAGCCATTCCAGGTTCCCTCGACAAATTCAGCTCTGGCATAACGTTGGTAGACGGCCATGTCACCGGGCGGGATGATGTCAGACCACAGTCTGCGTTCGTCAAACGACTGGACGTTAAAGAAGGTGTCGAGTTTCGCTACCAGTTCGCCTTGATTCATGGGATGCCCCCTTGTCGGTATGCGTAATAGTGCGCCTCGCTCTCCACGAGCTCTACGACAGCGGCGATGGTGGGTTCAACCGGTGTATCATCTGCTATCGGCGTCACATGAGTTTCCTGCACCGTCCATGAGGCGCGGTCCAGGTCCACGCGGGCCAGATGGCCGTGCGGCACGTCGCCTAATGTTACGACCGGGCTGCCGGTTTCCGGCAGCGTGCTGGCAGACCGGTCAATCCGGATGCCGGGCGCGTCGTCTGGGAGTACGGCTGTGCCGGGCGCAACCGAAACGCTAATTCCCTGGCGTGTAATCGTCACGACCCGATTCCACACGATGACCGGCATGATCATCTGCCCGACCAACTGCTTCAGTGAAGCCGGGGGGATCGGGATTTGCTCTGGTCCGCCGATCACGGCCCCGTCATAGCCCATGCTGTCCAGCACCAGAAATGGCGCGCGGCCTTGCGTGACCCGGCAGATCCAGGCATCCGGCGCGCAGGTGTCGCCCAGGTCCAGGACCAAAACCGGCCCCTGTTTGACGCGGCGCACCTGTTGGATCAACGTTGCTAGCCGGGGCAGCAGCGCCAGATTGCCTGCGACATGAGCCGTATACAAAACCGTGACGCTCGTTGGTTCGCCCAAAAACGAGATAACCTCAGGACTGTTTTACACCGCCCTCATTGTAGTGAGTTTCAGGTGGTTTTCAAAATACCGTCTATTGGCCCTGCCAGCCGGGCGTACGTTTCTCCAGAAAGGCCGCCATACCCTCTTTTTGATCGGCGGTGGCAAACAGCGCATAAAAGTGATTCTGCTCGTAGGCCAGGCCGACCGAAAGCGGCGTTTCCAGCGCCATATTGATGGCGTCTTTTGCCAGGCGGATGGCAACTGGCGCGCGTGCCGCGATCTCGGATCCGAGCTTGACAGCTTCATCCAGGTAACCTTCGACCGGAACAACCCGGTTGACCAGTCCGAACCGCTCCGCTTCTTCGGCGGAAAGGCGGCGGTCGTTGAGGCACATTTCCATCGCCAGCGCTTTGCCGACGGTACGCGCGAGGCGCTGCGTGCCGCCTGCGCCCGGAATCACGCCGAGGTTGATCTCTGGCTGGCCGAAGATCGCCTTATCGGATGCAACGATCATGTCACAGGCCAGCGCCAGCTCGCAGCCGCCGCCCAGTGCGTACCCGCTGACGGCGGCGATGACGGGCTTGTGCAGGCCGCGCAGCCGCTCCCAGCGGGCGATGAATGCTTTGTTGATCATCTCGACAGGCGTCGCCTGGAACATCTCTTTGATGTCTGCACCGGCGGCGAAGACGCGCTCGGTGCCGGTAATGATCATGCAGCGCACAGCCTCGTCTGCATCCATTGTTTCGAGCGCTTTCATGAGTTCATCCATCAGCGGGCCGGAAAGCGAATTGAACGTGCGTGGCCGGTTCATGCGGACCAGACCCACGCCGTCGGCGGGATATTCGACTAAAATGTTTTCGTAATCCATCGATTGTGCTGCCTCCGGAACGCACGGGAAACGTGTAAAGAAATAGTCCTATGACGCGCCGCCGTAACCTGTCGCGCCAGATTATACCAGCCAGCGCGGCCCAGGCAGAAATGCCACCATAAGCCGGGGAGTGGGGCGATGGTCGAGGGTTTAGAGCGATACGACGCGTTTGGCAACGCGTAGGTGCTTGGCGAAGTTGGGCAGGTAATCGGATAACTCCTGATAACGCCCATCAGCCTGCTCGGACAGGTAGCGTTTGAGCACGCTCACCACGCCCGGCAGAATCGACATACCGTGCAGTTTGTTTTCCATCAAGATATAGGCCCGCGCCTCTTTGGGGCTGACTTGCTGCTCAAGGAAGATCGCAACAGACCCGGCCACGAACAGACTCGTGAACTGATCGCCCCAGGTCGGGTGTGTGGCGCGGAAGGCGTCGTTGACGGGCAGCGGCGTACCGGCCAACGGCGCGACCTCGGCAGCCTTGTGGCGCAGGTAGGCTACCAGTAACAGGCGTCCGTATTCGGACAGCGCTCCCCGGAACAGGTGCCCGGCGTCGTCGTCAAACGGCCAGGGTTCGTTATCGCCCCAGGCGATACGCGGCGGCACAATGCACACCAACTCATTATCGAGCCGCGCGCCGACTTCGGTATCGGTGGGATAACAGATGTTCGGCACCAGGACGAACTGCTCGCCGATCTCGCCAATAAACGGTTTGAAGAACGTGTATAAGTCTGTATCTGAAACGGTCTTTTCAGTCTGGTCGAGCGCGCGCTGCCACAACTCATCTTCGTCAGCCCACCAGTCGGCCAGCGCGGTCTGGTCGAAGAAATCGGCCAGTTGTTCGTTCCAGTGCGGCGGAGTCCAGGCCGGAGGCTGCGCCAGGGTCAAATCCGGCCAGGAGAGGCTGAGCGCGTAAGTGAAGATCGCCTCAAGCGGCGTGTTTTGGTCCAGCAGGGCTTGCAAGGTTTGTACGGCAGGGTGTTTCACGGATGCGACCAGGCGCTTACTCGTATTGCGCGCGTGAACATGCGCCCGGTGCCGGATGCGCACCTGTTCGTTTTCCGGCCACGAGGTCGCGGATAACACAGCCGACATGAGACGGATGCGGTCGTCGAGGCGAATCTGGATGGTGCGTGCAGTCATGATAATCACCCGTATGCTAAATCATCAGGCAGGCTGACAATACCGTGAAATCGTTAGCGGTATTCTACATTACCCGTCTACAGGATTCAACAATGCGTCCTAGATCGTTTGCGCGCCGCCATCCACCACGAGCGTTTGCCCGGTCATGAATGATGCGGCATCCGAGCAAAGGAACAACACCACCGCTGCGACTTCGTCTACCGTGCCCGTGCGCCCTTGTGGAATCCGGCTCTGGTCGCTGGATTCGACTGCATCTGTGATATGGGCCGCATACACAGCGTTCACGCGCACGCCTGACGGAGCGAGATCGCGAGCCGCCGCGCGTGTCAGCCCGGCGATACCGGCCTGGCTGGCCGTGTTGGGAAGTCCCTCAGGGTGCGCGCTGTCCAGCGTGACGATGATGCCGCCGCCCTCGCCGGCCATCACACGCCCGGCAAGCTGCGTGCAGAAAAAGGCCCCGGTCAGGTTGATCTCCAGCACGCGCCGCCAATCGTATTCATCCAGCGATAGCAGTGGCGCATGTTTCTCGACCCCGGCAGCGTTGACCAGCACGTGTAGCCCGCCGAACGCGTCGCGCGTCGCTTCGATCATGGCGGCAACCTGGAAACGATTCGAGACGTCTGCCGTGTACGCGATGGCTTGTCCACCTGCCGCTTGAATTGACTCGACGACCAGATCGATACGATCCGGATTCACGCCGCTGGCACATACCGCCGCCCCGGCCTGTGCGAGGGCTAGCGCGGTCGCACGTCCTGCGCCCTGTCCCGCGCCGGTCACCAGGGCGACACGTCCTGTCAGGTTCACTGCAAAGTTGCCCATACGTCATACCTCTGGCTTCCCCGGAAAAAAGACAGGAGCAGCGGGTAATGGCTGCTCCTGCATTGTACGCATGGATCGTATTCAGGCGCTTACGCGATGGTGATGCTGTTGTCCAGATACACGTCCTGGATCGCGTTCAGGATTTCTACGCCTTCTTGCATCGGGCGCTGGAATGCCTTACGCCCGCTGATCAGGCCCATACCACCGGCACGCTTGTTGATCACGGCGGTACGCACAGCCTGCGCGAGATCGTTCTCGCCGGACGGGCCGCCGCTGTTGATCAGGCCGATGCGACCCATGTAGGAGTTGATCACCTGGTAGCGCGTCAGGTCGATCGGGTGATCGGTTGCCAGTTCGGTGTACATTTTCTCGCTGTACTTGCCGAACTTGAGGGCCTTGAAACCGCCGTTATTTTCCGGCATCTTCTGCTTGACAATATCCGCTTCAATCGTAGCACCCAGGTGAATCGCCTGGCCGGTGGTGTCGGCGGCGACATGGTAATCGGTGCCGTCATGCTTGAAGGCGTTGTTACGCGTGTAGCACCACAGGATCGTCGCCATGCCCATCTCGTGCGCGGTCTTGAACGCTTCGCTGACTTCCACGATCTGGCGGCTGGACTCCGCCGAGCCGAAATAAATGGTCGCGCCAACGGCTACCGCGCCCATGTCGTATGCCTGTTTGACCTGGGCGAAGAAGACCTGATCGTACTTGGTGGGGTAGGTCAGCAGCTCATTGTGGTTAAACTTGAGGATAAACGGAATCTTGTGGGCGTACTTGCGGGCGACGGCACCCAGCACGCCCAGCGTCGAGGCGACGGCGTTGCAGCCGCCTTCAATTGCCAGTTCAACGATTTTTTCCGGGTCGAAGTAAACAGGGTTCGGAGCAAAGGATGCGCCGGCGGTGTGTTCGATGCCCTGGTCAACCGGCAGGATCGAAACGTAACCGGTGCCACCCATCCGTCCGTGATCAAACAATTGCTGCAAACTGCGCAGCACCGGGACCGGACGGTCCGAATCCATGAAAACACGGTCCACAAAATCAGGGCCAGGCAGATACAGCATGTCCTTCGAGACGGTCTTACATTCGTGGCCCAGCAGGTACTCGGCCTCGTCTCCCAGAAGGGCTTCAATGCGATTCGCACTCACAGCAGTCATGATTTACTCTCTTTCTGAACAGTTCGCGTGACGTGACTTAGCGAGATCATCAATTCGATGATGATCGCTCATAACATGGCAGAACAAAATGGTCATTTATCATGATACACTGGGCCAACTGGCACCTGTGCACACCGCATGAAATAATAACACGCATCGCGGCTGGCGCAAACGAATCCGGCCAGATTCCACCAGGAGAATCGTCGCGTGAACGAACCTGAACTTCCCGCCGTGCCGGGGACGTATATGCTGCTGTTGAATCTGGCGCAGCCAGTTATTGCGCAAGTCGGGCGGCTGGGGACGGTCCAACTGGCGGCAGGCTGGTATGCGTATGTGGGCAGCGCGCGCGGTCCGGGCGGGTTGCGTGCCCGGCTGCGCCGCCATCTGCGAGCGGACAAACCCTTACATTGGCACATCGACGCATTGACGGCTGTCGCGCCGGTCGTGGCGATCTGGCTGGACGTGTCACCAGAGCGGTTGGAATGTACCTGGGCGCGCCGTGTGGCGGCGCTGCCGGGTGTCACAGTCCCTCTGGACGGGTTTGGATCGTCGGACTGCGCGTGTGAAGCGCACCTGTTTGCGCTGGCTGACGCCGGTACGGTCTGGGAGGCGTTGGGACGTCCGCGTGTCGTGTGTCCCGGCAGAGACGCGCACCTATGATTTGGCGGTCACACGGAAGCGGATCGACCTGCCCAACATCACAGCCGTTTGCGCGTGCAGCACTGGCAGCGCGACACACACCGCCGTCAGGACCGCGATCAGCGGCAGGCTGGCCGCTTCGTACAGCCGCTCGCGCCATGTCCAGGGCGTCGGGCGAGGCGGGCGGAGGCGCATGTCCAGCGCCCAAAACAGGATCGTCAGCGCAGTCATGGCGGCGATGGCAATTTGCAGCAGCACAACCGGCGGCGTGGTCAGGCGGGTCTGCGCCCAACCGGGATGCACCAGCAGCGGAAGCTGCGATCCGACAAAGATTACGATCCATCCGGCTCCGGCCAGCAGGTTGTCATGCGCGATGCGCCACAGCAGTCCGGCAGCACGCCGCAGCGATCGCTGCCGGACTGCCCGGTCAATCGCGTAACCGATTTCTTTTGCGCCCCACGCGTGGCGAAACGTCTGCCAGTACCGGTCTGTGATGGCGGCCCGTATCGACTGGGCAGGCGTGGCGGTTGCCAGAAATGGCAAGAAGACAGGTCGCAGCCGTTGGTCGCCGTCCAGCCGGAAAAACGACTTGGCGTACATGTGCCATTCGTCCGCGATGGCGTCGGGGTCCCAATATCCCGCGCGGGCCAGCAGGCGCAGGCTGAGCGAATAGGATGACATCGGTAGGCTGCGCCACCAGGGAGCCGCCAGGTAGGCCAGTTCCCACGCCGACGCATAGGCGTG
>CAYMTN010000142.1:0-14341 GCA_964393335.1 uncultured Anaerolineaceae bacterium
GGTCGTCGGGCAGCGCCGGGACCATTTGGACATTCAAGCCGGTGATCGTTTCGTCCACTCCAAACGCGACCACCAGCCCGACCTGTGACTCGCTCCAGGCGTGCGCCGCGATATACAGTCGTTCTCCGGCAGCGCTTATCACCCGGGAATCCACGCGCTCGCCAATCGGCGCGATGCTGGTGATTTGCGTATACACGGCTTCGAGTTGTTCCTCGGCCACCAGTGACTGGAGATCGGCGCTGAACTGGGCGTACAGCGTGCCAAAATCCTGATCCAGGAACAGGCCAATCACTGCGCTGCCTTGCGTCGCCGTTGACTCGACCAGATCGGTATACGCGGCCTCGACCTCGGCGTAACTGGCAGGCGGCGGTGCTGCGGTGGAGTCTTGTGCCTGGATGCGGGCCAGCGGCACGGCGATCATGGTAACCAGTACCAGGACCATTACGCGGTGGAGTTTCATCGGTTTTTGCTCCTTTAGGAAAAGCGGTTAGTGGTCAGCCTTCAGCCGTCAGCCAAACAGCAGGGGCGGCGCTTGCCCCGTCCTGGGCGCAGGCTGCCATAGTGCTATACGGTGATGGCTGCGATACGTTGCGGCGCAGTTTTGCGGCGGCATTCATTCGTCTGTACGGCAGCGGATCGGGCGCTCTGGTTGGCCCTTGATGTTCAGGTCCAGGCCGAAATACGGAGACGGGTCCAGCGTGTTGCCGGTGCGAGATTCGTTTTTGAAGCTGCCATCCGGATCGCTTTTGACGATGCTGAAATGGACGTGCAGCCCGACCGGCATCAACTGGTTGCCGCTGTATTCGCCCTGGTAGCCCAGCAGCGTCCCCTGCGTGACCCACCGCTCGCTCGTGCCGGGCGGGAAGTCGTCCGCGATGAACGACACGTCGCCGTCACGCGAGGCCATGTGCGTATAGTAGGTCCAGATCGTGCGCCCCGGCTGCAAGGGGTCGGCGTGGCGGATGATCACCGACGCTTTCCAATCCGCCAGGCGCGTCAGGTAGCCGTCGTAGGCAGCGTACACTGGCACGCTGCCCGGCTCGCCATCGCCAAAAATATCGATGCCGCTGTGCCGTTTGAGGATGGTGTAGGGCCGGGCCGGATCGTTCCACAACAGGCCGATCAGCCCGCTCGATGGCAGTTGGAACGGTGCGCCAGGGCATTGATCGCGCGGCGTGGTCAGTGTAGGGCGGCTGGCGGGATCATCGAACCAGCGATGAATGGCGGCGGAGCTGTTGCTCTGCGCCTGGCTGTAGAGCGTCAGCGCGATGAATCCGCCACCGGCCAGCCCGGCCATTCCGGCCAGCGCAAACAGGCTTTTTTTCCACCAAACCATCCGGCGGACGCGTGCTGTGATGTGTCTTGCCATGTGTTCCGCGTGAATTTTCGGCTGGTTATTTGATGAATCCATGCTGGCGCAGCCAGTCTTCGAGTTTGGTTTCGCCCGGTTCGGTGATCATGCTGCCCCGATTGATGCTGCGCGGGCTGGCCCCGGCTTCGAGCGGTGCCGGTTCTTCGAACGGCAGGTCTTCACCGGGGCGTGCGGCGATGATCGTCGGCACGGATTTGAAGCCGGTCCACGCGATGACGCGCTGTTCGGCGGCGGGGTCCTGATCGATGTATATTTCGCGGTACGGGACATTCTCCCGTTCAAAGACGCGTTTGGCCGTGCGCACAAAAGGGCAGGAGCTTGTCCTGCTGTACATGACCAGTTCGTACTCCATCTAACTCTCTCCGTTGGATACGCGCAAAATACATACCTTCCGAAAACCGCGCGGCGCTAACCGGGCACGTCAGACCCGCCGTACAATTCTGGCCGTAGGAAGCAACGAATCCCGTTGGCGATGCCTTGCGCGAGCAGCGCCTGCTGTTGGGTCAGCATCGCGCGGTCTCTTAACATAAACCCGATCTCGATGATCGCGGTCGGGGTATCGCCCGCGACTTCATCGAACGTATGATACTCTGTCATGTCATACGTCAACCCCTGGTGGTGCGACAGGCCGGTCGTCGCGCCGTATTGCGTGATCAGGCAGTTCAGCAGGTATTCGTCCGAGCCGCGCGTGGTTTGGCGAGCGGATGCCGACGCGACCGCGTAGCCGGTCCCGGCCTCGCCGTAATCCTGGCAGTCGTTCGTATGGATCGACACCAGGACGTCGGCCTGGTAACCGGCCAGCCGGGGATCGAATTCTTGCAGCAGGTCCACCGTGTACCGTTCACGGCGCAGCGCAGCCACTACCTCGCGTGCAACCGATTCGTTGATCTGCAATTCGGTCAGACCGTCCGGGCAGGTTGCGCCGGGGTCGAGGTCAAAATTGGGGTCTTGCGGTCTGCCGCTGTGCCCGGCGATGACGCCGATCCGCACCTCGCGCACGTCGGTTGGCAGCGGCGACGGTTGGATGTTGATCACGCGCTGCGTCGCCTGGACTTGATTCAGCCCGGCGCGGAATTCGTCGGAAAAAAAGGTGGGGCGCGTCCACAGTGAAAAGATGGTCGATACCAGGATCGCGGCGGCTCCTACAACCAGGGTCGTGCGCAGCGAGATCAGCCAGGAACTGGCCGGTTTGGACGGTCTGCGGCGGCGTGCCGGTGGCCCGTAGGCAGCCTGCCGTAAGGGCACCTGCATGGCGGGACGAGGGTGGGGTTGCGCGCGCGGCAATTCGTCAGGCCGCAGCTCAACCGTGACGGCCCGGAAGTCATCGTCAAAAACGTCGCGGTCGGGCGGCGAAAAATCGTCAGGGCTGGCGCTGTCGACCGTCCACGCGTCAAACACCTCGGCGTTATCAGCGGGGATCGAGTCATCTGGCGGGCGTGTATCCGCGCCGTCGAGCGGATCGTCCTCGTAATAATAGTCTCTGTCGTTTGTCATGATGGTATGCTGCGGCCCGCGTCCCGTCCAAGCGCATGTGATACGCTTCAAATCTTAACGCACTCGCGCTGAAAACGAAACATCGGGTGTTTTACGATCCGTCGCGGCTTTGTTTCAGGCTGGCGGTGAGCGCGGCCAGATCGTCAAAGACGTAATCAGGCCGGTAGGGGCTGGCAGGCAGATCGGCGGCTTTGGTTTCGCCGGAGAGCACCAGCGCGGTATGGATCGGCGCGGCCTGCCCCATCGCAATGTCCGTATACAGCCGGTCGCCGACCATGCATAACGACTCGATGGGCAGGCCCAGCCGCGCCGCCGCCATGTCGAGAATGTGCCGGTTCGGTTTGCCGACGACGACATCCGCCCGCCGCCCGGTCGAGGCTTCGACAAAGGCCATGATCGCGCCGATGTCGGGGATGAAACCGGTTGACACCGGGCAGTTGAAGTCCGGGTGCGTGGCGATATAGGGCAGCCCCTGCCGCACGAGATCGCACAGCCGCGTCAGCTTGGCGTAGTCGATGGTCGTATCGAAGCCCAGCACCACGTAGGCAGGCCGGTTCATGTCGAGCGTGAAATCGCAGGCGCGAAAGGTCTGTTCCAGGTCCGGCGTGCCGAAAACGGCCACCGTGCACCCTGGCGCGATGGTTTGCAGGTACTGCGCGGTCGCTTCGCCCGATACCAGGAACTGTTCCGGCGGAATCGCCAGGCCCATCGCCGCAATCTTGCGGACATACGCCATCTGGTTGCGCGATGAGTTGTTGGAGAGGAACAACACCGGAATCCCGGCCCCGCGCGTGTAGTCCAGGAACGCGGTTGCGCCGGGCAGCAGGTGATCGCTCAGGTAGAATGTGCCATCCATATCGACCAGAAATCCCCGGATGGCACGCGAGATGGGTTGCCGGGTAGCCGCCATCGCCCAACCTGCTAAAAATCTTCGGTGGATGCTGTCATGCCCGACATCAGGCTGTTTTGCAGCACCAGCAGCACGACCAGCGGCGGGACGACTACCGTCAACGCGCCCGCCATCAACGTGCCCCACTCGATCACCGAGTCGGTCGCCACGAGCAGCTTGATCCCGACCTGGACCTGGCGCGTGCGCTCGGAATTGGCGACGATCAGCGGCCAGAGGTACTGGTTCCACATATACACGAACTCGATCAGGAACAGCGCGCCGATGTTGGTGCGTGATACCGGGATCAGAATGCTGACCAGAAAGCGGAACGGCCCGGCCCCATCCACCCGCGCGGCATCGGCTAAGTCGGTGGGCACCGTGCGGAAAAACTGCTGGAAGAGCAGCAGCCCGGTCGCGCTGGCAAAAAACGGTATCGTCAGCCCCTTGAACGTATCCACCCAGCCGATGTCGGTCAGAAGCTGGTAGGTGGGCACGATGCGCACCGGCAGCGGCAGCAGGTGCGTCAGCATGATCAGCGCCAGGATCAGCATGCCGCCGCGCACGCGAAAATAGATCAGGGCATACGCGCCCAGGATACTCAAGATGATCTTACCGATGGCAACGCCCAGCGCGACGATCAGCGTATTGCGGATCAAACGGCCCATATCCGCCCGCTGCCAGGCGTCCTGGAAATTTTCCCCGAAGGCCGAGCCGGGCCGCAGGCTGCCCGGATGGGATGACTGTGTGCTGAGGATCACGGCGTAGATCAACGGGAACGTGACGAGAATAACAGCCGCCAGCATGATGACGTGCATGATCACGGGATACAGGCGGCGACGCCATCGCCCGGCGTAAATGACGCGTGTCTCGGTGGTTGCAGCGTTCATTGGTAGAAAGTCCTGCGGTTGACAAACCGGTACTGAAAGAGGGTCAGCGCGGCGACGATGACCAGCAGCACGATGGATTGCGCCGATGCCAGCCCGATCCGGCTCGAACTGCGGAAGCCGTCCAGGTACAGGCGGTAGATCAGCAGATCGGTGGCCCGGCCTGGCCCGCCCTGCGTCGTGATGTCGATCAGCCCAAAGGTTTCAAAGCTGGCGTAGAGCGTGTTCATGATCAACAAAAACAGCGTGACGGGCGTCAGCAGCGGCAGCGTCATGCGCCAAAAGCGCGTCCAGGCGTTGGCCCCGTCCAGCGCGGCGGCGTCGAGCACGTCGCGCGGGATGTTCTTCAGCCCGGCCAGGAAAAACAGGATGTTATATCCCAGGATTTTCCACGTCGCGGCCATGATCACGAAGATCAGCGCGTCGTCTTTGCTGCGCCGCCAATTGAATATGACCCCGAACTTTCCCAGGAAATCGGCCAGGATGCCGATTGCGGGATCGGTGAGCAGCGCCCAGATCACGCCTGCAATCGCCGGAGACAGCGCGTAGGTCCAGATCAGTAACGTCCGGTACAGCCCGAACCCTTTGATCGGCTGGCTGGCTCCGACGGCCAGCGCCAGGCTGATCGACAGCGCCGCGATGACGACGGCTGCCGTGAATTTCGCACTGACGGTTAGCGAGTTACGATAAGCGTCAGACTCATACAGGCGCTGGAAGTTTTCCAGCCCGACGTAAATCTTGACATCGCGCATCCGGTTTGCCCGGTAGAAGCTCAGCTCGATGCTTTGCTCTGCCGGATAAATGAAAAAAACGAGCACAAGCAGGATACTCGGTGCTAACAATAAGTAAGGCAGTATCCGGTTTGGAAAAACAACATTCACCGCAGGGTCCTCGCCAAGAATGGGCTAGTACAGGTAATTGCTACCTGTACTAGCCGGTTGCATCAATCAGGATGTGAGTGGAATCACGCCCCGCGTGGTTCCGTCTGGAGCCTGACGATTATTGTACCAGGCTGGCGTAGTCTTCCAGAATCGTGTTGGATTCATCGACGGCAGTATCTAACGCCTCCTGGGGATCAACCCCGTTGACGACAGCTTCCTCAATCGCCGCGCCAACCACGTCACGGATGATCACGAAGTCCCCCAATAACACGCCGCGCGCTGCCGGGGTGTCGTTCCCGGCCAGAATCTGGTCAAACGCGGTGCGGAAATTCGGGTGGTCGGTGAACCAACCTTCGTCATCCAGGGCCTGGACAGCGGCATTGGTGGCCGGGAAATAGCCGGTCCCCTTGTGCCACAGGATCGCCTGGGGTGTTTCAGAGAGATACTGGTAGAAGCGCCACACGGCGTTGTATTCGTCGTCCGCTTTGCCCGCCATCGTCCACAGGCAGCCGCCGCCGACTACGTTGTTCCCGTCACGCGCGTAGCCGTCCAGAGCAGGCAGGAAGGCCGTGCCCATGTTGAAGTCGACTTTACCCTCAATGCCGCCCAGGCTGGACGTGCTCTGAACCAACATGGCAAACTCACCGGCGATGAATGGGTCATTGGCCGAATATTCGCGCCCGCCGTAGAACAGCACGCCGTCGTTGGACCATTTTTGCCACTCGGTCAACACTTTTACGCCAAAATCACTGTTGAAGTAGACCTCGGTTGCCAGCCCGTCGCGCCCATTATTTTGATCCGCGAGGAATTGGTTGTGGATGGCAAACATCTGCTCCAGAATCCAGGCGGGCCATCCGAACGAGATCGCGTTGGTGGCAACGCCAGAATCAACGATCTGCTTGCCCATTTCGTACACTTCAGAGAAGGTGGTCGGGGGTTGTTCGGGGTCAAGCCCGGCAGCCTCGAACATATCCTTGTTGTAATACAACATGGCCGTCGAGCTGTTGAAAGGCATGCAGCGCAGCTCGCCGTCGATGGCATAATAATTAAGGATCGGCTGGACAAACTCACTCTGGTCCAACTGGCCGCCGCTGACTTCCATCACCGGCACGATAGCCCCGGAGTCAAGCATGGTGCGCGTGCCGACTTCGTAGACCTGCACGATGTCGGGCGCTTCGCCGGCGCTGTAGGCGGTCAGGGCTTTGGTGAGCGTTTCGGCGTAACTGCCGGTAAACTCGGCCACCAGGTTCACATCAGGATTGACTGCGTTGAAGCCATCGACCAGGGTCTGCACAACATCCGCCCGGCTGCCGCTCATGGCGTGCCAAAAGGTGATCTCCACCGGATTTTGTGCCGTTGCAGGCAGGTTGGGGAGTGCTACAGAAACCAGAACGGTGATGAACACCATACCTGCTGCCAGTCTTCGTAAAAGCTTGGACATTGTTACCTCCGCTAAAAAATGATTTTACAGGGGTGGAAAACTAACTTGTCGAAAGAGTAAGGGCCAAGTGGAGCGGCTTTCTCCGATAGGTGCCTCCTTCCGGTTCCCAGACGCCTCAACGCCAAAATTATTTAACAGCATTGTAGTGATTATTCCCGTTTGACACAACTCATCGTATCATTCAGACAAGACGCACAAATCAACCGCGAAGCTGTGCGCTGCCGGCCTCCGGTGCGGCACTCCATATAAATATAGCGGTATAAAAATCCCAGCAGGCAGGACAAAACCCAGACGCGAAAACGGCTTTTTCTGATCGTTGAAAGCTGGTTTCACGGCGGCGAAATACGCTGCACCGATCCACGCTCGACCAGTTCCACAGGCAAGACGATCTGCTCGGACTCGAGTTCGCGGCCTTCGATCAGGTCGATCAACAAGTGCGCGGCGATGCGGCCCTTCTGAGTGGTCGGCTGGTGGATCGTGGTTAGCGGCGGATCGGCCAGTGGGCTGGGCGCGATGTCATCATAACCGATCACGGACAGGTCCTCAGGGATGCGAATGTTCAATTCGCGGGCGGCACGCAGCGTGCCCAAAGCCAGCACGTCGGCCATAGCGACGACGGCGGTGGGGTGCCAGTCCGAGTGCCATAGACTGCGAAAGGCATGGTAACCGGCGTCTGGCTCGACCTTACACTCGATCAGCCGCACGTGCGTGTGGTCGATGGTCAGCCCGACTTCGTTGAGCGCCCGCACGTAGCCGGTTGCCCGCCGTTTCAGCGTCCCGATGTACTGTTCGTAGTGCCCTCCTTGATCAGACAAAATGCCCAGGATGGCGATCTCGCGGTGCCCGTGCCGCAGAATATACGACATGGCCGCATACGAACCTGCCTCGTCATCGACGTTGACACATGGGATGCCGGGCGTCATTTCGCTGTCGACCATCACAAAAGGCACGCCGCGCTGGTGTAAGATCGCCATCGTCTTGCGGAACGGTTCCAGGCCCATCGTCACGAATCCATCGACGGCGGCCCGCACGATGGCGCGGCGTAGATTTCCTTTTAGCGGTGGGACCAACATCATCGACAGCCCGGCTTCCTGGCACGTCTGGCCGATCCCTTCTAGCAGCTCGAAGGTGTGCGGGTTGCGCGCCACGACCGGGATCGGCTGCGGCACCAGCAGCCCGATGCACCCGGTTCGCCGCGTTTTCAGGTTGCTGGCAACCGGATCGGGGCTGTACCCCAGTTCCTCGGCTACTTTGAGGATGCGATCGAGCGTGGCTTCAGATAGGCGATCTGGATTGTTGAACGCAAATGACACCGAGGTTTTGGAGACGCCTGCTTTTTTGGCGATATCTTGAATGGTGACTTTACCCATAATGCGCTTCAAATGTGAAAGATATTTATTCAGGATGAAGTGTCTAGTTGGCACCGGCGTAAACCGGTTTAGCTTATTGTAAACGGAATTGGAGAATTCTGCATCCCGCTCGTTGCCCGTTGTCAGTCCACCGCGACGATCAGCAGCGTCATGTCATCGAATTGATCGGCGGATCCGCGATACGCGCCCAGGTCATGCACGATAGAGGTGCACAGCTCCGGCGCAGACAACCCGGCGTGCGCCTGGACCAGCGCCATCAACCGTTCGTGATCGAACAGCCTGCCTTCTGGGTCCATGACGTCGGTCAGCCCGTCGGTGTAGAGCACCAGCCGGTCCCCTGATTCGAGCGCAAGGTCTTCTTCTGACAGGTTCAGATCATCGCTGGTGAACAGGCCGAGCGCGATGCCTGTGCCGTGCAGTTCGTGCAGCGACTCCCCGCGCACCAGCAGCGGCAGGTCGTGTCCGGCGCGGGTATACGCCAGGCGGCGCGTGCTACGCTCGATGATGCCGTAAAACACGGTGACGAACATATTCGGCTGGCCCAATTCCAGCAGCAGATCGTTGACGTTCGCCAGCACGTCGCACGGTGAGGACTCGCGGCGAGCCTCGGCCAGCAGCAAACTGCGGGCCAGCGCCATGTACAGCGCGGCGGGCATGCCTTTGTCCGATACGTCGGCGATTGCCACGCCAAAATGATCCGCATCGAGTTTGATCACATCGTAAAAATCACCGCCGACCTGCCGGGCCGGTTCGTTGTGCGCCGCGAACGTGTAACCCGGCACGCGGGGGAAGACGCGCGGCAGCACGCTCTGCTGCACCTGTCGCGCCAGTTCCAGCTCGCGCTCCAGCCGTTCCTTCTGGACGAGTTCCGCCTGCGCCGCTTCAAGCTGCACGATTTTCGCGCGAAGCTGCCAGATCAGCCCGGCGCGCTGGATCGCCAGAGCCGCCTGGTTGGCGAACGTTTGCAGCAGCGAGGTTTCGCCCGGCTGAAAACGCGATTTGCGCGTGGTGTGTACGATCATCACCCCGACCGGCTGATCCTGGGCGATGAGCGGCACGTACAGCCCGGCGCGCAGAACCGCCCCTTCGACGTCCGGCGGGCGGACCGGCACGCCGGGCGGCCACTGGTTGAACCGGGCCGGTTCCGGGCTGGTCCCGGCGGTGAAAACGTCACCCGCCGCCAACTGTTGGTGAATCAGCGCGCTTTCCCAGCCGCCTACCGCCAGCACTTCCGCGCGGTCCTCCGACTGCAAAAAGTAGAGGATCGCGCGGTCCGCACCGCACAACTCGCAGGCTTGACGGCACACCCGCCCCGCGAGGTCCTCCAGGTCGGTCGAGCTGAGCAGCGCCTGGCCGATCTCTTGCAGCGAGATCAGCGCTTTGGTACGCTGTTCCAGCACGCGATGCGCGGCTTCCAGTTCGACCAACTTGCGCTCCAACACGGCGTTGGAGTCGACAAGGGCCTGTTCGCTGGCACGCAGCAGGTCATACGTGCGGTGGAACTGTTCGGCCTCGAACGTCAACACGTCGTCCAACGCGGCGTAACCCAGCAGCCCCAGTTGCAGCACGTAATCTTCCATCGAGAGCAGGCTGGCTTGTTCGACCAGGGCCGGCGTGTTGGCGTCGGCGCGGAATACGTCGAAGACAACGACGTCGCCAAAATGCCCGCTGTAATCGCAGTGATGGCAGCCGCTCGCCTGGTAGTACGGCCCGCTCACCGGCGAGATGCCGTCCAGTTCGGGCCGGATGTCGTCCAGGTGAGGGTAGCGCTGGCGCAGCCATGCGACCTGCGTATCGTCCGGCTGTACGGCCTGTTTGCAGTGCGGGCAGAGCGCTGGCAGCCGCTGCACGGCGATCACCCAGGCCAGCCCGGCGAGTTGGTGTTGGGCTGCGCCGAGATCGAGCAGGTGGCGCGCGGCCCCCGTCCCGCGAAAAACGGTATCGATCTGTGAGAGCACGCGCAGCCCGTGTTGGGCGGCTTCGAGCGCGGCGGGCGTATTGTCGATGGTGAGGTGATCGATCACCAGCAGGTCCGGGCGGCGCGGGATCGCTGACCTTATATGATCGACGTACGAGCGCGACGGCCTGACCGGCAGCATTTCAACCTGCCGCCGCAGGTGCCGGGGAATGCGCACAGTCTGCCCGTCTTCGGCCACGACCAGCACCCGCGCCGGGGAGCGCGCGGCGATCATCTCGCGCATCAGTATCCGAAAGAGGGTCGAACGCCCGCTCGCCAAAAAACCGCCAGGGACTGCCGGACCTGCCAGGGGGCGCGGGTCCAGCCCTGTGACGACGATCAGGCCCGGTTCAGGCGCGTTCAACTGGTCAAGCAGCGTCTCGACCTGCGGCAGATGGAAAAAATCGTCAAGTGTTAGCATGGGCCAATCCTACCCCTGTCTGCGCACATCCCCCAGGATTGTAGTCGTTTGCTGGCCAGTGCGCATGTTTTTTCCCGGACAGCCGCTCGTGTTGTGGGGCTGACCGTTTGGGCAGCGCGCTGCCGGGTTCAGCCTTGACAGCCCCCTGCCTAGATGCTAATATGAGCGGCACTTTCACTCACACGGCACCAACCCTGCCTGGTTGCAGGGCGCTGGTGGCCGAATTGGATGAGGTATCGTACGTGAGGCCACCCGTGGCATAAGTTGGATGGCCTCACGTTATGCAGAAAAAAACGGGCGCAAAACGCCCGTTGTTACGCCCAATTTACCGCCAGTCGAGCTGGCCTAGGCATGGAGGCACGTATGCCGACGATCAATCAGTTGGTTCGGAAAGGTCGTCAACCGAAGAAGAAAAAGAGTAAGGCACCAGCGCTGCAATATACCTTTAACTCTTATTCGCAGCGGCGGACGCGCCAGCCTAAAGGTGCGCCTCAAAAGCGTGGTGTCTGCACTCAGGTTAAGACGATGACGCCCAAGAAGCCGAACTCGGCGCTTCGTAAGGTGGCTCGTGTCCGCCTCACCAATGGGATCGAAGTGACGGCCTACATCCCCGGTGAAGGGCACGGCTTGCAGGAACACAGCGTGGTGTTGGTGCGCGGTGGTCGTGTGAAGGACCTGCCCGGCGTGCGGTATCACATCGTGCGCGGCACGCTGGATGCCGATGGCGTGAGCAACCGTGAGCAGGCGCGTAGCAAGTACGGTGCCAAGCGACCGAAGAAGTAAATTCATTTCTGGGGAGTAAAGAATATGTCGAGAAGGTATAGCCCACCCAAGCGCAAGATTGAGCCGGACGTCCGGTATAACAACGTTCGCGTCTCGATGTTCGTGAACCGCATGATGCGCGGTGGCAAAAAGAGCACGGCGCTGCGCGTGATGTATGACGCGTTTGAGCAGGTCGAAGAACGCGCCAAGCGCGACCCGGTCGAGGTTTTTGAACAGGCCCTTCGTAACGCTACGCCGGTTCTCGAAGTGAAACCGCGCCGCGTGGGTGGCTCGACTTATCAGGTGCCCGTCGAAGTGGACCCGGCGCGCGCGCTTTCGCTGGCCATGCGCTGGCTGTTGGCGGCGGCGGCGGCACGCGGTGGTCGCAGCACGGCTGAAAAGCTCGCCGCAGAGCTGTTGGATGCGGCTAACGGCCAGGGTTCGGCCATCAAAAAGAAGGAAGACACGCACCGTATGGCGGAAGCCAACCGGGCGTTTGCTCACTACCGTTGGTAGATTAACAGGGATCATCGCAGATTATCATGGCCAAAAAAGCCACGACCGATACCGCTCTGGACCTTGCTTCGGTCCGCAACATTGGCATCATTGCCCATATTGACGCCGGTAAGACAACCACCACCGAGCGTGTGTTGTACTATGCCGGTAAGATTCACCGCATGGGCGAAGTGCACGATGGCGCGGCCACGACCGATTACATGGAGCAGGAAAAAGAACGCGGGATCACCATCACGGCAGCCGCGGTTACCGCGTTCTGGCGTGGTCACCAGATTAACCTGATCGACACGCCCGGCCATGTGGATTTCACCGCCGAAGTGCAGCGGAGTCTGCGTGTGCTGGATGGTGGTGTGGTGGTCTTTGATGGCGTCGCCGGTGTGGAACCCCAGTCGGAAACGGTGTGGCGTCAGGCGAACGATTATCACGTTCCGCGCATTTGTTTTGTCAACAAAATGGACCGCGTCGGCGCTGATTTTGACCGGTGCGTGAGTATGATCGTAGACCGCCTGAATGGCAAGCCGGTTGTGATTCAGCTTCCGTACGGTGAAGGGGTCGATTTCGCTGGCATCATCGACTTGCTGAACATGGAGTTGGTGACTTACGGCGACGATCTGGGAACCGCTATCGAACACCGGCCCCTGCCCGCCGATGTGCTGGCGAAGGCGCGGGCGGCGCGCGCCCGGATGATCGAGAAGATCGTCGAAACGGACGAGGCGCTCACCGAAAAGTACCTGAGGGAAGAAACAATCGGTGATGATGAGCTGCTGGTGGCGCTGCGTAAGGCCACGATTCACAACCTTCTTCAACCGGTCCTGTGTGGATCGGCCCTGAAGAATAAGGGCGTTCAGCTTCTGCTGGATGCCGTCGTGGACTTCCTCCCCTCTCCGCTGGATGTGCCCCCCATGTATGGGATCAATCCGAAAAATGATGAAACCGTCGAGCGTCACGCGTCTGACAACGAGCCGCTGTCGGCGCTGGTCTTTAAGATCGTGACCGATCCTTTTGTCGGGCGGCTGGCATTCTTCCGCGTGTATTCTGGTGTAATCGAGGCCGGTTCGACGGTTATGAATACGTCGAAAGACCGCCGCGAGCGCATCGGGCGCGTGGTGCGCATGTTTGCTGACCGGCGCGAGGACGTAACCGAAGTGCACGCCGGTGATATTGCCGCTACGCTCGGCCTGAAGGACACCTTCACGGGTGAGACGCTGGCCGCGCAGAATCACCCCGTGATACTGGAAAACATCAAGTTCCCTGAGCCGGTGATCTCGGTGGCTATCGAGCCGAAGACCAAAGCCGATCAGGATAAAATGGGCACGGCGCTGGCGAAGCTGGCCGAGGAAGACCCGACCTTTGTCGTGCGCGTAGACGATCAAACCGGGCAGACGTTGATCTCCGGCATGGGCGAGCTGCACCTGGAGGTGCTGGTCGACCGCATGTTCCGCGAATTCAAGGTCGATGCGCGGGTCGGCAAGCCGCGTGTCTCGTACCGCGAAACGGTGACCCGTCCCTCGCGCGGCGAAGGGCGCTTTATCCGCCAAACGGGCGGCAGTGGCCAGTATGGTCACGCGATCATCCGGGTCGAGCCGCTGCGCGATGGCGGCGGTGTCGCCGAGGATGTAGTCGTCGAGAACAACGTCATCGGCGGATCGATCCCCAAGGAATATATCCGTTCGGTGGAACAGGGCATCCGCGAAGCGGCGCAAAGCGGCGTGCTGGCCGGGTATCCGGTCGTGCGCGTCAAGGCATCGATTGAAGACGGGTCGTATCACGAAGTGGACTCGTCGGAAATGGCCTTTAAGATCGCCGGGTCGATGGCACTCAAAGACGCCGTACAACACGGCAAGCCGGTGCTGCTCGAACCGTACATGCGCGTGGAAGTCGTCGTGCCCGAAGAATATGCGGGTGACGTCTTGGGCGACCTGGCGGCGCGGCGCGGCAACATCAGTGGGATCGACACGCGCGGTGATGGCGTATCATCAATCCATGCCGAAGCCCCGCTGGGTGAGATGTTTGGATACGCAACCAACTTGCGGAACCTGTCGCAAGGACGCGGCAGTTTCACGATGGAATTCGAAAAATACGAGCCGGTTCCCGAATCGATCATGGAAACGATCATCCGGGGCGGCAAATAACCGGTCGGCTCGTAGGCGCGGCGCTGTTTTTGCCAGGTCTGCCGCGAATAACGAACTGCTAATTTAGGAGAGGCATCATGGCTAAGGGCAAGTTTGAGCGGACGAAGCCCCATGTGAACGTGGGGACAATCGGACACATTGACCATGGGAAGACGACACTGACGGCAGCGATCACCAAGACGCTGGCGCTGAAGGGGTGGGCGGACTTCCGGGCATTTGATT
>CAYMTN010000143.1:0-14222 GCA_964393335.1 uncultured Anaerolineaceae bacterium
GTTACGTTCTCGTTAGTCTGATCTTTTTTGCGGAAGTAAATCGCCATGGCTTCCAGATGGTAAACAACGCCCGCAGAGGCCGCCAGATACCCCAGGAGCGGATGGAATCGATCGAGCAGCATGGTGACCATCAGGAGTAACACCAACGCGGATGCCAGCTTTCCACTATAGAGGTGGATGGCTGCCACGGTGTGAAGATAGTGGTAAGCCGCGACATACATGAGGACGGAGGTGATGATCGGAATGATGAACAGATGCGGGTACACCGGAAAAACTCTGGCAAACTCATCCCAGACGAGCCATACGAAGAGCATCATACTCGGTAACCAGATCGCCAGATCAATCACCGTATCCAAGCGCCGTCCAAGGTCCGATTCAATATGCAGTCGCCGCGCTACAAAACCATCCACAGCGTCCAAAAACAACTGCACGGCGAACAATCCCACAAAAGCCTCAGGCTGCCTTAGGAGTCCAGCAAGCACAATAAAGGGCAGGAAACCCAGCCGGGAGAGCGAAATAATATTGGCCAACTGCTGGCGCTGAAAGATGCTCGACAAGCTCATGCCTCCTGTGGCAAGCTGGCCGATGACCTGCGATGAGGGTCCTTGCAGTAGGTCGCCATTTTATCCTTTTGAACATGCTATGACAACACGGCTTGCCGTGCTCCTACACGAGCGAATGTACGGATAGGTACTAATGGACAAACCATTTAGAACTCGCAGCACTCATGGAGAGACTGAAACAAATCCGGATGATCCAGGGCGCGGCAAACGCCCCTACCAAGTCAATCATCTAGATTCTATTTCGGTTCTCCATTAGTCGGTGCGCAGTTTTTTGCTGGTGTGAACGGTCAGGTTGTTGCCGTTTGCGCTGCTCTTCGAGTCGCCATCGACCAGCACGAAACTCTCGTCCTTTTGCGTCTTTTTGGTCGTCGCCGTCAGGGTGACGTCTTCGGAGGTCGGTGGCACGTCCGCGCCGGACGAGCTGTCTTTGCCGCCGCTGTATGTGAACGTGCAGCTTGCCTCGTAAATGACAGGCTTGCCGCCGATCGTCAGCTTGGGGTAAAACTGGTGCGTGATCGAGCCAGCGCTCCAGGTGCCGCCCTGCACGTTGTCGCTGGGCGATTTTGCGCCGGGGGTCGCCTTGACCTCATCCACCACCGCCACGCGGGTCGGCATCGCCTAACCTCCCAAACGCATCACCGAGTGCGCGGTAGCCGTGATCGCCTGGATGTCACCTTCTGCGGCGTTGAAACCGACATTCCGTAACGCCGTGTTCAATTCGGCGGGGGTAGCGTTCGAAATGCTGCCCACCGTCCTGAAACCGGCACGGGCCAGCGCGCTGCGCATCGACGTATCGACGACGTCCAGCCGTTCGACGGGCGCTTCGGCGATAGTGGCGCCGGTTACGCCCAGAACCGTGCTAACGCGGTCAGCGCCACCGACCTCCCGAATCTGTTTGGCTTCGCGCGCGGCCAGGTCGTCAAGCAGAGCCTGCGGATTATCGTAGGTTTTGTTGGCGGGCAGCATGTCAACCGCGTCCGCGACGGTGAGTCCGGGGCTGATTTCGCGGTCGCCAAAATTCTGGACCAGGACCCGTTTCGTCAGCCTGCCTTCGCGCTCGTCGATCAACGCCCGCACATCCGGGTCGGTGGCGAACCAGCGAGCCATTTCGCCCGGTCGTTTGAGGCGCTGTCCTTCTTCGATAGTGCCGATCGACGGCTGGAAAACGATGGGATTGCCGCCGATGATGTCGCCGATGCCTGCCAGCTCCTGCGAAACGAGTGGAACCATTTGGTAGCGCCCGGCCACTTCATAGACGATATAGTCTTTGTTCTGGATGCGGGTATTGCCCAACCACTGCCACGCGCCGGGCAAAACGGGATCGATGATGACGCCGGAGCTTTTGCCCTGGCAGCAGTTGAACACATCGGCATTGATGCGGTTAAGCTCCGTACGTACTTCACCGAGCAACAGCGAAAGCTGGTCACGCAGATCAGCCAGGCAGGCAAACGCGCGGGCGACTTCCGCCCCCAGCGCGTCGATATCGTTCTCGATCTGGTGGAACCGCCAGTTAAACCCTTTTTCGCCGGTCGTCTGTTCGGCCTGGACGACACTTTCGCCGTCAATCCAATCTTCGTGGTCAAACGCGCGGTTGAAACTGGTGGCGCATGCCGGCGCATTGGCATCAAGCGCATCGCTGTAATTAAAGGTCCGCTGGTGCGGCGTGGTATCGACGATGTACCCGCCGTTGATCAGCGTGTTGAGCAGCAGCCCCTTCGCTTCTAAAACCGACATCTCGGTTGCCGCGATGGTATTGAACGTGCTATCGATCTCCTGCTCCAGTTGGGTCAAAATCAGGTTCGGGTTAGTAGCGGGCATGACGTATTCTCCTGTTTGCTCACTAGGATTCATCCAGGCTGACGCTCTTGCTGCCGCGATGACGCGCGCGGCGAAATTGACGATACGTTTTGGAGACGGTCGGCGACAGGCGATCAACCGCCCCGTCTGCGTTGAGGTCGACATGTTCGGTGCGCAGGCTGAAGGTGTTCACCTCGACGCCGATGGGGTGCATATGGTCCAGCAGGTTCATCAGGAACTCGTACTGCTTCAGGTTCAGCAGCGCGTCGTCCGGCAGTTCGACACGTACTTCGTAGGGATCGGTCAGGCCACGCCGGGCGTAACCCAGCACGACGATCGCGCACAACCCGATGTGCCAGGGGCTGAAGGTCGTGCGGCTGCCCAGCGTGCTGATGTCTCCGCCGCTGCCCTCAATTGGGACGACGTACCAGCGGAATCCGGTGGCCCGCCGCAGCGATAAATTGATCCCGGCCTGAGGCAGCCCGATGGCCCCCAATACGAGCAGCACGCGGTTGGCGGAGGTGACCAGCGGCAAAACGGACACGATCCGGTTGTTTTTGAACAGCGTCACCAGGTCGTGCAGGTCGTCAATCGCGCTGCCGTCCAGATTCAAGATAGCCTGCGACTGCTGCACGCTGAGCCGGACGGTTTGCACCAGTTCGCCGGGCAGTTTTTGCAGCCGCTCGACAACATAATCGGCATCGTTGACCACCGGCAGCGTCGCAGCACGGAAAACCAGCGCGGCGTTATCCGAGTTGGCGAGCGATACGGCCTGCTGCCACGCCGCTTGGGCCGTCGCGTCGTCCAACACGTCAAACGCGGGCTGGCCTGCACCGGTCCACTGCGCCGCCGCCTGCGCGATTCCTTCCACCAGGATGACATTCTGCCCCGGATCGCCAGGGGCGTGATAGCGGGCCTCCAGCGGCACATCCGTCCCGACATCCGTGACGTTGTTGCCCGAAATGGTCAGGCCAAACGTCGGCAGGTGCGAAAGGTACATGCGGGCGGCGTCCAGGCGGTGCACGGTGCGGAACCCGCACGCTTCCAGCAGCCAGGCCCCTTCGGGATCGTCAGCGGACGGCTGCGGCGTCAGCGAACTGAGCAGGGCGCTGATGTCGTCGTCTTCCGCTGCCCCGGCACCCGCTGTTACCTGCGCCGCGAGATCGTCCAACTCGCCGGGGTCGGGCACGCGCACGTCCACGCCGAATCCCATCTCGTAGCGGCTGCCCCCGGTTTCGTCCTGCGCGCGCAAAACCGGCCAGCGGTTGGCATGGCCCAACCGGTCACGCACGCGGGCCAGCCGGTCAAGCGAGGTCGCCAGCAGCGGCGCGACACCCATCGCCGGGTCTGCAAAATCGTACCCGCCGCGCAGGCGCTTGCGCAGGGCGGTGATGGCGTCCTTGTGGACCTGTGGCATAAAGCGCCGCGCGTGGCGATTGTTGTTGGCCGCCGTGTTGGCCGGGAAAATCAGGTACGCATCGCGCACGTAATTCAGAAAATTCAGGCGGATTTGCGGGTCCCCGACAGCGATCAGGTGAACCGCGATGGCAAATTCGTTATCCGTTTCCAACAGGCGGAAGCGCTCCTTCAACCCGATATCACCCAGCAGGCCCGCGTTCGGGTCGGTATCATCGCCCGGCCCGTTGAGCATGGCCAGCACGTGGGCGTGCGTCGGCATGAGAAACGGGCGGTAGATGGCGAGTCGATGCCGGTATTCTGCATCCGGCTCGCGCCGCGTGGCGGTCACGATGTCACCGCCGCTGCCGTCCTTCTGGTAGAGCAAATCCTCCGCAAAACGCGGCACGCCCAGGTCCGCGCCCATCTGGTCGAGGGCGTCATCTTCGGCGTAGCGCAGTTGGCGCATGGCCTGGATCGCACGGGCCAGGCGGCGGATACGGGCTTTTTCTGCGCCCAGAATCGTGAGCATACGCCCCATCAAACCTTCGACCAGGTCGACCGCGACGTAATCGCAGATCGTGTGCGCCGCGACCGCGCTGGGCGTGCCATCAACGGTCACCGTCAGCGCCAGCGCGATGGTAAACGGCCCGGCGCGCTGCGTATCGGGGACAACCGGCGGGCGATAGAGCGGCAGCGCGGCCCTTTGCTCGGTATGAGACGCGAAGTGGACACCCGGCAGGCTGGTAGCCGCGCCGTCCGGGTCCAGGACCGGCTGAATATGCCATTCTTCGTCCAGCAAGGAACGCAGCGGGCTGATCAGGACCAGCGGCTCGCGCGTGTCCCAGGTGGTCATCACGCGCCCGGTGTTGTCCAACGCGAGCGGCGACTGGACCGCCCCGGCAGTCAGCGGGCCGCTGAGATGGTCGATCATGTGGCGAAACGACGCGGAGCGCGCTCCGTCGATGTCGAGTTGTTCCATGCGGCTGTTCCTCAGATAATTTGCAGGTAATCTGCCACGTCCACCAACACGGGAATCTGGTTTACTTGTAGCTCGATATTTTGCCCGTAAGGCAGCAGTTGGAGATCGGCTTTGGCGACGGATCCAAAGTCCACCGCCTCGAAGCTGGGCGGGTACCGGATCAGCCGCAGGTCGCGCACGTCTTCCACGCCCGGCTCGTTCATGATCGCCCAGATGATCTCGGCCACGCGGACCGGCTCGCCAAACCCCAGGCCATCCACGTACTGCTGGGCGCGGTTCAACAGCCGCGTCTTGAGCGCCTGGGCCGGAGCCGACGCGTTAACGGTGGCCCGCGACCCGGTGGGCAGCGGCAGCCCGTCGACAATCAGGTCCGCCTTGATGCCCACGCCAACCTGCTCGGCCTGTTCCACATTCGGGAAGATGCCAATCGGGCGCAGGTCTTCGATAGCCGATTGCACGGCGACTTGCAGCCCGTTAGGCCCTTCCCAAAAAGCGGCGGGGGTGGGCGCAACCAGCACGGTGAAGTAGTACGGGCTGCCCAGATCACGCTCGCTGCCAAAAAGCCGCTCAATAAAGTTGAAGTTGCCGAAAATCGACTGGTTGATATCCAGGCCGCCCCATCCATCGCGGATCTGCACCTGGCGCACGCCCGGCACGAGTGACACGGCGAGACGCACCGCGTCAACCGTCCACAGCGAGCGCGGCGCGCGCAGCAGCAACTGGCGGTACCGCGCATCGGACCAGCGTAACTCGCCGCCGGTGAGCGGCCCGGTATGCTCAATCGTGACCAGCGGCCCGCCCGCCTCCTCTTCGGCATCAAACAGGGCTTGCAGCGCGCTGTCTTCCATGTTCCACTGGTTGATCTGCTGGCCGGGCTGCGTGGGATCGAGGTTGTGTTCCGGCCCCGGATAAAAGGCCACGACCGGGACATCGCGCTCCTTGTCGGTCGCCGTCAGGATAACGGTTTGGTCGGTGGCGACATGGTGCCCGCCATCCGTTTGCAGCCGCGCGCCGCGCGGGATCACGATCTGGCTTTCACCGGCAGGCAGTACGCCCGACAGAATCAAGCGGATGCTGCCCGTCGCTTCGACGTAAGGCCGCGCGATGCCGAGTTCCTTGCCGAGAAACGACAGCGCCTGCCCGCTGGCTGAGTTGACGAAACTGTTGTCGTACATGCTCGCCAGCGCCGCCCAGGTACGCGCGTCTTCCAGGGCGGAGATTTCCAGCAGCTTGCGCAAGACCGAGCCAGAGCGTAGATCGATGGTTTCGCCCAGCAGCGACTGGGCCAGGGCCAGTTTTTCGGCCAGCAGGCGGGCGAACGGTTTGGCTACAAACCCGTCGGTCGTAATGCCGAATTCTCCGGCACCGGTTGAGCGGGTAACCGCTTCGTCAATCGCCAGCACTTCTGCAACTTCAAGCGTGGTTTGTTCAGACATTTGGCAGCAACCTCGCAATGTTAATCGTCGTTTCGTCGCCGGACACCGCCTCGCACGTCACGTTCACGTCGAGATAGCGCGTTCCGGCGGCAGACGCACCGGTCGTTTCGGTTTGCCCATCCCCTTCGATTTGCACGTCGATGATGCGGCGGATGCGCGGCTCGCGTTGTAACAGGCGGATGATCGCCACCCGCACGCGCTCGCGCGTGATCACCGGGTCGTCCCCGTCGACCAGGGCATTCAACCCGTCAAAGCCAAATTGAGTGTTAAACAGGTCGCTTCCGAGCGCCGTCGTCAGCGTGATGTGCAGCACCTGTGCCAGGTTGTCCAATCCCTCGACAAAATCGAAGTCCAGGCCGTGTTCGCTGCGGGCCAGCCGGATATCTTGCCCGATATCCAGATAGGGGGTGTCATAGATCAGGTGACACGCGATGCCACGTCCAAGCAATCGACGCCGCACGTTGTCGCGTTCGCGCTCAATGTCTAACATAGGCTTCCCTTTCCATGCCTATCAAGTGACATCCATCGAATCGGTGACCTGGACATCGACCTTTTTGGCTTTCATCGTGATGTTGCCGCTCCCGGCGTCGATTTCGATCTGTTTGCCCTGGATCACAATCGAGCCGTCTTGTTTCATGATGATGCGCGCGTCGCCAGCCGCGTGTTCGATGGTGACGCTGTTGGCATCAGACGCACGGGCGGGCCGTTTATCAACGTCTTTCAGGCTTCCGACCCGGATCATCAGCTCACCGACTTCGATCACGCGGTTGCCGTCGGCGTCGATCAGATCGTGCGTCACAGCACCGGCGTAGGTCAGCGGCTGGTCGTCTTCGGCTATGCTGGCGCGGCGATCTTGCGGTACGGCAGCCGGTAGGATGAGCCAGTAGTCACCGGGTTTGGATTCCGGCCCGGAGTTCGATTCCCACACAGCGCCGATGTCGAGCGGGTCGTCCAACTGGCCCAGGCGGTGCGTCAGCGCGATGCGCATACCGGGATAACGCGGCAGCACCAGGCCGCATTTGCCCCATGCAAACGGCGTCAGGTAGGGCACCTCGTCAAAGGTGGACGTATCACCAAACGTCAGGCGCACCGACGAATGCGCGCCGCCGTCCATGTCCAACCCGCGATGGACGGTCAGCGTCTGGAGCGGCGAGGTATCGGCCTGGCTGGTCATGCCCCGCACCTGGGCGACATCCGTCTGCCAGTGCAGGCGCATAGCCGTGCGCAGGCGTGCATCGATGGCGCGCGCGGCACGTCCTTCGCCGGTGCCGCTGCCAGAATCTGGCCGCGCACGTTCGCCGGGATCGTCGCTCGTCTTGTACTGGTCCCAGGGGTTTTTCGGATCAACCTCCAGGCCGATCACCGACGTGACGAATCCATGCTGCCGGCTGAGCTGGTGACGGACCGACACCACGTACAGGCTGGTGGCCTTCGACGCATCGAAGCCGCCGAGGGGCTGCACAATCGCGCCTTTTGCCACATCCGAGGCCAGTTCGCCAATCACGCCCAGCGGCCCGGCCAGCGTATTGCGATCCTCTTCTTCAGGTGGCAGGTTGACGCGCACCATGCCACCCGGCTTGATGTCGGGGCGGCCCTTCAACGTCAACTGGTAGCGTTTGCGGTGCGTCGCGCTGGCGGATTCGTCGGGAGGGTCTGGCGCTGGTTTGATTTCGACCAACCCGCCGGCAATGGTCAGGTCTTTGGTTTGGCCGCTTTTAAGCGGGAACTCTCTTGTGCCAATGTACAGCTTACCATCCCGGATGAGATACACACCACGCCCGTGACGGTTGGCCTCTTTTTCGATCCGTTCTGCGAGCTTGCCCAGCGTCGCCAGGACCTTTGTCCCTTCGGTGAGCGTCCCGCCGACGATGAAATGCGCGCCTTCAAACGGCGTGGCGGCAGCGGTCACGTGGTGGGCCTCGACAAGCTGGCGGACATAATCGACCAACGGGCGGTTGGTCGCCGCCGGATCAGCGTCTTCTTTGGTCAGGCGCGCGCTGCTCAACTGGTGGTAGACGTGCTCGCGCGCTTCGATGTGTACGTCGTAGCTGAGTTCGCCCTTCTTGCGCACGATGTCCGTGATCATCAGCACGGCGACCAGCGTATCGGGATCGACCTTGTTCGTCGCTTTCAGCACGTCCTGCAGCCCGGTGACATTGGCGAGATACCCGCTCACGCTCTGGTTGTTGTCGCGCCAGAACAGGTACAGCTTCATATACGGCGCCTGTTTTTTCGCGAGTTTTTTGTAGTCATCATCCAGCATACGCTCGATGACGAAGCGGTACACGCCCCCTTCAAGGCCATGCGGCATGGTAGCGTCGATGGCGGCGTAATAATCGTCCCGGCCAATTGCCAGCACCTGGTTGCCGGGTTCGCCGTTTTTGTTTACCTCATGAAACGTGATGTTCCACCCGGCATCATTGCCAACAATGACCTCGTCCAGCATTTCGCTTGGTGATTTGACCATAATGGCTGCCATTCCCTCTAATAACGGAGGTCGCTGTACGAATAAAAGAGCTGTGATTGTTCCAGGCGGAGGCGCAGGTACGGATTCACGGGCGGCGGCGAAAAAGCGCCGGACCCGCCCAGCATCAACTGCCATGCCACCACGACCTGCGACCCAAAACGGCCCGTACCGCGCACGGTTCCGGCGGTCAGGCACCAATCCAGGATGACGATTTCCAGGTGTTCCCCGTTCGGACCGGCCACTGCGTACGACAGACCGGCGACCACCGGCACGACGGCCCGCCGCCTGCCGCCGACCGCGATGCTCAGCCGCAGCGGCGGCGTTAGCTGTTCGGAAAGCAGCGCCAGCGTGACGTCGTCCAGTGTGGCGCGTCCGGTCGCGCCATCACTGACCGTCGCTTCGGGATCGGCATCCCGCCAGAGCGTGCCCTGCCCGGTGGGCATCCTGAGCACCAACGTCGTGTGTTCGTCCAACTCACAACGGTCTGGCAGCCCGTTAAGGACCGGTTTTGTGAAGGTGGCGAAGCCATCCGGCGCAATGCGGGATGGTTCCGGCACCAGGTAACGTTGAATCGGGATGGGGGGCATCATGTCGCCTCGCTTCCAAAGTCTGCCAGCGAACCGACCAGCACGCTGGCGAGATCGAGCAGTTTGCCCAGCGCGCCGGGGCACGGCATGTATTTCATCGACACGGTCACCTGCAAGACATTTTTCTGCTGGGCGGTGGTGCTGAACGTCAACTGCTGAATCTGCATGTCGGTGCGGATCGTCATCGACGTGATCAGGATCAGGCCGCCGACCTTGCCGCCGGTCCACGCTTCGAGCGCGCTGCCGCGTTTGCTGGCCTCCGCGAGTGTTTCCAGGCCGAATTTCCAGGCGTAACGCTCCGGGCCGACCAGCACACCCGACAGGTTGACGGTGTCATCGTGCGTGGCCACAATCGCACGCGAGCCGGACGAACCGATCGGCGGCAGCGCAAACGATTCGCTGAGACTCATCGACGTGACCGCCCACAGCGGGATCGTGACCACGCCATCGGATATGACGGCTGAGGGAATTGCAGCATACTTCTGAAAGCTGATGCGTGCCATTACTGCTCTCCTGTTCCGGATTCCTGGCGTTCCAACCAGCGCCCGACGACATCCGGCAGCCAGCCGATGTTTTCCGCCCGGTCCAGCGACTGGCCGAGCCGGAAGCGCAGCACATACCCGTCGCCGGTGGGCGGTACCCCGGCCTGCTCGTTCCAGACGCCGGTCGTCAGCGCGTAATGGAACACGGCGTCACGCGCAAACAACACGGCAGGGGATAGATTCGCTTCTGTCACCGGTTCGCCCAGACCGATCAACTGCGCAGCGGAGGCGATCGTCACGCCGGAGCCGCCGAACGTGATCCCGTCGCTGATCAGCAGCAGGTCGCGCAGCACGACCGGAACGGCTGCCCCGGCTTGCTGACCGGCCCGGCGCACCTCGCCCGGCGTGGCCGGTGGGCTGGCGATCCACTGCCCGGCGTGCGCCTCGAGTGCCTGCTGCATGTGGCGCACGCCCAGTTTGCGGACCGTATCACCGTCCCAGGGTCGTTCGCCACGCGCCACGCTCTGCAAAAAACCCACCAGCGAGACGCCGCACGGCACGCAGTAATCACGCTGAAGGGCGCTGCGGTCGCACCAGAAAATGCAGTTTACGCCAAAGCCCAGATCGTCCCCGGTATCGATCATGAAAAATCCGTCGCCCCCATCGCTGGCGAAATAGATCGCGGATGGGAAGCTGCCAAACAGCGCCGGCTGCTGGTTGACGTTTTGCAGCTCGAACAGCACAAAAATCGCCACGTCGCCCAGGTAACCACCGTTGCTGAACGCGTAGAGCGCGCGCAGGTCCGGCGGCGGCGTATTCGGCAGGCTGTCAAAGACGCGTGTTATGTCGTCCGGGTCAGAAGGCTGCCGGATTTCCCATTGATCGCCAATTGCGTTCAGCAGGTCACGCATCCTGTCAACGGCCATGTTATTCACCCACCAGCCTTGGATAAGTCCCCACCAGCCCCGGACGGTCGGCCTCAGGGATGCGGGGTAAAATGTTCTCTTCAAAATAGCGGTCCATCGCCGCCGTGAATTCGCGGATTTTGGCATCCGGGCAGCCAGCGGCGCGCAGGTCGGCAATGCCAAGCTCGCGGATGCGCGCGTAACTCAGGTTCGGGTCCACTTCGCGCACGCCCTGGTTATGGTTCTGGATGTGCGTGATGCGCTGGTGCGGCGAGCCGCTCGTGCTGTTGCGCAGCCAGACGGTCGGCGGGTCGCCGGACTTGTAACCGTAATCCTCAAACAACGACTTCATCAAGGCGTCCTGCAGGCCGTGATGCGACTGCATGACACGCGTCGAGGTCGGCTTGGAGCCGTGCCGGGCCAGCGTGTCAAATTCGGCAAAACGCGCCCGTTCGGACCCATCGCGCAGCACGCGCGCCTCGATGAAGCCATCCCCATTCAAGGACAATTCCACCGTATCACGCGCGAACGCCACCGATACCTGCCCGTCCGGGTGGAACGTCACCGACTGAGCCTGCTGGCTAAGCTCGCTGCGGGTCGCTTCACTCGTCAGCGACGCGACGATCACGTCCGGCGCGTTGGGAGGCAGCGGCGTCGGCTGGACCGACGTGATCGGGTCGCGCGGTTCTTCGGGCCTGCGGCTGCGACTGCCCTCGAATAACTCGCGCGCGCGCTGCTCGGATAAGTCGCGGACGTATTGCTCGGTTGAGCGCAGATCGTTGAGCACCGCATCCAGTTCGGTGAACAGGCGCTGCATCTCGCCGATGCTGATACCCTCGACACGCCCTTCGCCGCGCACGACCGCCTCGACTCCACGCGTCAACCGCTCGCGGATGGTGACGATATGATCGATGTGCGCCGAAATCTCGCGCAAGTAAACATCCCCAACATGCCCCAGGACGCGCGTCAACCGCCCCTCCAGATAACCATCGACGACGTGCAGATCGAGTTCCGTCCGGCTGGAGAGGCGCTCGCGCATGGCCTCAAACTCCGGCACCCGCCGGGCAAGGGCCGCCGGATTCAGGTTCACGTCGATCACCGTGTCACGTAAGACAATACGCCCCATAGGCTGTTACTCGTCACTCGTCTGGTCGCCGGGCGTGGGGCCGGGCTGCTGGCGAAAATGAATCGTCACCGAGCCGTCTGGCTGGCGAGTCGCCGTCTGGCCGGATTCCAGCGTCCAGCCAGGCGGAGGTGCCGGTTGAGCCGCTTGAGATCGGACCTGTGCGGCACCCAGCCCCGGCCCGATGGCCAGCAGTTCGCGCTGCATGTCCATGATGATCGGTTCGGCGATCAACTTCCCCACGACCGCGTCCATCACCTCATTCGTGACAATTTCGCGTGTGAAGGCGACCAAAACGCCATACTTGAGCGATTCCCCCATCTCGTGCAGCAGGTACCCCCGCATCGCGCCAAACGCGCTACGCGCGCTGGTTTCGGCCACTTCTTCGGCTGTTTCCACAACGACACGGCTGCCAGCGCGCGCGCCAATACCAAGACTGCGGCCAATAATCGATCCGGCTTCAGGGATGAACGCAAACGCCAGGCCCAGCTTGGCGGCGAACAACTCGGCTTCGACCTCGGCGCGGGAGAGCACCAACTCCGGGTCAATCAGCGATTCGTAGAGTTGTTCGCGTTCGCGCGCTTCATGGTAGTGATAGAGCGCCAGGCCCATGCCCGCATAGACGGCCAGCGGCGGGCACGCCACCGCCAGGAACGTTATGCCGGCGAACTCGAAAAATGTCACCAGGCCGCGAAAGCCCAACTCAGCCCCAAACAGAAAATTGAGGCCCAGCGCATAATAATTATCGCCTCGGAAAAAATGCCCGATTTGCTCGTGCGCCACTTTGTGAATGCCGTGCAGCTCGTAGCTGGTGCCGGAGACCGTTGCCGACGGCAGCGTTTCTTGAATCCGGCTGGCGCGGAAGGCAAACATCCAGTCACTTTCCGCGTCGCGTGTTTTCTCTTCGTTGTTGAGCTGCATGTCGTACAGAATTTTGGTCAATTCCCACGCGACGAGCACACCGGGCCGCGTGAAACGGGTCACGACTTCGTCCAGCTCCACCATCTGCTTGACCAGCGGATCGGCGGATTCGATCACCCCGCGATGAATGGCGATTGCGCGTTCCAGCCCTTCGAGCGCCCACAGTCGCCCCTGACCGTCGAAAATGCGCACCGTGCCGTCTTCGACCACGATCTCACCACGCCGCCCGGACTCGCTGGATTGGGCGCGGCTGCTTTCGGTAAAGGCGTCCAGCAGCAGCCGGGTAGCTTCCGTCCAGGTGGCAGCGGTAGCGCCAGGGGCGGATTGTTCGGCCTGGCGCAAGGTCCGGCTGACTCCCACCACCGCCTGGTGGCGTTTGAGGATGTCGCGCAACTCGATCAGGTCTTGCACTTTGATGATCTGGGGCAAGATCACCTGCTCGAACATGCGCGCGTACTCGCCGATGTTGGCCTGCCGGGCCGTGATGGCCGCGTATGACGACCGCAGCAGTTGCAGCAAGCAGACCTGGCAGGTCCGCCCGAACACCAGCGCGACGGACTCTTTCATGGTCGTGTTCAGATCGTAGTAAAACCGCAGCCGCCACATGTTCACCCTATTGGTGAACGGGGAGTCGAACAGGTTCATATGGTTGCGGTAAACGTGGTCCAGCAGATCGGCAAAATTGCCGATGTCCGGCACGATGGAGGCCAGCGTTCTCAACAGTTGAATCGGCACCGAAGGCACCGGGACGAAATTAAACACGCCCATGTTACCGGTGGTACCGGTGCCGACCGGCGCCGTCGATCCAGATTCGCGGGCCGCGTAACTCCCGACGCCGTTGGCACGCACGCCCAGAACAAAAGCCGCATTGATGATAAACCGCCCGGCATATTCACAGGTGGGCATACTCAGCAGAAACGCGATACGGTCCATCTGCTGCTGCAACGCCTGGCCCGCTTCACCCAGGTCGCTGAGGGACGGTTCGCCGTAGGCGCTCTCACATTCAAGCCGCGCGCCGAACAGGGCAGCCAGGGGTGATGTCGGGTAGAGCATGCCGCCGCTGGCTGCGCCCTCGCCCTCCGGCGTCACGACCAACCCGCCGGGTCCCTGCTGCGTATCCGTGCCATCCCCGCCCGTGCCAACACCTTGCTGGCCGCCGGTACCGGATGCGCGGCCCTCGCCGCCGTCATCCCGCTGCCCGGTGCCAGCCCCTGTGCCGCCGAACCCCCGGCGGCCTGCGCCCTCATCCGCCGGGGTAAAGGTGATGGTGCGCCGGTACGCAATCGGCAGCAGCGTCGCCGTACCATCCCAGCGATACTGCGGATCGTGGTGCAGTTGGACGAACAACTTCCGCTGGCCGATTTGCAGTTCGACCAGGGCAAAGGAGTAGGCGGGCAGCGCGCGTGTCATCTGCTCGATCTGCGCGTTTACCAGATTCTCGATCGCTTCCTGGTGTTCCTTCGGCTTGATGGAGCGCGGATTCGGATTGTGGAAATTCTGCGTCACTTCGTCTTCCATCGAGCGGCGCATGTGTTCTTCGACGGCGCGACGCCTGCCGGCCTCC
>CAYMTN010000144.1:0-14086 GCA_964393335.1 uncultured Anaerolineaceae bacterium
TTCCGCGCAGATCGTGCCGCCCGTCATGCCAAAACCGCGCCCGATCACCAGCCGCGCGCCGGGCCGCCGCGTCGAAAGGATCACCGCATGGAACGGACCCAGCGCGTTGCTGTGCGGAATCGATCGCAGGTGCAGGTCGTCGCCGATGATCAATGTGCTGAGGCGGTGCTTCTGCAGGATGGGCACACCATAAAACCTCCAGCCGCGCCCCCAGCGCACGCCCGCCAGTGCGAAGATCAGGCGCGTCATGGGCCAACTGGCTATCCGGCGCAGTTCCAGCCGGACCAGCCAGGGCTGGTTACGCGCCATGCGCCACGTCCGGGACGACAACCAGGCGTCCGGCGGGGCGGGATCGTACAGGGACTCGCGTGGATCGTGCAGGGACTCGCGTGGATCGTTCATAGGTAGCCCTGAATCAAGCCGGTAAGCTGCCGCGCCCGGTGGCGGCAGGTGTGTTCTTTTAAGAAGCGCGCGCGGGCGGCCTGCCTCATCGCCTGCCGCGCGTCGTCGTGATCGAGCAGCCACGTGTAACGCTCGATGGCTTCCTCCGCGCTGTGGACGACGATCAGCTCTTTTTCCGGCTCGAACCACGTTTCGATGCCTTCGTACGGGTTGCACACCATACACGCGCCCAACGACGCCAGCTCAAACGGGCGCGAACTGGACGACGCAAATACCGAGGCGTGCGCCTTACGCGTGATCACGAGGTTGATTTTGCTGCGGCAGGCATAGTCGCGTAGCTTGCTAAACGACAGGTACGGCAGCATCTTCGTTTTGCCCACGTCGCCCAGGCGCGTGCCGCGCACGGCGAAACGCGCATCCGGCAGTTGCAGGCTTGGCTCGCGCACCATCGCGTCGATCCATTCGGCGCGGTATTCGCGCCCGTGCCCGTAAAAAAACGCGTCGAGGTCTTGCGGCACGTCAACCGGGATGAACAGGTCTTCGTCCGCGCCGTAAAACAGCGTGTGGACCTCACGCGCGCCGAGATCGAGCAGACCCTGTTTGCCGCCGTCGCTGTTCGAGATAAACGCCGTGTATTCGGAGAGGTCCGCGCCCTGGTAGATGCGGAAACCGGTGGCGAATCCCATAAAATTTGGCAGGCTGGCGGGCACGTCGCCGTCATAAAAAAACACCGGCTTACCGTGCCGCTCGACGATGTGGCGGGCCAGGCCGGGGATGTGATTGAGCGGCACCGTGATCACCAGCACGGCGTCGATATCCGGCTGTTGGGCCATCACGCGGTCCACGTGCCGCCGCCAGCGCGGCGCGATCACGGTTTGCGCCACGCGGCGCACCACCTTATCCGGCAGGCTTTCGGCTTCAAGCTGCGTCCCGGCGACCTGGGTCTGCCTGTCGCGCGTCACGCGCCGCATGGCATCACGCGCCAGCTTAAACGCGTCACCTTCCAGCCGGGCGGGGTTAGGAGCCGCCCGCCACCAGGGCGACTCAATCGCCGGACCCTGGTACGGAGTCGCGATCACGTCCACGCCGACCTCGTACAGCGCCTTGAGCAACTGCCACCAGGCCGGAGTCGCGCTGAACGGCTGGGTCAGGTCCAGTGACGACACAATCACCAGCAGTTTCATACCGTTCCCACCTCTGGATCGTAATCAGTTAGCCGAATACCAGACCGGAGTCGCGCACCCAGTGCGCCAGCAGATCCGCCGTCAGCGCGTGACCCGCCGGGTTAAAGTGCCCGTCCACCGGGTAATACAGGCGCGTGCTCGACAGGCTGAACGGCTCCAGCAGGTTCAGCGCGGGAATATCACGCGCGGCCAGTAGCGCCAGCACGGACCGCGTCGGGCGCTCGCGGTCGAGCGCCGCCGGGTCGAGATCGGGCAGCCGGGCGAGCGTGGCGTCCCAATCGCCGTCATACACCTGGCGGCGGTCCGGGATGACGAACACGCCGAAGCGCGCGCCGTCGCCCGTAACTGCCGCCTGAAGCTGCGCCAGCGCGTGATCGGTGACCGTCCATGCTGCCGCCCAGGTATCATCTGGCGGCAGGTATACGCCCATCGGCACGCGCAGCGCCTGCTGCGTGGTCGTGTCTGGATCACCGACTTCGACGCGGTCCGGCGTGCCGGTGTCCGCGACCGCACCTGACACGGCATTGACCAGGTACACGTTGTGGCGCAGCCAGCTCAAGACGCGCCGCCGCGTTTGCATCCCTGGCTGGTGCAGCGTGCCATCCGGCGAAAAGTACGGGAAATCGACCGTATCCACGCCGTTCCAGGCTTTGATCAGCGGGGCATGGTTATCGACTACGTCATTCCCCACGTAGAATCCAAGCAGCACGAGATCGGGATCGTAACGACGGCCTTCGACGGTGTAGTACAGGTATTCTTGCGTGGTGCCAAGCCCAAAATGCCCCGCGTTGATCACCTCGACTGTGATCCCCGGCGGCGCGGACTCGTTCAACAGCGCTTCCAACTGCCGCGCGAAATTCGTTTCCAGCGGCACTTCCCGCGCCTGACCATACGAATCGGACAGGATCAGCACGCGCAAGACGCCCGCCGGTTTGGCGCGATCATGCTCGACATCGTGCAGACCCCGGCTGTTATTCACGACGAGGTTCTCAAATTCGCCGCTTCTGCTGGCATACACGTATTGCTCGTGCGGGCGCAGTTCATATCCCACGCGATTGTTAAAATCCTGCGCCCAACCGGGCAGCGGCTCGAAACCGAACACTATCCGCCCCGCGATCTCGATCAGGGCAGCGGCACAAAACAACCCGATCACCAGCGCCAGACTGCGCCCCAGGCAACCCACCGCGCGGTGCCCTGGCCGGGACGCGCTCATGATCGCCTCCGGCGGGCGAGCGCCCGCTCGAAGATAGCCAGCATGGCCTCAGCCTGGTGCCGCAGCGTGAACTGTCCCTCCAGCCGGGCGCGCCCGGCAGCCGCCATCCGCCGCCGCAGCGGCTCGTCGGACAGCAGCCTGGTCAGGCGGTCCGCCAGTGCGTCGATATCATACGGATTGACGATGAAACCCGTCTCACCGTCGACGACGGCTTCACGCGCGCCACCAAAACACGTCGTCACCGGGGGCGCACCTGCCGCCATCCCCTCGAGATTCACCGTCGGGAACGAGTCAAAACAGATGGACGGCGTGGCGACCACGTCCGCCAGCCGGTACGCGGTCGCCAACTCAGCCGCTTCCAACCAGCCGCCGAGCACAATTTCCCTGGCCAGATCGGGGTTATCGTGCATCAACTGCCGCGTGTAATCCGATGAACGAGAGAGCACCAACAGCGCCGCGTCCGGCACAGTATGTTTGACACGCCGCAGCGCCGCCAAAAGCTGCTGATCACCTTTGTGGTGATTGAGCCGCCCGCCGAACAGGATCACGCGCCGCCCATCCAGCCGCAAACGCTGGCGTAGCACGTCGATCCCGGCTTCCGGCACGTCGAACAGCGCCGGGTCCAACCCGTTATGCACCACGTCAAAGGGCGGCAGGCGATTCGCTTCCAGGGCGCGCTTCAACTCGTGGCTGACAGCGACGCGCTCGTCCACGAAATAGGTCATCGTATGCCGGATCGACAGGTTGCGCGCCGGATTCCAGCGCAGCCGCATCTGGCGCACGTTGTAACCAAACGGCAGCCGGTAGTCGAACCCGTCACACCGTTCGGGGGCTGCCGGGTCGATGAATGCGGTCAGCTTGGTGTACGCAAACGGCAGGACGTCATGCGCGGTGAACACGGTCGCGGCCCCGGCGTAACGCCCGATCACCAGGCTGTGATAACCGAGATGGTGGTGCACGTTGTGCGCGTTGACCACGTCCGGCCTCAACCGGCGCAGCAGCACGTTCAGGGGCCGGATCGTCTGGGGATTGACCAACCCGAACCACGCGGTCCACCGGTTGGCATACTGCGAATGCAGCAGGTGAACGGTCAAGCCCTCACGCGTCTCGACGTGCGGCGGGCCGGGCGTGGCCGTGATAAACGTCACGCGATGCCCGGCGGCCACCAATCCATGCCCAAGCTGCCAGGCGATTCGCCCCGCGCCGCCGGGACTTTCAGGAGGTAACGTATCGCTGAGGATTACGATATGCATGGAGCATACAGCCTGTTCATGACGTGTGGAAGACGCTTATCAAGCATAACACACACCGGGAGAAGTGTCAGGCCAGAACTTGCTCGTAGAGCGCCCTGACACGCGCCGCCACCGCCGCCCAATCCTGCGTGCGTGCGTACGCCCGTCCTGCCGCGCCCATCTGCGCGCGCCGCGCGTCATCGGCGAGCAGGCGCGTGATGGCTGCCGCCAGCGCGGGCACGTCGTCTTGCGGCACCAGCAGCCCGGTTTCGCCGTCGATCACGGCCTCCTCGACGCCGCTGCCCGCCGTACCGACGACCGGCAGGCCGCTGGCACTGGCTTCGAGAAAGACCAATCCAAAACCCTCAAATCTGCCGCCGACATTCAGCGCTGGCAGCGCGAACACGTCCGCATGTTGGTACCAGCCGATCAACTCGTCCTCCGGGATCATGCCGACCAGGTGCACGCAGTCCGCCAGCCCGGACTCCGCGATCTGCTGCCGGACCTGCGCCAGGTACGCGGCGTCGTCCTGCCGCCCGGTGATGATCACCTGCATGTCCGGCACCTGTTGGCGGATACGCGCCGCCGCCGCGACCAACAGATGCGTGCCCTTACGCGGCTTGACCCCACCCGACGCAAGCACCGTCGGGCCGCGTTTGTCCGGCGCAGGGGCGGCCCCCTGGAAGCGGTCCGCGTGCACGCCGTTGCGGATCACGGTCAGCGCCGCGCCGGGCAAGACCGCGCGGACCTGTGCGGCGGTGTAGTCGCTGACCGCGATCAGGCCCGCACAGCGGGACGCGCGGCGGTAGGCGCGGCGGTACAGCCCGCCGACCAGACGCCGCCGGACGGTCTGCGGCACATACGTCCCGTGCGCGGTGACGACCAGGGGGCGCGGTCCGGCGCTCCACGCGCCGAGCAGGCTGTACGGCTCCGCGATGACGTGCAGCAGGTCGCAATCCTGCGCGGCGCGGCGCACGCGTCCCCCCGCCAGCAGCGAACGCAGCAGGAATCGGCGCTGCGGCGGCACGAGATGCGGCAGCACCGGGCGCACGTCCGCCAGCGATACGCCGTCCGGCGGCGTGACGGCTTGCGTCAGCGCGACGACGTCCACACCCAGGTCGCCGAGCGCGCGCGCCAGTTCCAGCGCGTATCGCGCCCAGCCGTAGCCGGGATCAAGCGCCGGAGTCAGGAAGGCGACTCTCATTGGTGCGCCTCCACAAAGGTGCGAATGTGCGCGGCACGCGCCGCCCACGTGTACTGCCGGGCGTCGGCCTGGGCCTGCGCGCCGATCCGCTGGCGCAGATCGCGGTCAGCCTGCGCGCGCCCGACCGCCTCAGCCAGGGCCGCCGCGTCACCGGGCGAGACCAACAGCGCATTCTCGCCGTCGCGCAGCACTTCGGCAAAACCCGGCAGGTCCGACGCGACCAGCGCCCGGCCAGACGCCATGTATTCAAACAGCTTGATCGGGGACGTGTAGTAGGCGAAATGATCGGTCCAGGGATGCGGCATGGCACAGATGTCACACGCGCTGAGATACAGCGGGACACGATCGGGCGGCACCTGCCCTGCCGCCAAAAACCGCGCCGGGTCCAGGCCCGCCGCGATCCAGCGCTGGCGCAGCTTTTCGACCATCTCGTCCGGCCCGCCGACCAGCCCCAGATACACCCCTTCGACTTGCGCCAGCGCATCGATCAGCAGCCCGACCCCTTTGTCGATGCCCATCAGGTGCAGCCGCCCGACCCAGCCAATGATGAACGCGTCGCGCGGCCAGCCGATCTGGGCGCGGGCCTCGGCCTGCGCGGGCACATCTGCGAAACGGGCCGCGCGGTAGCCGTCGTGCGCCACCAAGACACGCTCCGCGCCCAGCGCGCGCATGTCGTCGCCCAGGTGCCCGGTGATCGCCACCGTGAACGCGCGCCGCGCGATGAAGCCCTGCAAAGACCGCCCGGCCCGCGACGTGTGGCGCTGGTGTACTTCGTAGATCAAGGGGGTACGCGGGCGCAGCAGCGGGCGCAATAGCGCTAGCGCGAAGCCGGTAAACACGTCGCGCGTGTAGAGCACGTCCACACGGCGAAAAAGCAGCCAGATCAGCAGCGACAGCAGGTACGTGACGGTCTGCACCAAGAACGCGACGTGGTAGCGTGGGAACAGCGGGAACAGGTCCACGCAGGGCAGGCGCGTGAAGGCGAAAGTCCGCGCCACGCCGTAATGCTCCCACAGCGAACGAACCGCGCGCATCTCCGGCGTGTTGAAGCGGCGCGGCGCGACCAGCGTCACGGCGTACCCAGCTCCCGCCAGCGCCTCGCCCATCTGCACGATCTGCAAGCCGTGCGCTTTTTCGGTCGGCAGGCGGTTGTTGGCGCAGTAGACGAGACGCGGCGCGGCCATAGGGCGCGGCTCAGGCATGGGGGGCATCCTCCCGCATCAACGCGGCCATCCGATCCATCAGGCCATCGAGTGAATGGGCCGCCAGCGCCCGCGCGCGCAGGTCCGCCCCGATGGCCGCCCGCCGCGCCGGTTCCAGCGCCAGCAGCCGCGCCAGCCGATCCGCCAGCGCGTCGAGTCCGCTGTCAAACGGCAGGTACAGCAGGTCCGACGCGTCGCCCAACAGCGGCACAAAATCCGGGTTGGTGACGAGCGTCGGTTTGCCGACCAGCATCGATTCGAGCGCGGCTTTGTCAAACAGGCCGGGCGGGCTGAGGTTGACCGCCAGCGCGCAGCCACCCAAGACACCCGCCAACTGCTCGTGAGGCAGCGGCCCGGTGAACGTCACCGGCGGAGCGGGGTCCAGGCTGTGCGCCAGCGATTCCAATTCGGCGGGATAGTCCGGCTCGTTTTCGACTGGCCCGCCAGCGATCACCACGCGGAACGGCCCCACGTCGCCGCGCTCCACGATCAGTGACGCGGTCCGCGAAGCGGCGCGCAGCAGCCAGTCCTGCCGTTTGATGCGCGCCAGCCGCGCGGCCAGCACGATCTCCGGCGGCGTATGCTCGCCTGTGGACGGGGGGAACAGGCCCGCTTCGATGCCGTGTCCCATCACCGTCACCTTGTTTGACGGCAGCGGAAAACTGCCCGCCGACGCGGTCAGGATGCGCGTCACCAGACCGTGCGCGAGGCGCAGTTCCGCGCTGATCTGGCGGTGCGTGTACCACAACCACAGCGGCTTGTGAGACAGGCGCGTCCAGGGCGCGGCGAACAACACGTAACGCGGGATCATGTGGCACAACACGCCGTCCATCTGGGGCACCAACGCGTGCAGATGCTGCGTCAAGCGCCACGCCTGCGCCGCCCGCCCTGCCCCGGACTCCTTGCCCATGCTGTAGGCGGTCACGTTGGGCGGCAGCGCGGGATCGGCGTGTTCCTGGCAGATCACGTCCAGGTGGTCCACGCGCGCGGCCAGCGTCTCGACCCAGCGCATGACAAAACCCAGGCGGTCGTCGGCGGGATCGAGCTTACGTGTGATCAGCAGCCAGCGCATACGGCAGACTCCTTCGTCATGCAGTCGTCTTTCCGGCGACTCGCTGCGTCAGCCGGAACGACTCGACCACGCGGTCAAGCTGGCGTTGGTAGTCGAAGCGCGCCAGCACGTCGCGCTGCCCCGCAGCGCCCATGACCCGCGCCCGCGCCGGGTCGTCCAGCAGATCGATCAGTGCGGCGCTGAGCGCTTGCGGCGTATGGGCGGTCAGCAGGCCAGATTCGCCGGGGCGCACGACCTCCTCCGCGCCCAGGTGACCGGTGGACACGACCGGCGTACCGGACGCCAGCGCTTCGATCAGCACCTTTGGCACGCCCTCGTAGCGCGAGCTGTGCGCGTAGATGGTCGCCATCTGGTAATAGGCGGGCAGATCGTCGTGATCGACCCGCCCGGCGAAGATCACCGATTCCGCCGACGCGCGCCGCACGAAATCCGGACGGGAGTCAAAGTTCCCGGCGATGACCAGCCGCGCCGCTGGCCGCTGCGCCCGGACCCGCGCATACGCCGCCAGCAGCAGATCGACGTTTTTGACCGCCGCCGGAAAGCCGACCCACAGCAGCACGGATGCATCCGGCAGCAGCCCCAACGCGTGACGCAGCGCGGCGATCTGCGCCGGGGGCACGGGCCGGGCAAATAAATCGACGCGTGCCGGCGTGGCCAGCACGGCGATCCGTTCAGCGGGTACACCGCGCCGCACGTAGATCGCCTTTTCACGTTCGGATAACACGCGGTTGGTATCGGCACGTCTGATCACGCGTCCCGCGATGGCGTACAGCAGGCGGTTGCGCAGCGGGCGTTCCGCGATCCAGTCGGGATTCTCGAAAAAATGGCTGTGACTCTGCACGTCCAGCGGCAGGCGAAAGCGCCACTTGAGCAGCAGCCCCACCAGCCCGGTAACGAACGGGTCCTGCGTGGACACCACGTCCACCGGGCGCTGCCGGTGAATCCGCGCGGCGGCGCGATACGCCGCCCAGGGAAACAGCACCGGGCGCGTATTGGTCGGGTAGACGGTCAAGTTATCCGCAAAACGCTGCACCGTGCGGCGCTGCGCGGCGGGGTTATACGTCACGATAGACAGCTCGCCGATGCGGTCCGCATACGCGATGTGGCGCTGCACGGTATTGCCGTGCTGATCCCCTAACATGCTGGGATCGAGGCTGATCATCAGGACGTGCATACACGCTCCAGGAGTTCGACTGTGCGGGTGACCATCGTATCCCAGTCAAACCGGTCGAGGCCGGCGCGCGCGCCAGCCGCCAGCCGCGCGCATTGATCGCCCGCCAGCGCGGCGCGGATCGTTTCGGCCAGCGCACCCGTGTCCGGATACGGCACGAGCAGGCCGTTTTCGCCGTGCCACACCACTTCGGGATTGCCGCCTTTGTCGCTGGCGATAACCGGCGTCCCGGCCAGCAGCGATTCCAACAGCACGTGCGACAGCCCTTCGTACCCGGAATAGAGCGCGGTGTAATCCGCCGCACGAAAATACAGCGGCATCCGGTCACGCGGGACGCGCCCCAAAAACCAGACGCGATCCGCCGCGCCTTCGGCGGCGGCCAGCGCGCGCAGCCGCGCCTCGTCCGGCCCGTCACCGGCCACGAGCAGCCGCACATCCGGCAGAGCCGCCACCGCGCGAATCAGGTGATCGATGCCTTTCCAGGGCACCAGCCGCGCCACCGTCAGCAGCAGCGGCCCGGCGTCCAGATCGAGCGCGGCGCGGGCGTCCGCCTGGCTCAGATCGCTGGCGCGGGCATCAGGGGCCAGCGCGTTATAAATCACTTCCACCCGGTCAGGCGCAGCGCCCCACCCGATCACCATGTCACGCAGGTACGCGCTGGGCACGATCAGACGGTCCACGCGCTGCACCTCACGCGCCCGCGCCGCCTGAAGTAAACGAACGCGCAGCGGATAACGATTCGTTTGGAACGCGTCGATGTCTTCGGTGGGCGGCAGCCAGCCCTTGTTGACGGCGCGCTCCCAGGCCAGGTCGCCGACGACCTTGAGCACGCGCGGTTTGCGCGCCCCGCCGATCAGGGGCAGGCCCAGGCTGTTGACAAACACGAGATCGGCGCGGCGTAATTCGGGCCGCGCCGCGCGGGCGTAAGCCGACCAGCGCACTGGCAGCGACCGGCGCGGGATGCGTACCAGCGGATAGGGATACCCGCTGACGGGCGCGTCGCCAAACGTCAGCAGATGCACGTCAAACCCGCGTGTTTGCAGCTCCGGCAGCAAACGGTAGAGGTATGTCGCCGGACCACCCGACTCCGGGTGGAAAATGCCGGTAGCCACAAAAAGACGCATGGAGTCCCGCCCGCCGCACGCCTACAGGCGCACGACGCGCGCCTTACCTGCGGTGCCGACTTTGATCTTGTTGCGCGTATCGACGATCAGCCGGGCATGTTCCATCAGAAAATCGACGTGGTAATCGGAATGATCGGTCACGATGACGACGCAATCCTGCGCGGCTAACCATTCGGCGGTCAGGTCCACGCTGTGCCCCACGCGATCACCGGAAAAACGCACAGATGGCACATACGGATCGTTGAAGGTGACGTGCGCGCCTTTTTCTTCCAACAACTCGTAAATATCCAGCGCCGGGGATTCGCGCACGTCGTCGATATCACGCTTGTACGCCATACCCAGCACGGCTACTTTCGAGCCGTTGAGCGCCTTACGTTCGTCGTTCAGCGCGTTCATGACCATCTTCACGACGTGGTACGGCATCGACGTGTTGATCTCACTCGCCAGCTCGATAAAGCGGGCGGTGTAGTTCAGCGCGCGCAGCTTCCAGCTTAAATACAGCGGGTCAATCGGGATGCAGTGGCCGCCCAGGCCCGGCCCCGGATAAAACGGCATGAATCCGAACGGCTTGCTGCTGGCCGCGTCGATCACTTCCCACACGTCCACGCCCAGGCGCTCGCACATCAGCGCCATTTCGTTGACCATGCCGATATTCACCGCGCGGAACGTGTTTTCCAGCAATTTGACCATTTCGGCAGCGGTCGGCGATGACACCTGGATCACCCGGCTGACTGCCGGTTCGTACAACTTGGTGACGGCTTCGACGCAGGCCGGCGTCATACCGCCCACCACTTTGGGCGTATTATGCACGCCGTAGGTGGGATTGCCGGGATCGACGCGTTCCGGCGAAAACGCGACAAAGACGTTTTCACCGACCACCAGGCCGTTCGAAACCAGGCGCGGCGCGATCACTTCTTCGGTCGTGCCGGGATACGTCGTACTTTCCAGCACCACCAGCATCCCTGCATGGCAGACTTTGGCGACGGCGTCGGCGGCGTTGATGACATAACTCATGTCCGGGTCTTTGGTTTTGCGCAGCGGCGTGGGCACACAAATGCTGATCACGTCCGCATCTTTGAGCTCATCATACGCCGTCGTCGCCCGCATGTGGCCGGTTTCGACCAGCGGCGCTAACGTCTCGGTTGGCACGTCGGGGATGTAACTCACCCCGGCGTTTAATTTCTCGATCTTGTCAGGCAGCACGTCCAGCCCCACCACGTGATAACCTGCCCGTGCAAACTCGACCGCCAGCGGCAGCCCGACATAACCCATACCGATCACGCCGATCTTGGCCGTGCGGTTGGTTAAACGATCCAGCAGTTGTTGCTTATAATCAGTCATGGCTCCACCCAGTTGATGCTGACTCAGGAATAGGGGACTTCCCCCCATGAACGGCAGCAATTATAGCCCGCGCCGGGCACCACGCCAATGACGGTTGGCCGACGGTGGACTGACAATCGTCACCCATTTGTGAAATAAATCACTAAATGGCGTTCCGGTTCACGCTCGCGCAAACCCGCCCCGCGCGCTATACTGGGCCGCGTCGATACAGTACGTTTTCAGGGGACTCAAGAACGCTTATGCGACTAGGAATTATCGGTCTGCCGAACAGCGGCAAGACGACGATTTTTAACGCGCTGACCGGCAGCAACTACCCAACCGAGCCGTTTTCGTCCGGCCAACTTGAAGTACACACGGCGGTCGTCAACGTGCCCGACGACCGCGTTGACCGGCTGAGCGCCATCTACCAGCCCAAAAAGACGACGTATGCCACCGTGACGTATACCGACATCGGCGGGTTGGATGAAGGTATCGGCCAGGGCGGTCTCAGCGGGCCGATGCGCAACGAGTTGCAGCAGGTCGATGGTTTTCTGCACGTGATCCGCGCCTTCGAGGATGAAACCGTGCCGCACCCGCACGTAAGCATCGATCCGATCCGCGACCTGGCGATCATCGACGGCGAATTTTTGCTGCTGGACCTGATCGCAGTCGAAAACCGGATGGCGCGGCTGGACGAAGAACGCAAAAAGGGCAAAGTCGAAAACAAGCAGCAGAACGCGCTTGAAACGGCCCTGCTCGAACGGCTGCACGCCCAGTTGGAAAACGAACAGCCGCTGCGTGACCTCGACCTGACGCCCGACGAACTGAAGATGCTGCGCGGGTACGGCTTTTTGACGCTCAAGCCGGTGCTGGTCATCTTCAACACGGGCGACGATGGCCGCGACCCGGCTGCCGGACTGGAGTACGATCACGCCCACACGCTGATCGTCACGCTGCAAGGCCAGCTCGAAGCCGAGATCGCCCAGCTTGACGACCTCGACGACGTGGCGATGTTCTTGGAGGAGTACCACATCACCAGGCCGAGCCGCGAGCGCGTGCTGCAACTGTCGTATGACCTGCTCGGCATCCAGTCGTTTTTCACGTATGGGGACGACGAGGTCCGCGCGTGGCCGCTGCGCAAAGGCGGCAGCGCCGTTGACGCCGCCGGGACGATTCACACCGATCTGGCACGCGGCTTTATCCGCGCCGAAGTCGTCGCCTATGACGATTTCATCGAGGCGGGCAGCATGGCCGAGGTCAAAGCGCGCGGTAAAGCTCGCCTGGAAGGTAAGGATTACGGCGTGCAGGACGGCGACATGATCGTCGTGCGCTTTAACATTTGACGCTGTCCGTCGAGCGCAAACAGTAATCCGTGATTCGTCATCCGTTCCGCCCAACGCGACGGATCACGGCTAACAACCTATCCGTAGATTATGCCGGGTGCGGCAAGCAGCGCCCCTACGAGAGCAATTTTCCGGATAGACACTCATTCATCGCCGGACAAAAACGGCCATTCCTGCGAAAACCATCACAGCATGTTCACCTCACCACCGGATACCAACCAGCACCTATGATCGAAGCCACCGGACTCGCCAAACGATTCAAAAAATTCGAAGCCGTCAAAAACGTCTCGTTTCGTGCCGAGGCGGGCGAGGTATTCGGCCTGTTGGGGCCGAATGGGGCCGGTAAAACGACCACGCTGCGCATGTTAGCCACCGTGATCTCGCCCAGCGCGGGCACGGCCACCGTCAGCGGCTACGACATCCGCACCCAAAAAAACGCCGTGCGCTCGCACCTGGGCATCTTGGTCGAGAGCGCGGGCCTGTATGCCCACGCCACCACGCGCGAACACCTGCGCTTCACCGGCAACCTGCACGGCCTCAACGGGGCGGAGCTGGAACAGCGCATCGAGGCGTTGATTCACGCGCTGGATATGCACGATTTCGCCGACCGGCGCGCCCAGGGGTTTTCGCGCGGCATGATCCGCAAGGTCGTGATGGGCATGGCGCTGGTGCATAACCCGCCCAACGTGATCCTCGACGAGCCAACACAGGGTCTTGACGTGGTCAGCACGCGCGCCGTGCGCGACATCATTCGCCGCTTTCGGGACGAAGGGCGCTGCGTCGTGCTCAGCACACACCACATGGACGAAGTCGAGCGCCTGTGCGACCGCGTGGCCATCGTCCACCGGGGCGAAATTTTGGAACAGGGCACGCCCGCCGGGCTGGTCGCGAAGTACCACGCCGACAGCCTGGAAATGGCGTTTGTCGAGGTGGTCGGGGCCAAAGCACTGCTCGACGAAGCCGAACGCGAAGCCAGCGAAGCGGGGAAGCGCTCATGAGACTGCGCAGCGTGTTGGGCATCGTGTTTCGTAAGGAACTGCGCGAGCTGCTGCGCGACCGGCGCTCGTTGTTCTGGCTTTTCGCCCCGCCGATCATCCTGCCGGGGCTGGCGGTGTGCGCCGGGCTGTTCATCGGCACGCAGGCGATCCGCATCGTCAACGATGGATTCCCGGTCGCTATCCAGAACGGCGAACGTGCCCCCGGCCTGATCGAACAGTTCGAAGCAGACGACGCGACGTATCTGGTCGATCCGCCGGACCCCGCCGCCGATCCGTATGGTGAAGCGCTGGTGCTGGTCGTCGTGCCGGATGATTTTCAGCAGCAGCTTGAGCGCGACGATACCGCGACGCTGCAACTGCTCACGCGCGATAACTCGCTGATCACATACCTGGCGAAAGGCGCTGTCCGCAGCGTGATCGGCAGTTACCGTGAGCGCGTGCTGGATCAACGGCTCGCGGATAGCGGGCTGACGCGCGACTGGCTCAACCCGATCCAGATCAGCGAAGGCAAACGGGCCGCGTCTTCGTCCGCTGACGTCGTCGGCAGCAACGACGACGGCGATGGCCCCGGCATCCTGGCGACGATCTTCCTGCCGCTGGCGGTCACGTCCTGGCTGATCG
>CAYMTN010000145.1:0-14070 GCA_964393335.1 uncultured Anaerolineaceae bacterium
TCTGGTCCGGGTAACGGCGCAGCACGTCACGGGGCGCGCCGTTCTTCAGCGCCATCAATTCCGGCCAAAAGCGGCGGCTGATCAACACCGGATGGCCCCGCTCGCCCCGGTAAACAGGTACGATAATCTCCCCGCGCCCCTCAGCATAGGCCTCGAGCACGCGCCCAACCACGCGCCCGTCAAGCGACGGTTGGTCGCCCATCACGACCAGGCACGCGGCCACCGAGTCGGGCAGCACGCGCAGCCCGGCTTGCAGTGAAGACAGCATCTCGCCCTGGGCATAATCAGGATTATGAACCGTTTGTACGGGCAGATTCGCCAGTACCCCGGCCACGTCCGTCCCCCGGTAGCCGGTTACCACCACGATCTCCGGCAGCCGCGCGGCCACCAGCCGTGCCACGACCATCTCGATCACCGTCCGGCGATCCCACGGCAGCAGCACTTTTGACTGGCCCATGCGTGAGGATAGACCTGCCGCCAACACGACCGCCGCCACACGTTGTTGCAGTTCGTACACCGGTTCGCCGGATGCCTGCATCGCGCCCAGCGCGACGGCCTCGACACGCGGTGACCGCAGGACCAACTGCGCAACCCGCCGCGCACGATGGCGGCCATAACCACTGGCCGGCACCTTGTTCAGCAGGGCTACCACCCGCGCCTTGTCCGGTACGCCCCGCAGCCCTAATTCTGCATCGCGCAGCGTAACCGCCATCCAGGGGGGGATGACCTCGGCCCCGTCAGGAAACCCATAGCGGTCACGGATACGCCCGGCATTGTACACGTGGTCATCGTCCAGGGGCTGCCCCAACACGTCAATGCCGCCCACCGGCACGACCAACGATGCATCAGGCGGGATGACCGGCTCATGATCGTAGGGCGCTTTGAGTGGCAGCCGCCGCGCACCATCAGCCTCAATCAGCAGCACATCGGAATTCACCGAATCCACCAGCCCGGCAATCATGTCTGGATGCAGCCCGATGACTTTGTTTTGTGCGGTGTCTAGCTGACTGTACAGAAACACGTACCGGTTTTCGGTCAACCACCGGCGGATCATGCCGGACGTGACGTCCGGCGTCAGGCAAGCCGCCAGCGGGGCGCGCAGCACTTCGTCGGCAGCCATACGCGTCGTCGTCGTGACCAGCACCCGCCAGCCTTCGGCGCTCAGTTCGGCGGCCAAACGAAACAAAGCCGACGTTTTCCCGCCGGCTCCGACAAAAGCTACGACATCCCCAAGCTGGACGTGCAGCGCATCACGCAGATACATTGTGTCGTCTGTTACCTCATAACCCTACAATCCTGCTCACGAAACCGCCCGCTTGAGCGCTTGGGCCAACTGCGGCGCGCTCAATATCGCTTCCAGCACACCGCCGCCAATCGCCAGCGCTTTCTCCGAAATCGTGAAACAATGACGGCGCTCGCCGCGCGGATCCACATCGCCAATCTTCATAGTGGTTTGTACTGGCACAGACGGGTGAATCAACCCGCGCAGCACCCCATCAAACGGCGCGCTGACAGGCAGATCGCCCACTGAGGCAATCACGTCGCCTGCCTTTAGATCATCGCCGATTATCGCGCGCGGCGCAACAAAACCGCTAGCTGGCGCGCGCAGCACACGATCCGACACGTGCCCCTCGACCCGGCCCGGCCTGCCGGTATCCGGCTCCGCCGTGCCGTGCCAGATCACGCGCCCCAGGTCATGCCCGCGATTCGTTTCGATCACCGCATGGCAGTCGATGCCAGCCTCAAAGCCCGGCCCCAAAGCGATCACCAGCGGCGCGTCGGCACGCGTCGTGCCCAGGTTACGTTTCGCCAGCCGCGCATCCACGACCACCGGCGGATTGAGCGCCGCCAGACTCGTCCCTCCCGCATCGACCAGCACAGGAATTTCGGCCTGTGTCCAGGTGAGATATACCTCATTCACGTGATCGATGCGCCGCGCCGCCAGCCCGTCGACGGTGATCTGGCCTTCAAATACGGCTGACGCGAACGCCACCGCCAGCCGGATCGCCAACGGACGCGGCAGCTCCGTCACCAGCACCGGAAAACCCGCCTTCGTCAACCGATAAACCACACCGGATGCCAGATCGCCGCCGCCCCTGACGATGACGGGCACATGCTCAAATAACACCGATACCCTGCTCACGCAATTTGGCGACTACACGCTCCGGCGTCAACGGAATCCGGTCCATCCAGACGCCTGTCGCATCATGCACCGCCGCCGTGATGGCAGGTGCCAGCGGAATGAACGGCATCTCGGCCATGCCGCGCGCGCCCCAGGGTCCATTCGGATCAGCATACTCCAAAATCACGGCTTTTGTTTCCTGCGGGATGTCCCAGATGGTCGGGATCAGGTAGGTTGACAGAAACGGGTTGAGAATACGCCCGTTTTTCGTGACCAGGTCCTCCATGATCGTATAACCGAGCGCCTGGACAACCGCGCCTTCGATCTGTCCTTCGATCGACATCGGATTCAGCGCCTTGCCGACGTCATGAGCCGAAACGACTCGCACTACCTCGACATGGCCGGTTTCGACATCGACATCGACCTCGACAAACTGCGCCATGTAACCATACGCGAAATTGGGTTCGGCACGTCCGGTCTGCGGATCGAACATCGATGTTTTGGGCGGCACATACCGGTACGTGGCAATAGCCGGGCGTTCTTCGTTGTGCCATTTTTCGAGCGCCAGCTCACCCGCGCCCTTGATCGCATTGCCCGACATGAACGTCATGCGGGATGCGGAAGAACTACCGGAATTACCGGCTTCAGCCGTATCGTGACCGATCAACTCGACTTTTTCAACCGGCACGCCTACCGCTTCGGCTGCCATCTGCACAAAAATGGTATGCGCCCCCTGTCCCACATCCGCCCCGGCCTGCCGCACCACGACACGCTCAATTTCGGCTCTGCCGTACAGTTCGATAGTCGCCCAGTTCTGTTCCGGCGCGCCAAAACTGAACCCGATGTTCTTAAAACCCATTGCGACGCCAATGCCGCGCCGCCGGGTTGGATCGGCAGGCTGCTGCGGGGAAAGCTTCAGCCAGCCCCCGTTGGCCTGCTGCCAATAACCGCTCTGGCTGGCCCCATCGGCCAACACACGGTCCAGTGTGACACCCGGCGGCAGCGGCGAGCCAACTGCCGTGATACTGCCATCTTTGAGCACGTTCCTGGCACGAATCTCGACCGGGTCCATTCCCAACACGTCCGCCAGCTTGTTCATCTGGTTTTCGGCTGCAAAGGCGGCTTGTGGGCCGCCAAAGCCCCGGAAAGCCCCGCCGGGAATGTTATTGGTGTACACACCATACGTATCGACTCTGACGTTGGGAATCTCGTATGGTCCGCTGACCATGAGGTGCGCGTTGCCCATCACTTTGGTGGTCGTGTAGGCATACGCCCCGGCATCACCGATCACCTCCGCTTCTGCCGCGACGAGTTTGCCCTGCCGCGTAGCGCCCCACCTGGCGCGGATGAGCGTTGGGTGGCGCTTGTGATGGCCAACGATCGACTCCTCACGGCTCCAGATGATCTTCACCGGGCGCTGCAAACGCATGGCAGCCAGCCCCAGCACGATCTGGATCGACATGTCTTCACGCCCGCCAAACGCGCCGCCAATCGCCGGGTAGATGATGCGCACCTGATCTTCCGGCAGGCCGAGAGCGTGCGACACCTGCTCGCGGTCTTCGTGGACCCACTGCCCCGCCACCACGACCGTCACCCGGCCTTGCTCATCAATGTAACCGAGTCCTGCTTCCGGCTGGAGGAAGGCATGTTCCTGGTACCCGGTGTGATACTCGCCTTCGACCACGACATCTGCCTGATCCCAGCCTGCGTCGATATCGCCGTGACGGATGCGATAGTGCACCAGTACGTTGTGGTCGGCGTGACGGTGTAGCTGCGGCGCACCGTCCGCCATCGCGTCCAGCACGTTGTCAACGATTGGCAAATCTTCATACGTAATGTCGATCAGCTTCACCGCCGCTGCCGCGATGGCTTCCGTTTCAGCCACCACGACCGCCACCTGGTCGCTGACGCAGCGCACAATGTCGGCGTCTTCTCTGCTGCCTGGCCCGCACAACACCGGTTGATCGGGCATGATCAAGCCGTATTCATTCACGGGCACGTCTTTCGCCGTAAAAACGGCCACCACACCCGGATACGCTTCTGCCTGACTGGTGTCGATGGCCGTGATTCGCGCATGAACACGATCCGTAAAACGAATCTTCATCCACAACTGGTCTTCCATTTCGACGTCGCCAGGATAAAGCGCCTCGCCCGTTACCTTGCCGACGGCGTCAATGCGGCGCACACTCTGGCCGAGTACAAACTCTTTTCTTTCCACCTACGTTATGCTCCTCGCACGTCCATAAACTCTTTTTTCACGGAATCAAGGCCATAACGAGCTTTCTCCAGCCCGCGTTATGCTGCCCGTTTAGCCTGTTCTCTGTGTTATTTTTTCTTGGTTTGTTTCTTGCGCTGACTGGCGCGTTTTTTTGCTTCCTTGAGGTCTTTTTTGAGCTGTTTTGCCATGGCTTTTTTGTCCGCTGGCGACGGCCCCATCTGGTCCCAGGACTCGCGTTCCGGGTCTTTGCCCACTGCGGCAGATGCCACAAACATGAACAGGCCCATGAGGACCAGCCACAGCGCCACAGCAACAACATATTCCGGCGTGTTATCCGGCAGTGACTCCATCGGTTTGTCGTTCGGGAAATCATCGATCTGGCTTTTCAGATCGGGGAACTGGTTTGTCGCCATGTCAAGCACCACCGGCGCGATGAAATACGACATCACTGCCAGCAAAACAGCCAGTACCAATCCTATGATCGGGATTCCCCGGCTACGCTTCTTGGTCGTTTTTTTGGCTGCATTGGTCATGATGCTCTCCCTCCAGCATGATCCGCCGGAACCCTGGCATCCGCTGGCATTTTTTGGGCTGCTTGTTCAAACGCTTCGACAATCTTGTAGTACCCCGTGCAGCGGCACAGGTTACCGGTTATGCTCTGTTCGATTTGATCGCGCGTTGGATGCGGGTTTTCCTCAAGCAGTTTGGCGCCGGACATCAAAAAACCCGGCGTGCAATACCCGCACTGCACCGCGCCTGTTTCCACAAACGCTTCCTGAATCGGGTGCAGCGTACCGTCCTCAGCGGCCAACCCCTCGACGGTTACGATCTGCGCCCCATGCGCGCGCGGAGCAGGCACCAAACAGGCCATCACCGCCACACCATCCAGGTACACGGTACAGGCACCGCACTCACCTTCGGCGCAGCCCTCTTTTGTGCCGGGCAGGCCGATATCCTCGCGCAGGAAACGCAGCAGCGTTTTGTTTGCACCGCCGGTTACCGTGTACGGCTTGCCGTTCACAGTGGTCGTGATCGTATCCCCGGCAGCATCTTCGTGGCGCACCATCGCCGGCAGCGATTTCTGGACGTGGGCCTGATGTTCGCCCCACAGCATCGCCGGATTCTGCGGCCAGCCCTGGCGCTCGACGCCATCCCGCAGCGCACGCAGTGCGCGTGCCCCCAACACCCGCACCATTTCAGTCCGGTACGCGGCCTGGCTGCGCACGTCGTCAATGGGCGAAGGTGTCGCGGCGGCTAACCGCGCCGCTTCGCGGATCACGGGGTCAGTCAGCGTTTTACCCTTCAGATAATCCTCGGTGACCGGCACGCGAATCAGCGTCGGCGCGACACAGCCCAACGTGATGGCCGCGTGCGTGATCTGGTCGCCATCAAAGCCAAGTACTACGGCAGCATTGACGACCGAGATCGCCTGCGCTTTGCGCAGGCCCAGCTTGAGGAAAATACCGCGCTCATGCTTTGCCAGCGCCGGGAACGAAATAGCCGTCAGCAGTTCGTCCGGCTCCATCACCGTCCGCCGCAAACCTGTGTAAAATGACGGGAAATCGAGCGTGCGTTCGCCCCGATTCGACGCCAGCGTCACCGTCGCGCCCAGCGCCCACAGCGGGCCAATGGTATCGTTCGCCGGACTGGCAGTGATCACATTGCCCGCGACCGTGCCGCGATTCCGAATTTGCGGAGCGCCAACTGACCATGCGGCCTGCGCCAGTGGCAGCGCGCGCTCAACGACAACCGGGCTGCCGACCAGGTGATTATGCGTCACCAGGGGGCCTAAACGAATGGTATCGCCATGCACCGTGATCTGATCCAGCCCCGGCACACGGGTAATGTCAATCAGCGTATCAACGCCAGGCCGCTGGCCGCGCTCCATCTCCAAAATGAGATCGGTCGCACCGGCCACTACACGCGCCTGCTTGCCATATTGCGCCAGCAAATCCAGCGCCTCACCCACCGAAGTGACGCTATAGTAATTTTGCCACATAGTCCTCATCACTTACCGTCTGCGAAACCCACCAGAATAGAAAGCCTGTTTGCCCTGGCGCTATAGTAGCACACCCCCCGACAAAATGCCGAAAAGGACGGCTGTTCAGGAGGCAGCATCGGGTTCACGTGCTGCCGTCCAGGTCTAGTACTATCACCGGGTTGACATTCAGCACAGTTGTCTTGCAGTACACGGTTTCGCGGGTTCTGCGGTTATCCCATGTATCGACGTGCCCGTGAATCAGGTATTTTGGGCGTGCCCAAACCATCAGAAACAGCAGCGCCTTAAACCCCCGGTGGGCATAATCGTCGGGAATGTCGTGGATGCCGCGCGGCGGGGAATGCGTCACCATCACGTGCACGCCAAACCCGCGTATGGACCGCATCAGCAACAGCCGGGGCATCAGGGTCAAGACATTCCACATCATCTCGCCGTTGGTGTACTGCACGACGCCCTTGTTATACCGGATCGAGCCTTCCAGACCTGCGAATGAATACCCCTGAAAACTCCGAATCCGCCGGTGCAGATCGTCACCACCGGGGTTCGGCGGTACGTAGCTGGTATCATGGTTGCCCCGCACAAAAAACAGCGGAAGCGTGAGCACTGACCCGATAAAATCCAGGTAGTACACCGGCATATCACCACAACTCACCAGCAAATCGACATCCGAATATGTCCGCTGGAGATAGTCTGCGTTCCGCATCTGGGGCAGCTCAACGTCGCTGACTGCCAGTATTTTCACGGCCACACTTTCAACATGATGTGATCCCCTCACAAGCTTACGATGGATCGGGTGGCGTTCCCATCCACTGCATCGGCTCACCACTGCCGCCGCGCAGCGCCATGATGATCTCCGCCAGGATACTCACGGCGATCTCTTTAGGCGTCTCCGCCTTCAACTCTAACCCAATCGGAGCGTGAACTCGTTGCAGGTCCTCCCGGCTGACACCCTGCTCGACGAGCGCCTCGACAGTTAGTGCCCACCGACGACGGCTGCCGATCAAACCGATATACGGCGCATCAGTCGCCAGCAGCGCCGGCAGCAGGTCCCTATCGACCAGCAGCCCGCGCGTCACGGCGGCGATGCACGTGCGGGCGGTAATGTGCGCCTGACTGACAACGTCGGCAGCGGCAACCTCAAGATAACCGTCCATGCCGGGAATCTGCTCCGGCGTCGCGTAACCGGGCCGGTCATCGGCTACGACTACGCGCAGTTCCAGCCATTTCGCCAGTTCCGCAACCGCCTTGCCGACGTGCCCGCATCCGATCACCAGAACGGTCGGCGGTGGCAGCAGCGGCTCGACAAACACGGTGACGGTGCCGCCGCATATGCCCGGATCGCCTGACGCGAGATCGCCCAGATTATAACTCATCATGCTGGTCTGGCCGTCCTGGATCGCGGCCTGCGCTTCACGCATCACCAGCGCTTCCATCTCGCCGCCGCCTACGGTCCCGACAATCGAGCCGTCCGGCCAGACCAGCATCTTGCTGCCCGCCTGGCGCGGAACCGATCCTTGAGTCTGGACAACCGTAGCCAGCGCTGCCGGGCGTCCCTCGCGCTGGGCCGTAACGACTGCTTCGAACACCACCTGATCATCTTTGACAATCACGATGCCCCGCCCTGCTCCGCGTCCGCAGCCCGCAGCGCCCGCCAGATCTTCTCCGGCAGCAGCGGCCCGTCCAGCACCCGTATGCCTGCCGCGTCATAAACCGCGTTCGCCAGGGCCGGGCCCACACCATCCAGTGGAATCTCGGCCACAGCTTTCGCGCCGAATGGCCCGCTTGGCTCGTATGTTTCAACGAAGATCACGCCCGTCTCAGGCATTTCGTCCGCCCGGTAGATTTTGTAGGGACCGAACGCCGGATTGAGCATCCGGCCTGACGCGTCGAACACCATCTCCTCACACTGGCCGTAGCCCAATGCCTGGACCATGCCGCCTTCAATCTGCCCGCTGGCCGTAATCGGGTTGACGATGACACCGCCGTCCACCGCCATCACCATCTCATCGACAGAAAACTGGCCGGTTTCGGTATCCAGCGTGATGGTAACGAACTGCGCGGCAAACGGCGGCGGCGAGTCCGGGCTGACATAACTGCCCGTCGCCATGATCTGGTGCTGTTGGTCGTGATGCAGGCTATTGAGCGCGATCTCCCGGTGCGTCACATGGCGGCCATCCGGCGCAAATGCGGCCCGGTCGCGCAGGGCAATATCGTCCGGAGTCACTTCCGGGTAGTCACCTGCCTGCTTGTTGAACATACGCGCCGCAACCTCGCGCATCTGACGGGCGATTTTTTCCGCCGCGATCACCGTCGCCCGCCCAGAGATAAACGTCGTGCTGGACGCATACGCGCCCGTGTCAAACGGCGTGAAGTCGGTATCGGACGAATAGGTGATGAAGTCTTCCGGCATACAGCCCAATACCTCTGCCGCCATCTGCGTCAGCACCGTATCCGAGCCGGTGCCCAGGTCTGTCGCGCCGACAAGCAGGTTAAACGACCCGTCATCATTGATCTTGATACTGGCCGCGCCCATATCCAGGCGAGGAATGGCCGTACCTTGCATCACCGTCGCCACGCCAATGCCGCGCCGCAGATGGGGCTGGCCGGGCACAGTATGCCAGCGCGCATCCTGGTACTTTTCGGCCCACCCAATCGCCGCCGCGCCCTGTTCCACACACTCCGACAGGCCGCACGATTGGATGTATTCCGCTTCGGCCTCGCGGCCTTCGCTCCATGCTTTGCTGACCGGGTGCTCGTCGCCGGACTTGATCGCGTTCTTCAAGCGGAACTCAAGCGGATCAAAGCCCATTTCACGCGCGATGTACTCGATATGCTGTTCGAGCGCCCAGAATCCCTGGGGTACGCCGTAACCACGATACGCGCCGCTCGGCGGCGTGTTGGTGTACACGATGTCAGTCCAGAACTTGATATTCGGCGCGTTGTACAGCGCCATTGCCTTGTGACCGGTGTTACCGGCCACCGTCATCGCGTGCGTGCCGCTCGCCCCTGTGTCACTCAGCGCGTACATCTGGTTGGCGACGATCCGGCCATCAGTGGTTACGCCGGTTTTTATCGTGATATACATCGGGTGGCGCGACCGGCTCGCGAAAAATTCCTCGGCGCGCGTGTATTCGAGCCGCACGGGCCGCCCCGTGACAATCGTCAGGTGCGCGCAAATATCCTCGACCAAAATCTCCTGCTTCACGCCAAACCCACCGCCGATACGCGGTTTGATCACGCGAATCCGCTTTTCGGGCAGGCCCAACACCGGGGCCAGGATACGCCGCACGTGGAACGGAACCTGCGTGCTGGTGCGGATCACCAGCCGGTCATCTTCATCCCACCAGGTGACCGCCACGTGCGTCTCGATGGGCGTCTGCTGCACCTTGGGGCTGTAATACGTGGCTTCGAACACACGATCCGCCTGCGCGAAACCGTCCTCGACGCTGCCGACCTCCCACTCGATCACGGCGGCGAGGTTGCGGTCTTTGTCCTCGATATGCCAGCTTTCCGGCTCATCGTGCAGCAGGGGCGCGCCCGGCTGCATGCTCGCGTGCGGGTCAAAAATCGCGGGCAGAACCTCGTATTCCACGTCGATCAATTCCAGCGCCTTCAGCGCGATTTCTTCAGTTTCAGCCGCCACCGCCGCGACACGATCCCCCACGAAACGGACCTTGTAGTCCAGGCTGTAATTGTCGTGCGGTCCCGGTTCGGGATCGCTCTGCCCGGCAGTCGTGTAGGGCACACGGGGCACATCTTCATGGGTCAGCACGGCATGCACGCCGGGCAGCGCACGCGCCTTGCTCGCGTCGATCCGCGTGATGATCGCGTGCGCGTGCGGACTCAACAGCAGCTTGCCGACCAGCATCCCGCGAAACTCAATATCATCGGTAAACGCCGGGTTACCCTGGGCCAGCTTGCGGGCATCCACCTTGCGGACCGGTTTGCCAACCTGCCGCAGCGTATCGACTTCCGGCGCGACGACCATCACCGGTTGTGTGCGGGTTGTCACACCCGGCGTCCGCCTGCCATCTCCGCCGAGTTCCGGTGACAGCGATTCGCCAGCAGGCAGGTCGTCGTCATGCGGCGGCGTGAACAGTCCCGGCGGCGCGGGAATGGCGCGCGGGTCGTCAATCGGCGGCACCGCCTCGCCCCGCATCACCGCCGCCGCGCGCAGCACGGCTTCAACGGGCTTGACGTAACCCGTGCAGCGACACAACACACCGGCCAGCGCGGCGCGGACGTCGTGCGCGGTCGGGGCCGGATTCCGATCCAGCAGTGCTTTCGCCGCCAGGATCATGCCGGGTGTGCAATACCCGCACTGGATCGCGCCGGTTTCGATAAACGCCGTTTGCAGCGGGTGCAGCGGTTCCGAACCGCGCCAGCCGCGCTGCTGTGCGCCGCCAATGCCCTCGATGGTGACCACGTCACGCCCGGCGACCTGCACCGCCAGGATCAACGACGAAACAACCGGCTTGCCATCCAACAGCACCACATCTGCGCCACTCTGGCCCGTGCTGTCACCATATTTGACGCCAAAAACACCGTTGTCGCGCAGCATACGCAGCAGTGACAGGTTAGGCGCGGCATCAAACTCGACGGCGCTGCCGTTCAACATAAAGTCAATCTTCACTCCGCTTACTCCTCAATGGTGATTTCTCCAATAAACAGACGCCGGTCGGCATCCGCTCCTGCGCCCTCGACCGGGTAACGTTCCCCGGTGCGCGCGTCGTACAGGCCCACCGCCACTGCGTACGTCCCCGGCAGCAAATCGTCCGGCAGCGTGACGGTATGCAGGTCTTCAATCACACCCGGCAGCCAGTTTCCCGGCGGCAGTACGTCTCCGGCGGGCCGCGACACAGCCTGGGCTACCGGTTCGACATTCAGATTACTACGATTATACAAATGAATAAAAACAATGCCGTCGCCGGTTCCCGGAGCAGGTCCCTGCCACTCCAACGTGACGGCAAGCTGACCGGCCTGCTGTGACAGCGTATAATCCAGCAGCCGGACCGCGCCGCCAGCGCCGAATACGGCCACTGGCTCGGCATCTTCATCGATCTGTGGCGAAAAATGCCCCTGGTACGCCCAATGATAATACGGCATATAAGCATCACCTGCCGGATCGTCGATCTGCGCGTCGATGCGGACGCGCGTCGTCTCACCCGTTATACGCGTCCCTGCTATCCACGTCACCACCTCGACCCACCGCCCCGGCACGCCCGGCTGGACGCGATTCACACGTTCGCCGTTGACCGACACCGTGAACGGCACGCTGGTTCGCCCATGCACGCGCGTGACCAGAAGCAAATCCTCGCCGGGACGTGTTCGCAGCGTGAATTCTTCGCCACCCGTCAGCACGCGCCCGCCATCCGTCGCCCAACACCCGTCTTCGGAATCCAGCCCGCAGGCGCGATAGGTGTGCCGGTAGACTTCGGTCACATACCCCGGTGGTTGAGCATCCTGCCACCAGTGATACGCGTGATCCGCTTCGCTGTCCAGGTCGGCCACATCCACCTGGTCGACCAGCTCCAACCCGGCCACCGTTTCGAGGGTTGTCGTTTGCGCGATCTGCTCGACGGCGCGTGTATCCGACCAGTCCGCCTGGTAGACCGCCTGGTAACCGGTCGCCGCCGCCACGTTGTGATCCGGCAACTTCACCGAAAACTCGGCCAACACGTCGCCAAAAACACCCGCATCGAGCACGTAGCGTAGCCCCTGGACATCTGGGTAAATCGCAAAATAATCCGGGCGATAGGCGCTGCCTGACATCGCCTCGAAGATCGCGCCGGGACCCTGCCGCCACGACCGCGCCGGGCCGGGCGTCGTCAGGCCCACCACGTCATACAGCGCGCGATCCCCAAAATAACGCACCAACCCTACGTCATGCGCACCGACGCGCGCATCTTCCGGCAAGTGATCGCGGACCCAACGCGCCATCGGCACCTGCTGATCGCGTACCACCGACACGTTCTCGACGTAGTTTCGCGCAAAGGTAATCGTCGTCAGGGCAGAGGGAATCAGGATGAGCACAGGCAATCCCCAACGCGCCCAACGCAGGTTCAGCCGCGTGTCAAACAGGGTCCCCAACGCCGCCGACGCCCACGCCGCCGCCGGAAAAAACAGGGCCATCACGGGTAGTTGGTAACGCTTGAACTGCCAGAAAGCCGTATCCAGCGTCGCAACCGCCGCCGTGAGCGCGACGATCCAGGCCAGCATCAACACGGCGGGAGTCACGCGCCGCTTGCGCCAGGCCAGATAAACGCCGGTGATCAAAGCTGCGAGCGCCGCCTGGGCCAACAGAGGCGAAGTATAGGTGCCAAAATCCGGGCTGCGCCCGCTGAGCAATTCGCGCCACATACGCGCGAAAAAATCCAGGCTGTCCAGCAAACGTTGATCAAGCGGCGCACCGGTGTTGTACAGGATCGATTTGGCCTGCATGCCAGACGATGACGCGCTGCCCGTCGCCAGGATATTGATCAGCGGCTGCACCAACCCGGCCAGCAGCGGCACGGCCAGCCAGGCCACCCGCCGGACGCGGGCATCCCTGCCCGGCGGCCAGGGAGACCACAGCAGCGCCAACACTGCGAATCCGGCGAGAATCAGCCCTTCAGGACGGACCAACACCATCAGCGCGGCGGCCACTACAGCCCGCCGGAACCAGCCCCGCTGCACGCTGTAAAATGACAACAGCACGACAAACACAAACAGCGCCGTTTCCATGCCGCTCAGCGCCGCCCAGATAAACGGCCCTGACAACGCCAGCGCCAGCGCCAGCGCCAGCGCATACCCGGACCGGACAGGCTGGTTTGGTGTAAGGGGGCTGGCCAGCCCGATCAGGTATACCAGCCACGCCGCGCCCAAAAAACAGAGCGCACCGATCAGCAGCGCCCAATAGGCCAGTGACCAGCCATCAAACCCCAGGGCGTATCCAACAGCCAGCAGCGGCGGATACAACAGACTTGTCCCACCGGACGTGGCCGGGTCGCCAGGGTTATAGACCAGCGGCTCGCCCTGCGCATACTGCCGGGCGTACTGGAAATGGATATAGGTGTCGTCCAGCGGCATCAACAGCGGATCAGCACTGGCCGATAGGCTGAGGCCAAGATACACAACAACGACCAGCCCTACCGTGACACAAAGGGCCAACCATGCAATCACTTGCTGACGGCTGGCCCCTTTGGTGTGCTTCGCCGGGACGCTGTCATGCGCCTCTGGAACGGCGGAACGCGCCTCAGTTTGCATGGTTACACTTTGAACAAGACGGGCATCAGGGATAAACCCGCCAGCCCACGTCCTGCGTCATCATCTGGTCAATCTGTTCGGGTGGGATATCAACCAGTGTTGCCGATCCCTCGACCGCTACCGTGCCATCCGCCAGCACGACCTCGCCGCTGACCATGACCATCCGGCCCCGATCCTTATCCACGCGCCCGCGCACGATGAATTCCTCATGCAGCGGCACCGGCCTGCGAAAGCGTGTTTCCATCTTGGCGGTGAACATGAACCGGGCCTCGGCAATGTCGTAAGAACCGTCTTCCGCCAGAATAGCACGCCCCATCGTCTCATCGAGAATCGTCGCCAGGATGCCACCATGCACGACGCCGGGATAACTCTGGTACTGGTCACCCAACGTAACGCGCGCCAGGGCGCGGTACGGGCCATCGTTAAAGAACCGGATTTGCAGCCCACATGGATTCTCAACGCCGCACACAAAACACCAGCGGGCGC
>CAYMTN010000146.1:0-14067 GCA_964393335.1 uncultured Anaerolineaceae bacterium
ATCGGCGTGCCAACGCACACCATCAACGCCGCCGTCGAAGGACGCATCATCTCCGGCCTGAAGGAAGAACGTGTCGCCGCCGAAAAAATCTTCGCCGGGCCAAAAGCCGCCTATGACGGGGATCGCAAAAAGCTGTTTGCCAACGTGCGCGCCGCGCTCTACGCCTCGATCCTGAGCGCGTACGCGCAGGGCATCGCGCTGATGCAAACCGCCAGCAAGGACTACGATTACGACCTGGACATCGAGAGCATCGCGCGTATCTGGCGCGGCGGCTGCATCATCCGTGCCTCGCTGCTGGAAGACATCCGCCGCGTGTATTCTGAGCAGCCCGACCTGCCGAATATGCTGCTGGCCGATCCTTTCCGCACGGCCATTGAGCAGCGCCAGGCGGCCTGGCGGGCCACGATCCAGACGGCGGTCGGTCTGGGCATCCCCGTGCCGGGCATGGCAGCGTCGCTGGCCTATTTCGACGCCTACCGCAGCGGACGGCTGCCCGCCAACCTGACCCAGGCTCAGCGCGACTATTTCGGATCGCACACCTACCGCCGCACCGACAAGGACGGCGTTTTCCATACCGAGTGGGAAGAGTAGGACAGTCAACTGGCGCGGGGCGGCGCGGTTGCCCCGCGCGTCACTTTTTCAGGAGGGGATCACAGACAGATGGCAAAGGCTAAAAACGTGATTGTCGCGCAGTCCGGCGGGCCGACGCCCGTCATCAATAATTCGCTGCGCGGCGTGATCGAGGGTTGCCGCGACCTGCCCGGCACGTTCGGCACGGTCTACGGCGGCTGGCATGGCGTTGAAGGCGTGCTGAAAGAGGAACTGCTCGATCTCTCGGCGCAGCCAGCGCAGGAAATCGCGCTGCTGCGCACGACGCCCGCCGCCGGGTCGATTGGCACCTGTCGTTACAAACTCAAATCGCACCAGGCAGAAGACTTCGAACGTGTGATCGAGGTCATGAAAGCGCACGATGTCGGCTACTTCTTCTACATCGGCGGCAACGATTCGATGGATACCGCGCACAAAGTCGCCCAACTCGCCGCCCAGCGCGGCCTGGACTTGATCGCGGTCGGCGTGCCCAAGACCATCGACAATGATGTGGGTGACAGCGCGTTCCAACTGATTGACCATACGCCCGGCTACGGCAGCGTGGCACGTTATTGGGCGCTCAACGTGCAAAACGCCAACGAAGAAAACGCCGGGTCCTCACCTGCCGATCCGGTGCTGGTGATCCAGGCAATGGGCCGCAAAATCGGCTTTATCCCTGCTGCGGCACGCCTGGCGGATCCGAAGCGGGAACAGCCCCTGTTGATCTGCCTGGCCGAAGCCGCGCTGACGATGCCCCAACTGGCTGAGGCCGTCAACGATACGCTGAAACAGCACGGGCGCGCGGTTGTCGTCGTCAGCGAAGGCTTCGACGTGGGTGAAATCGGCGCGCGCACAGACTCGTTCGGCCATACCGAGTTTGGAGCCAGCAAAACGCAGGTCGGGCAGGCCGTGATCAACTACCTGAACGCTGCCGGGCTGCCTGTCGCCGGATCGGCGCGGACGAACATTCCCGGAACAGACCAGCGCCACGCGATGATCTGCGCCTCGACAGTGGACCTGGACGAAGCGTATCTCGTCGGGCGCAAAGCCGTCGAGATCGCGGCCAACGGCGATCATGGTTACATGGCGACCATCCTGCGCCAGCCGGGCGATCTGTACGCGGCCACGTTTGACAAAGTGCCGCTTGAACAGGTCGCTAATTCAGAGCGCGCCTTCCCGCCCGGTTGGATCGCGACCAGCCAGATCGACGTGACCGACGAGTTTGTGGGCTACGCCGCCCCATTGATCGGCCACGACTGGCCCACGATCCCACTCGTAAACGGCATCCAACGGTTTGCACGGCTTGAGGCGGTATTTGCGGCACAAACCCTGCCCGCCTACGTCCCGCAGAATTACCGAAAATAACACGCGATAGAGAGAGAACTGCTATCATGACCGATCCAGCCCAACCCTTGCGCGACTTTGAGCCACACCACACGTTTTTTGTCGGCATTGACTCCGATGGCTGTGTTTTTGATACGATGGAAGTCAAGCACAAAGAATGTTTCGCGCCGAATACCATCAAATACTGGAACTTGCAGCCGGTTTCAAAGTACGCCCGCGAAGCGGCTGAGTTTGTGAACCTGTATTCCAAGTGGCGCGGTATCAACCGCTGGCCCGCGCTGGTCATGGTCTTTGATCTGCTGGCCGAACGTGATGCCGTGCAGCGCCGGGGCGTCCACGTGCCGGAAGCGCGCGCGCTGCGCGCCTTCATCGAGCAGAAAAAGTACCCGCTCAGCAATGACGGGTTGATAGCGTACATGGCCGATCACCCGCACGACGCCGAACTGGAACAGGCGCTGCGCTGGACGGAAGCCGTTAACGCGTCGGTAGCCGATATGGTTCACGGCGTGCCGCCTTTCCCCTATGTGCGCGAAAGCCTGCAAACGATGTTTGAGCAGGCAGATATGATCGTCGTCTCGGCGACGCCGCATGCCGCGCTAGAAAAAGAATGGGCCGAGCACGCCATCGATCAATATGTGCAGGTGATCGCCGGGCAGGAAATAGGCAGCAAATCCACCTGCCTTAAGCTGGCTTCCGGCGGGAATTATGCACCTGGCCATGTATTGATGATCGGAGACGCGCCGGGTGATATGAAAGCTGCCAAGGCGAACAACGCACTGTTTTACCCGATCAATCCTGGCGACGAGGAGCGCTCATGGAACCGGTTTTATGGGGAAGCCATGCCGCGCTTCTTTGACGGCACGTTCGCGGGCGAGTACGAGACCGACCTGATCGCGGAATTCGACGCCTCGCTACCGGATATCCCGCCCTGGAAACGCAACAAAGGAGAATAACGTATGGCACGCGTAGGATACATCGGCCTGGGCCTGATGGGGTCCGGCATAGCACGCAACTTGATGAAGGCCGGGCACAGCCTGGTGGTGCACAACCGCAGCCGTGCCATTGTGGACCAGTTCGCCAGCGAAGGGGCCACGCCGGCATCATCCCCGCGTGAAGTGGCAGAACAGAGCGATTTTGTGTTCACGAACCTGCCGGATTCACCGGATGTCGAGCTGGTCGCGCTCGGTCCCGGTGGAATTATCGAGGGCGCACACGAAGGTTTGATCTTCATCGACAACAGCACCATCAAACCGGAAATTGCGCGCAAAATCGCGGAGCGCCTCGCCAAAGCAGGCGTGATGGCGCTCGATGCACCGGTCAGCGGCGGCGACATCGGCGCACGGGCGGGCACGCTCAGCGTCATGGTGGGTGGCCCTCAAGAAGCGTTTGACCGCACGCTGCCACTGTTTGAAGCGATGGGCAAGACGATCACGCGGGTCGGCGACAGCGGCGCAGGCCAGATCGCCAAAGTCGCCAATCAGATTGTCGTGGCGGGCACCATGGTCGCGATGGCCGAGGCATTGGTTCTCGCGCAAAAAGCAGGAGTCGATCCGGCGCAGGTTGTGCAGGCGATCAGCCGGGGCGCGGCGCAGTGCTGGGCGCTGGATAACAAGCCGCAGAAGCTGTTCAAGCGCAACCTGGCACCGGGCTTCAAAGCGTACATGCAGGCCAAAGACCTGAAAATCGTGATAGACACCGGGCGTACCTACGAAACGCCGGTTCCGCTGACCGCCATCACGCACCAGATGTACGAAGCCATGATCGGCATGGGCAACGGCGACCTGGATAACAGCGCCGTGATCACAGTGCTCGAAGCGCTGGCGAATGTCACAGTCGGCCAGGCAGAATAAGACGTTCGGTTATTACATCCAGACAACAAACGGGCGGCTGCGCAATCGGTCGCCCGTCGTGTTTTTGCGCAGCAGGTTTGTTACACTACGGGCGTGACAGTTGATTGCTGCTACGGAGGATTGTTTTTGAACGACAAAAACCTGACCCTGCCGGGGCGTCACAGCGCGTACTTTGACCACCCATGAGCCTCCGGTATCGTCTGCACCAGGGATTCCGCGCGCTGGGGGCGTGGCTGCGCCCGGTTGACGACGCCACCGCCGCGCAGCACCTTGATCCCGCGCTGTTTGCGCTGTACCGGCAGATGCACCGGTCGGAACGGCAGCACAGCTTGCGAGTTCTGCGGGACTTGCGCGCCGCCCATCACACCGAACCGGACCTGCTCGCGGCGGCGCTGCTGCATGACGTGGGCAAGACTCGCACACGTTTTTTCCTGCCGGAAAAAGTACTCGTTGTGCTGGTCAAAGCAGTCGCCCCGCCGTTGTACCGGCGGTGGGGCAGCGGGTCCGCGCACGGATGGCGGCGGCCTTTTGCGGTCAGCGTGCAGCACCCGGTGTGGGGGGCAGCGCTGGTCGCTGAGGCGGGTGGATCGCCGCTCACCGTCGATCTGATCCGCCGCCACGCCGATCCGGTTGATCACCCGCCCCACACGCAAGCCGACCGCCTGCTGCTGGCCCTTCAGGCCGTTGACGATCGGAATTAACCAGGTCCGAGCGGATCGTGTTGTCGTCCGTGCGCCAACCGAGCACTGTCACAGGCGTGAATGCCAGCACGGTCCAAACCATTCGCCACTTCATCGCGTACAATAGGTAGAGTGGATTTTTCCCAACCAGCAAAAAGGACATAACCATGCATGTGAAAATAGCCATTGTTGGATTGACTCGCCTGAGCGCGTCATTCGGCCTGGCGCTCAAGCAGTATCAAGATCAGCCGCGAGCCGAGCACACGTTTACGATCATCGGCAGCGACACGAAAACCCAGGCCATGAAGGATGCCAGCAAAATCGGCGCCGTCGATAATTTCGACCGGAAATTGCTCAAAGCGACCGAAAACGCCGACTTGATCCTGGTTGACGCCCCGGCCAGCAGCCTTGAAGACATATATACGCGCCTGGGGCCGAACCTCAAGCCCGGCGCTGTCGTGCTGGAGCTTGGCCGCCTCAAACAGCCCGCGATTGAACGAGCACAGCAACACTTTCCCACGAATCCCCAGGGTATGCCGGTAGCTTACCTGGTCGGGGTCACGCCCATCGTGAATGTCGAGGAATTGTACAATGCGTCTACGAGTCCGGAAGCTGCCAGCGCCGATCTGTTGGATGGCGCGGAGTTCCTGATCACGCCGGATTCTAAATGCCCTGCCGAAGCGATTGCTCTGGCCGAAGACATCATCAAGCTGGTAGGTGGCAAGCCCCGTTTTATGGATCCGGTCGAACATGATGGTTTGATCGCCGCCACCGAAGGGCTGCCGGACATGCTCGGTGCGGCCTTGTTTTACATGCTTCAGCAGTCCGAGGGCTGGATGGAACTGCGCCGGATGATAAACCCCACACTGGCGTTGGCCACACAAAACCTGCGTTACCAGACGCCGCAAGACCTCTTTCAACTGATGACGTATAACCGCGAAAACCTGGTGCGCCACCTGGAGAGCTTGATCGGCGTGCTGGACGAATTACACGACGCGCTAAACGATAACGACGTCGATAAGCTGGAGGCGTTCCTCTCGTTGGTAGCGCAGGAGTGGGATAAATGGGATGTGAAGCGCCACAGCGGCAAATGGGAAGATGTCAGCGAGATACAGACGCTGCCGGGGCCATTTGGCTCAATGGGCGGATTCCTGACCATGCGGCGCAAAAAAGACTCGGACGACGAGGATTAAGCCGCGCTCTGACAGCCCGCCACACACATGCATAAGCGCCCGGTCACCATGAAGGTTCCGGGCGCTGAACGAGCCAGAACAGGCGGGAGTGTATGGGAGTCGAACCCACCGCGGCCCGCACGATGCGACCCGCCGCCGATTTTGAAGACCGGGAAGCCCACCGGGACTCATACACCCCCGTGCAGACTATAGCGCAAGACAGGTCGTGATGCCAGGGTGGTCTCGGCTCACAACAACCGGGACCAGTTGCCGGAACCGGGTACCCGTTCGTCCCCTTTGCGGCGCGTGATTCCCAGAGAGTCCAGGCGTTCGAGGAAATCCAACGCGTAGCGGCGGGTCGTCCCAAAATGATCGCGCAGCCCGGCGACGGTCAGCGGTTCGCCGCGTGCCAGTGTATCCCGCGCAAAGTCGATCCACTCGCGCAGCACATCCGGCGCAAGAATCACGTCATCGCTGATACGCACAAAATCACCGCGCTCGATCAGACTCGCCAGCACGTTCTCCCCGACTATCTCGCCCGCCTGGGCTACGGTCGGCGGCGTGTGGGGAGCACGATCAAACGCGCGCTGAAGCTGGCGAATCGCGTCTGCCTGCGCTGCGGTAAAACGAACCTCGTGTTCCAGCAGGCGCACCGCCCCCCCGTTTTCGATCGCGACGATTCCTTCGGCGGCCAACTGCGCCAGCACAATCTCAAACGCGTCCGGCTCAAGGTGCAGGCGGCTGCGCAGTGCATCACGCGGCATCCCCAGCCGCAGCGGTTCGGCAGCATGGAAATTCGCCAGCACGCGCTGCGTTTTCTGCACGACCCGCGCCCAGCTATCCCTGTGAATCACCCAATCGCTGCCCGCCGTCCGCAGGTCACCGGTTTCCAGCGCCGCCGACACCTGGCTCGCATCCAGCGACAGCGACCCAACACGCACCGGGCCGCGCTGTATCGCCAGATCGAGCAGCCCTATCGCCAGCGGATCGCCTTCAAACAACGTTTCAAAACGGGCGATCACGTCCGGCCTGAAACGCTTCCAGCGCCGTCCAGGGGTTGTATCCAGAATAACACCGCCGCCGATGGTTTCCGGCGGAGACGCACGGCGTACGATGTACCGGTCGCCCCAGGCCGCGACCAGCGGTTTTTCAAGCCGGACCTGAATCCAGGCTTGTTCGCCGGGCAGGACGCGTTCCCGGTCCAGCACGCGCACGTTGCCCATCACCTCTGCCGCGCCGGTGAACAGCTTCACGGGGTCGTCATGCTCAAGCGGCAAATGTGCCCCCGGAAGATAGCGCAGCCACGCGTCAAGCAACGTCGTCGGATGCCACGCGCCCGGCAGCCCTAACACGTCACCGCGCGACAGGTCGGATTTGTCCACGCCGCGCAGATTCACCGCGACGCGCTGCCCCGGCCCGGCGGACTCGAGACTTTCTTCGTGCGATTGCAGCCCGCGCACCCGCGCCCGGACGTTCGCGGGCTGAATCTCGACTTCCTGCCCAACTGACAACGATCCACCGCTCAAGGTGCCGGTTACGACCACGCCAAACCCGCTGATGGTAAACACGCGGTCAATTGGTAATCGCGGATTGCCCACGTCTTCACGGGCGGGCTGGTGTTCGAGCAGATCGGTGAGCGCGGCGACCAGCGTGTCCAGTCCTTCCCCGGTACGGGCAGAAACCGGGATAATCGGCTGCCCATCGAGAACAGTCCCCTGGACCGCGTCCATGATGTCGAGCTGTACCAGCTCAAACCAGTCGGGGTCCGTCACCAGATCGATTTTAGTGAGCGCGATCAAACCGGTCGGCACGGCCAGCAGGTCAAGGATCGCCAGATGCTCGCGCGTCTGCGGCATCACGCCTTCATCCGCAGCGATCACCAGCACCGCCGCGTCGATTCCGCCCACCCCGGCCAGCATGTTCTCGATGAAATCGCGGTGTCCCGGCACGTCCACGATCCCGACACGCTCGCCATTGGGCAGGTCCAGCCACGCAAACCCGATGTCAATCGTCATTTCGCGGAGCTGCTCTTCGGCCAGGCGGTCGGGATTGATGCCCGTCAGCGCCTGCGTCAGCGTGGATTTGCCGTGATCAACGTGCCCGGCAGTGCCGATTACGTGCATGACATCAACTCTTTCAAAGCGGCCAGTAATGACGCGTCCTGGCCGGGCAGCACGGTGCGGGGATCAAGCAGGAGGCGATCCTGCGTCACGCGCGCGATCACCGGCGGATCGCAGCGGCGAAGCTGCGCGGCTGCCGCGTTGGGATGATCGATACGTGGAGCCAGCGCCCAGGTCGGCAGCGTATCGCCCGGCAGACTGCCGCCCCCCACCGTTGACTCGGAGGACACCACGTCGCCGCCGACTACAGCCGCCCAGGCTGCGGCCCGCGCGCGAATCACATCCGGCGACATGCTGATCATACGCCACACCGGGACCTGTTCCAGCGCTTCGCCCCGGCGATAATGTTCGAGCGTAGCCGACAGCCCCGCCAGGCACAGCTTATCCGCCCGCACGGCGCGTGCCAGTGGATGTCTTTTGAGTTTATCGATCAAATCCGTGCGTCCAATCAGAATACCCGCCTGGGGACCGCCTAACAGCTTGTCTCCACTAAACATAACCAGATCGGCCCCTGCGGCCAGGCGCTGCTGTGCCATTGGCTCCGCCGACAGGCCGAACATGGTCGTATCGATCAGCGCGCCGCTGCCAATGTCATCCAGCACGATCAAACCGCGTTCGTGCGCCAGATCGACCAGTTCTGCCAGCGGCACGTCCTCCGTGAAACCGATCACCCTGAAGTTCGACGCGTGCGCACGCACGATCACAGCCGTGTCAGCGGTAATCGCAGCCGCGTAATCGTGCAGGTGCGTGCGGTTCGTCGTGCCAACCTCGACCATCAGCGCGCCGCTTTGCGCCATCACATCCGGCACACGGAACGCGCCGCCGATCTCGATCAACTGGCTCCGGCTGATGATGGCTTCGCGGCCCTGGGCCAGCGCCGTCAGCGCCAGCAGAACGGCGGACGCGTTATTGTTCACCACCATACCCGCTTCTGCGCCGGTGACATCGGCCAACAGGCGTTCGATGTGACGGTCCCGCTTGCCGCGCGCGCCGGGTTCGAGATCGTATTCCAGCGTGCTGTAGCCAGCCCCGACGGCGTGCATCGCCGCCAGGGCCGCATCCGACAGCGGCGCACGCCCCAAATTGGTGTGAATGATCACGCCAGTTGCGTTGATCACCGGACGCAGCGTAGGACGAGTTTCGCGGGCCAGCCAACCGGCAGCCTGCGCGATCAGCGCCGCCTGATCCGGTGCAGCGGCGTCAGACAGCGATTGGTCCAGCACCATCCGCCGCGCCTCGTCTACCACGTGGCGCAGCGCCCGCACCGTCTGGTCGTGCCCGTACCGGGCCTCCAGATCACCGCTGGCACGCAGCAATACGTCAATACTGGGAAGGTTACGCAGTGAGTTCATACCCTTGATTATAAACACTCCCACCCGGCAAAAAAAGTCGGGATGATCGTCTTTAATCACCCCGACAGATAAAACGAACCCATTAGCGACCGGTGCGCATCAATGATGCTGATCGGGATCGTCCCTGGGGAACAGCGGAATATAGCGCAGCCCCAGAGTGAACATCGTCAGCGCATATCCGAGAACGCCTATCGCCACGCCCCATTCGGCAAACGCGGGCGCATATTGGCGCACCGGGAACAGGTTTGCCGCGCCGGGCGACCAGTCCATCGGCACGACCAACCCGGAGAGCGTGACGTTCCAACGGTTGACCACAACCCCGGCCACAGCCAACACACCCGCCACCACCAGCCAGATATCCTGGTGGCGCAGGCGCGGGGTCAGCAGGATGATCGCCGGAATCAGCGCGCCGACCACGATCTCGATCCACCAGAACGTGACGCCGTAGGGCGTAGTCGATGCCAGCAGATTGTTTGCCTCAACTCGTTCTGGCAGATGGCTGTAGTAACTGGTTGCCAGAAAATCCCACAGCTTAAGGTAGAGATAACCCAACGTCATCAGCCCGGCGAACATGGCCACACTGTTACGCAGCCGCGTGGTGATCTGGCGTTTGCGCACGATGTTCTCGTAGAACACAGTGATCCCCAGAGTCAGCGTAGACCCCGCCGCCACCGCCGAGAGAATGAACATCACCGGCAGCGATGGTTTGAACCAGATCGGACGGGCCACCAACACGCCGTACGTCGCACCCAGCGAGGACTGGTGCAACAGCGATAGCCCCAGGCCAAACACCGACACGAATGGCGTAAACCGGTGCAAAAAGTGGGCTAACTGCGGGCCGCGCGTGAAGCGCTGGCGCACCAGATCGCTTTCCAGAACAGCGGGCGACAGCTCAAACACCAGCACAGTCGAGTAGAAGATCACACACATCGTGATTTCCCACAGCACGGAATGTATGTTCCAGTAAATCACCGGGTGCCAGAACCGGTCAGGCCGCCCGATATCCATTAGCAGCGCCAGCATGGCCGACGTATAACCGACAAACCCGACGAAAACCGCAATCCGTGCAATGCCTTCAAACGATTTCACACGGAAAATATACGCGATCGTGGAGAGCGAAAACGCCCCTGCCCCCAGCGCAATCGCGGATAGATCAACCGTGATCCACAGTCCCCAAGGCACGCGATTGGTCAGGTTTGTCACTTCCAGGCCATACCACAACACCTGAATGCCCGCGATCAGGCCGACTAACAACAACACGCCCAAAAAGATCATCCAAGCCGAAAACAGAGGGTAAGTTTGGACCTGACGCCGGACAGTAGCAATCATCGCCGTCATATCGACATTCCCTCCGGTGGCACATAATAGACGTTCGGTTCGGTGCCGAGGTCCTCACGCAAGCGGAAGGTCGGCAGTTCTTCGATCAGCCGCGAAACCCGGCTGTTGGGGTCTTTCAGGTCGCCAAAGACGCGTGCTTCCACCGGGCAGATATTGACACATGCCGGGGTCGCGGGCCGGTCCTGACCGGGCAGCAAGCCCTGCGCCAGCCCGCGATCAACGCGGTGAATGCAGAATGTGCACTTTTCAGCTACGCCGCGTGGGCGGCGTTCGACTTCGGCCTCGCCCCACTCCGGCTGATACCCGCTGGAGCCTTTGCGTCTTTCCCAGTTGAACGAACGCGCGTCGTAAGGACACGCCACCTGGCAATAGCGGCAGCCGATACACAGGTCGTAATCCATCACAACCAGGCCATCATCCCGCCGCCATGTTGCTTTGGTCGGGCAGACGGAGGTGCAGGGCGCATCGTTGCAGTGCAGGCAGGGCCGTGTCATGTGGAAGGGCTGCCCATTTTCAGTGACTTCTGGCAGGTACACATTCCAGCGCATGTCATCCGGCACATCGTTCACCGCCTGGCACGCATACACGCAATACTGGCAGCCGATACATTTCCGCAGATCGATCAGCATCCCCCAGCGGTGCGTACTCTCACCCCGGTGGTGCTCGCCTTCGCGTACAACCTCCGGCAGTTCGATAGCCAGTTCATCGTGGATCAGCTCTTCGAGCGGCTTGATCTGGCTCAACGCTACGGCGACAGCCACGCTGCCCCCCACCGCAGCTATGCCGGTGATGAATTCACGTCGAGTTAGGAAGTTTTCATCAGACATATGAATCTGCTTTTACTCTTCTTCTTCGTTTTCGTCTACGGTGCGTGAGTTCCGGCGGCGGAAATTCGTCACACCAAAGACGATAATCGCGCCCACCGCCAGCCCAACGATCAGGCCCTGCGCCAGGCGCAGCGCGGAGGTATTCTGACCTTGCGCCCGGGCCGTATCGACTTCCGCTTCCAGTTCTTGAATGCGGACCTGCGCCTCAAGTAGTGGGTGTTCGCTCACCAGTCCCATTTCTTGCTGAGCGGCGGCTCCCTCCTCGACTACGCCGGTTTCGGTGATCGTCGAATGGCAGTCAACACAGGCGCGCGTCTGAACTTCTGCCGTATGACCAGTGGGGAACATGGCCCCGCTGGCGTAGTGCGCCAGCAGATCCGCCGCCTCGGCATGATGCCAGTGGCAGTCCACACACGACTGCGACGCGTGCACCAGGTGCGCGTAATCGTCGCGGGCATCTTCATCGTGGCAGTTCAGGCACAGGGCTTCTGGTGTATCGAATCGAAGCTGCTGCGGATGTGGATTGTGACAGGTCGTGCAGGCCAACTGCTGCTCGCCGTGTTTGCTCTGTTCCCATTCGGTCACGGTTGTCGGATGGCACCCGGCACACGTCTCGACGCCGGGATCAATCGCGACCGGTTCAGCAGGGTGATTTTCAGGCGTTTGGCCGTGACAGGCTTCACACGTAACGCCCTCGTGCGTATATTCGCCGGTCCGAGGTACGTACCCGGTGGTATGGCAGGCCAAGCACTCGATGTCACTGCCCTGACCCTGCCACGATTCCTGGAAAATGGGATCTGAAAACGCCTTGGCATGGGTCCCCTCTTGCCAGTCAGCGACAATATCAACGTGACAGGTCGCGCAGCTTTCGGGGGCCTGACGAGGGTTGTCTTGTGTAGGCGCGCCCGCTTCGGCCAGAACAGCGCCGATCAAGCCAAAACCTACAACAATCAAAAAACGCAACAAAAATCGAGAAAAGGAAGGGTGAGGCATACGCTATGATCCTTATGATGAGAAAATCTGCCGTAAATCCTCGTTTTCCGGCGCAAAGGTAAAATCCCAAAATGCGGTTTGAGCTTCAGTAGCATGAAAACCCGCATGACGAGCCATGTACAGCCGTTGGAGCAAGGTGAGTCCGACGACCGGCACCTTGACCACCAGCCCTTGCCGCAGCGTTGGTCTAGCGGCCAGCTCCGAGACAAACGCCGGTCCGATTCCTTCGACAACCGCCTGTACAATCGCTTCGGTGTTATACAGCATCAGGCGCGACTGAAGCATATCAAGGCTCATGTCGATGGCCGCCAGTTCGCGGTTGAGCGTAATCGACGTGCCGGAACCGGTTTCACGCAGAATGATCGGATACTCTACCAAGTCATCAACGGTGATGCTGCCTACTGCCGCCCAGGGATGATCGGGCGGCGCGATCAAGATCAACAAATCATCCGAAAAATGGCGATATTCTACCGAATGGCGGGGAACACGCAGGCTGCTGACGGCTAGATCAATTTCACCGGCGCACATGCGATCCAATGCCCTGCCACGCGGCCCGACATCGCAGACGATCCGCACATTCGGGTTTGACTCCAAAAAACGCGCCATGATCTTGGGCAAGATGTATTTGCCGGCTGCCGTGCTGCACCCGATCGTCAACTGGCCGATAACCGTACCACGCCGCAGCGCGATGAATTCTTCGACCTGCTGCGCCTCTTTGAGCAAGTTGCGCGCCATCGGGACCAGGACTTCGCCCACCTCGTTCAACTTGATGTTGCGCCCGGTCCGGTCAAATAACTGTGTCTTGAACTGCTGTTCCAATGACTGGATATGGCCGCTTACCGCTGGCTGCGAGATCTGCAATATCCGGCCTGTCTCCGAGAAATTTTCTGTCTCGGCGGCAACCAGGAATACCTTCAGTTCATGCAAATCCAGCATATCGCCCTGCATCTTCGCGCCACCAATATCACTGGGTAGAATCACGCCAACTCCGCTTGTTTGTCACACTGGCACGAAACATACCCCATTTATTATCAGATTTCTTGATAGATTGAAATAGACGAATAGCATAAGAAAAGTGGATAAATGTTATTGTCGAGTATCACGTTCTTCAATTACACTGGTGGTAATGGTGAGTTTTCTCACATATCTACATTCTGGAGCATTCATGAACAAACGTCATGGCCTCTGGCTTTTACTGATTCTAGGTATGTTACTGCTGGTCGGGGCGGCACTGGCAAGCTGTGCTCCCGACACGTCCGCACCCGAACGCCAGGTTCACGTCGCACAACTTGGCGAGTCCGGCGATCAAGCAGCCGATACCACCTTATCTAACGTGGCAGACAGCAGCGCAAGCATCCAACCCGTCGAGTTTACCGACACGGCCTGCCTGGATTGCCACACGGATGAAGAGCGGCTGAAAGAACTTGCTGTCGAAGAAGAAGTGCCCGAAACCCTGTCTTCAGGCCCCGGTTGAGGGGGAGAAGTGCCTCCGGTGGAGGCGTGGGCGAAGGTCTTTATCGACGCGGAAGGGTACGCGAGCGACGTACACGCATTTATCAACTGCACGGCCTGTCATGGTGGCGAAGCCGTCGATGATATGGAAGTGGCGCATACGAACCTGCTGCCGGACCCGTCCGCTGATCCTGAGGCGGGCTGCGGCACCTGCCATCCAAACATCGCGCCAAGCGCCGCCGAAAGCCTGCATTTCACGCTGCAAGGCTACGACACGGCGATCTACGCGCGCAGCAACCCGGAGCATTTTGAAGCGCTGGAAACAATGGAGTCCTACCACTGCGAAAGCTG
>CAYMTN010000147.1:0-14035 GCA_964393335.1 uncultured Anaerolineaceae bacterium
GGGCCGTTGTGTATGAATAATACTACACCCTGAATAGCCACCAGCGATAAGCTTTCAGCTTTCAGCTAAAACCACAAAAGCGAGGCCAGGGGGTGAGGTAAACCCGGCGAAATCGCGCGCCCGTGTTCTTGCTTATCGCTGACAGCTTGATCGCCTCAGTTCCCGGCGTTAACCTGGCTCAGTCCGTCGGTGGGAGTGACGTTCGATGACTGCGACGTCGTCGTGCGCAGCCCATCGATCAACTGCTGCTTTTCGGCGGCGGTCAGTTTGGCATCCGGGTGCATGATCACGTAATACCAGGGCGGCATTTCGCCCCCGTCGATCACTTCCGCCACCTCGCCCATCCGAGTCCGGCTGTTCCACTCGGAGAAATTCAGCCGGTCGCGCCCGCCCTGCACGTCGCGGTACAGCAGCCACGACGACGGCGCGATCTTGGCATACCAGGGCCAGACCGTCTCGTTGCTGTGGCAGTCAAAACAGGCTCTTTGCGCCAGTTCGCGCGTTTGAGGCGAATCCCAGCTCGGCTCGGTCAGCACGGGCGGATTCGTTTTATCAACCGGGATGAACTGGATCAGCACGAACAACACAGCGGCTCCCACGACCGATAAGGCGACTTTCCCTCGCCACGTTTGCGTGATTCTTGACAGGAGTTTCATGAGTTACCCTCGCTCAACAGGAATAAAGACCGCAAAATCGCGCCACCCGCAGGCAGCGTTCACTATCCTACCCCCGAATCCTCGCTTTTGAACAACATTTAAGGCAAGTTTAAGGCCAGACACCCTTCCCTGAAGGAAAGGGTCGTGGGGGATGGGGTGATTATTTTGATGGCGCTGCCTGCCGCAGGTGTAGTTCGTAACGGTCCACCGTCTCCTGCAAATTGAACGTGCGCTCGATGTGCTCGCGCGGTTTGCAGTACGCCGCCGGGTGCTGCAAAATCTCGACGACCGCCGCGCCCATCGTTTCCCAGTCGCCGCGCGGCACGATGCGGCCCATCCCGCTCTCGGTCACCGGAACGCGCCCGCCGGGGGTGTCGGTCATGACGACCGGCGTGCCGCACAACATCGCCTCGACCTGCACCAGCGCGAAACACTCGGTATCGCTCGGCATCACCAGCACGTCACATGCCGCGTAGAAGTTCGCCATCGCCTGCATGCTGCTCAACTGGCCCAGGAAAATCAACTGGTCTTCGTAACGCTGCACCAGGGCTTGATTGCGCTCCCACGTGTCTTCGTACTGGATGTCGTATTCCCCGGCGAACACCACCCGCGCGGTTGGATACGTGCGGTTGATCACTTCCAGGGACCGGATCAGCAGGTCAGGCCGTTTTTCCTGCACGAAACGCCCCGCATACCCGATCAGCGGGCCGCCGTCCTGCCGCCAGCGCTCGCGCAGTTCGGCCACGCGTTCGGGGTCCGGGTCCGGCACCATGATCGGCGGAAAGATCACCGAGACGTTGTCGCGGAACGGCCCCAGGTAATAACTGTGATCGGCGTAATCGTGGCTGTACGCGATCAGACGCGCCGCGCGGTTCGCCATGAACCGGAAGTTCTGAAACGTGAACCAGCGCACGAACCGGTTGAAAAAACCGGGCGGCAGGATCAGGTCGCCGTGATGCGTCGAGATCAACTGTTTGCCTGCCAGCCGCGTCAAAAACGCCATCAGCGCCGTTTCGAGCATGGGCGTATGCAGCCACACAACGTCATGCCTGCGGATCAGGCCCCACGCCGCATACGGATAGGCGGGCATGACCATGCCCCGGCTGACGCGCAGCGGTGCCCACAGGCGCACGATCCGCACGCCGTTGATCGTCTCGTCACGCGGGAGGTCGATGTGATGCCGCGCCGCCAAAATCGTGACCTCGTGCCCGCGCCGGACCAGTTCCTCGGCCACGCGCTGGAGATGGATCGGGACGCCGGTCCGGTGCGGCAAATAATATTGCAGCGCCGCCAGAATCTTCAGGGGCGGGCCGCCCGCCTGCGGTTGAGAAGAAAGATCAGCCATACCCTCACGTAGTTTCAGTTACGGCATCCGGCCTGGCCGGTTCGGCGCTCTCGCCGGGGACTGCGTCCGCCGGCGCTTGGGGCCGGGTGCGGATCATCTGCGCGGCGTGTGTCACCTCGCCCAGCCCCACGTCCTCGTACCACAACCCGATCAAGCCGAGTGAAATATACGAGGCCACGTTCACTGCGTGGACCAGCAGCGCAAACGCCAGCGCCGGAGCCGCCGTCGCGCTCTCGACCAGATCGGCGCTTGCCAGCCCAAACACCACCGCCGCCTCGAACGGCCCCAGGTTGCCCGGCACGGCTGGCACGGCGATCACAAATGACGCCAGCACGATCATCGCCAGCGCCGCCGCCCAGGTGGGATGGTCAAAAATCGCGTAAAGCAGGATGTACCCGGACACGACCGACGCGGTCCAGGCAATCGCCGTCCACCACACGGCCAGCAGCGCCTTGCGCGGCGACGCGAGCGGGCGGATGCCATCCAGCAGGTGATTGAGCCACGTATCGAGCGCCGGACGGCGCAGCGGCGGCACAAAACGGCGCATCCTTGCCAGCAGCGCGTGTGCCCAACCGGGACGCGCGGCAAAGACCACCAGCACACCGATCCCGATCACCGCGCCGACGCCCAACCCCATGCCCAACACGCCGATCTCCAGCCCGACCGGCAGCATCGCCAGCGTGATGCCGAGCAGCGCGAACACGGCCAGCGTATCGAGTAAACGCTCGACCAGCACCGTGCTGAGCGACGTCAGCACCGGCACCGGCGGATCGACACGCGCAGCCAGAACCGCCCGCCCCAGTTCCCCGATGCGCAGCGGCAACACCGCGTTGATGAAGTAACTCACGTTCAGGATATGGAAGCTGTGTTTGAGCGGCAGCCGGTCACCCAGCAGCACCCGCCAGCGCAGCGCACGCAGGTAAAGGCCCAGCACCGTCACCGCCACCGTCGGGATCACGACCCAGTAGCGGGCGTGTTCCAGTTCGTCGCGGACGTCGCTCATGTCGCGCCGGAATAGCAGGTACAACGCGATGAGACTTACCGCGAGGCCCACCACAATGCCCGGCCATCGTTTTTTCATACTCTGTCACCCCTATAGCAACCCGGCGGGTCATTATAGCGCCGCCCCGTGACTCATCGCCAGTGAGAATGTACACGCGCACGCGCCCAATTCCTTATCAGCCGCCTGCCCTTTCCAGCAACCAGGGCAGACCATCTGGCCTGCCCTGTCTGATCCGCCGCATCGAAGCGTGTCCCGGCTAAGGCACGCCCCACAAGCGCAGCGTGCCATCCCGGTGCCCGGAGAGCACCCGTGCGCCGGTCGCGCTAAAGGCCACGCCCTGCACCTCCGACGACAGGCCGGAGAGCATCACCAACGCATTGCCGGACGCCACATCCCAGATACGCACGACGCCATCCGTCCCGCCGGACGCCAGCGCGGTTCCGTCCGTGCTGAAGCTCAGCGAGCGTACGGCGTCGCCCAGGTGCCCTTGCAGGTCGGCTACCACCTGCCCAAACGACCCGGACGCGGGATCGACATCCCACAGCCGGACCACGGGGGGACGGTTGGCGGCTGCCAGCAGGCTACCGTCCGGGCTGAACGCGACCTCGAACGTGCCATCTGCCTCGCTCGGCAGATCGATCACCAGTTGCCCGAAGGTCGCCGACTGCGGATCGGCGTCCCACAGCCGGACCGGGTGATCACCTTCGCCGCCGCTGGCGAGCAGCGATCCGTCCGCGTTAAACGCGACGCCAAACACGCGCTTGCCGTCGTTATCCATCACCGCCAGCAGCGCGCCGCTGGCCACGTCATACACCCCGATCGATCCATCCTGGCTGCCAGCCGCCAGCCGCGTCCCATCCGGGCTGAAGGCCGCGCGATAGGCGGGCAGCCTCGTATGACCGGACAGCACGCGCACCTGGTTGCCTTCCATGTCCCATAACGAGACCGTCCCATCGGCGCAGGCCGTTGCCAGCAGCGTCCCGTCCGGGCTGAAGGTCACGCCGAACGGCGCGGCCTGCCCTCGCAGCGTGAGAATTTCGGTGCCGGTCGCCGCGTTCCACAGGCGCGCCGTGCCATCGCTGCTGGCCGACGCAAAATAGCGCCCGCTGGGGCTGTAGGCCACGCCCTGCACCGCGCTGTCGAGGTGCGCCTCCAACACGGTGATCTCCTCAAAGCGAGACGCGCCGTTTACCTGCGGGGTCGGGGTCGGAGTCGCCGTGTACGTCGCCGTCGGCGTGGGCGTAAAGGTCGCCGTCGGAGTCGGCGTATCCGTCGCGGTCGGAGTCGGCGTGTAGGTCGCCGTCGCGGTCGGCGTATACGTATCGGTTGGCGTCGGCGTCGGCGTCGCGGTATACGTCGCGGTGGGGGTCGCCGTGAATGTCGCGGTCGGCGTGGACGTATAGGTCGGGGTTGCGGTGTAGGTCGCGGTTGGCGTTGCGGTATACGTAGGGGTCGCGGTGTAGGTCGCGGTCGGGGTTGCGGTGTAGGTCGCCGTCGGCGTGGGTGTGTACGTCGCCGTCGGCGTGTCCGTCGCGGTCGGAGTCGCCGTGTAGGTCGCGGTCGGCGTATCACTGGCCGTTGGCGTGAGGGTCGGCGTGAACGTGTGGGTCGGCGTGGCAGTCGGCGTATCGGTTGCCGTTGGCGTGGGCGTCGCCGTCGGCGGGATCACAATCGGCACCAGGCCCACATTTCCAGCCGTGTTGACCATCGCTGCCGACCCGGCTACCCAGCCCTGCGTGCCATCCGGCAGCACGATCTGGTACCACGCCCCGTCCTCGCTGATGCCAATGAATTCGACCTCCTGGGCGACTTCCAGTGTGGTGACGACTGCGTACTGCGCGCCCGGTCCCTCCCGGACGACCAGGTTACGAATCGGCCTGACAACCGGCGTGGCGGGGGTGAATGACGGCGTGATCGACGGTGTGCGCGTCGGTACGGGCGTGCGCGTGGCCGACGGCGTAAAGCTGGGCGTATCCGTCGGAGTGCTCGACGGCACCGGCGTCTCTGTCGGGGTATTAGACGGCGTCGGCGCGACGAACGGTGTTTCACTCGGCGACCCGGTGGGCACGCCTCCCACCGGGGTCGCGCCACCCGGCTGCGCTGTCGCCGTGAGCGACAGCGATGTCGGGTTGAGCGTGGACAATCCGCCGCCCACGACTCCCGGACTGGCCGTTTTGTCGCCGGAACCGCCGCCACCCAGCGCCAGCGCCAGCACGGCGATCACGACGATCACCACAACCAGCGCCGCCCCGCCCACGATCCAGGACCGCGAAAATCGCGCGGCAGGGGCGGGTTCGGGCGTGGCGGACGGCACCTGGCTCGCCCGTTCGACCGGCTGCGTGGTCGTCGCCGGGGTCATGTGCTCCATCTCGAAGCGCACCATCTCGGCATCCAGCCCGTCCATCTCGGTAGACGACGTGGCAACGGCGTGGCGCATCGCGGCAGCCATCGCCCCGGCAGTCTGGAAACGATCGTTTGGATCTTTGGCCAGCGCGCGCAAAATGACTTCCTGGACCGCTTCGGGGATATCGGGCCGCCGGACGCGCGGCGGCGGGGGCGGTTCGCTGACGTGTTTGAAGATCACGGCGACCGGCGTCCCGGCGCTGAACGGGACTTCCCCGACGACCATCTCGTACAGGATAATGCCCAGCGAATAAATATCGCTGCGCGTGTCCACTTCGTGACCCTGCCCCTGCTCCGGTGACATATAGGCCGGGGTGCCGATCACACCCGTGCCGGTCAGCGTGCTGGAATGTTCGGCCATGCGCGTCAGGCCGAAGTCGGTCAGCAGCGCGTTGCCGCTGGCATCCATCAAGACATTGCTCGGTTTGAGATCGCGGTGAATCAGGCCGTGCCGGTGCGCAAAATCGACCGCCTCAGCGATCTGGCTGAAGACACGCACGATCTGCGGCAGAGTCAGCTCGTAGCGCTCGATGTAGTTTTCCAGCGTACCGGTGGAAATATACGGCATCACCAGGTACGTGACGCCCTCTTTCTGGCCATATTCGAATACGGGCAGGATATGGACGTGCTGCAAGCTGGCGACGACTTTGGCTTCACGCTCAAAACGTGCCAGGAACCCGGCATCGGCGGCCATTTCTTCCGGCAGCACTTTGATGGCGACAAATCGATCCGTCGCCGGGTCATACGCTTTGTACACCGTGGCCATGCCGCCCCTGCCGATCTGTTCGACAATGCGGTACGAACCCAGGGTGGACCCTACCAAACCGGGCATAATAATTCCTCCTCGGCAGCCGCCGAGTCATACGGCGTTCGGGCCGTGTTGACAGCATCACCTGTGACAGACATCACGTTCCGGACACATGCCAACACCACCTGGGAAACCCCCATCTGGCACGCCTTTACCGCCCTAGTATAAAGAACAATCACATGTAACAGCAAACAGCGCTCTTAACCCCTGGTGCGGATCGTCCGCTCCACGGCGGGCACGCCACCCACCAAACGCTTGACAGCCGCCCGCAGTCACCCGTATAATAGCGGCAGTTTGCGGGTATAGTTCAGTGGTAGAACGTCAGCTTCCCAAGTTGAATGTCAGGGGTTCGAGTCCCCTTACCCGCTCTGGCAAGGCATTCCCCATCACCCCGCGGAATGCCTTTTTTTGTCCTGCGGAAAGGAGTCCGATCCGTGAGTGCCGTACCTGCGTCCGCGTGTCCCTCGCTAGAAGTCGTCTACCAGACCTCACCGGGCCGCCTGAACGAAGATGCCTGGTTGGCGATGCAAAGCGGGCCATTCGGGGACACGATCATCATCGCCGCCATCGACGGCGCGACCACGCGCCTGACTCCCCCGCCCTTGCAGCGCTACCTGGATTCGCTGCCCGTCACGCTCACCCCGGCAGCCTACGCCGCCCGCCTGACCCGCGACTCGCTCGCACGCCAGATCGGCAGCGGGATGCCCGCCGACCTGCGCACGCTGCTGTTGGAAGCAAACGCCGACCTGGGCCGCGACCTGATCCGGCTGTTCGGCGCGTTGGCGCTGGAATGTATGGGGTTTCCCGACGAAATCACCGGGACGCTGGCGCACGACCCGCGCCTGGTTCGCCTGGGGCTGCCTGCCAGCGTGATCACGCTGGTCGAAGTGGACCCCGCCGCGCAAACGCTGCGGTTTGCCCATGCGGGTGACACGTCGCTGTTGGTAACGTACCGCGACGGGCGCGTGAGCGTCCCGACCCAGCCGGAAACTGCCCCGTTCGACAACGCGCTCAAACACCTGGCGCTCTCACTGCGCGAACACTACCCCGATCTGCCGTTCCGCGAACTGGGCCAGCAGGCCGAACTGGGCCGTGAAAATCTGCATGCCGCGCTGTACCATAACTACGTGGACGAGCACGGGCTGCCGCAGCCCAGCCGGGGCATCGGCGTGATCGACGGCCTGCCGGAACTGCGTTATTTCATCCGGACCGGCAGCCTGTCGCTGGACGATGTCGCGTTTGTGTGCGTGATGACCGACGGGCTGGAATGGTCCGCCAGCGCCGACGAGGTTTTCGCGGACAATCCCGGCGACGCTGCCGCGTTGATGCACGAACGGCACGCGCACATGGCCGCCCTGATCGGCGGTCTGGGGCTGGCCGGATACCTGGACGAAGTCCGCCGCGCCGAGGTTGGCGACCCGGACCACGAACGCTACCCGCGCATGAAAACACACGACGACGCAGCGGGCGTGTTGGTCCGTTTCGAGTCGCCGCGTGACACGTCCCGCCGCGATCCCGACGAATACGCGCCGGAATAGCACGTATTACACGGGCGCGCCCCGTTTTGTGTGCTTGCGGCCTATCCGTAAATCGCTCTCGTAGGGGCGCTGCTTGCCGTTGCTCTCGTAGGGGCGCTGCTTGCCGCGCCCAGCATAATCTACGGATAGCTGCTTATTCGAAGCGGAACGGATCGCCGGTCGGGACGTGGGTCACCGCTACGCCGGGAATCCGCTCCCGCAGCCATTCGACCAGGTAGGCCATGCCGGGTTCTTCGCTCAGCGCGTGGCCGACGATCACCAGCGCCTTGTCCTGGTCATGAAACACGGCGTCCCGCACGTACTCGCACGTTTCCCACTCGTTGATCTCGCCGGTCAGCAGCACGTCCACGCCGCCGCCCAACGCGCCGATCTGCCACTGGCCGCCCGGCGATCCGACCAGCAGCCCGACCGTGTGGCACGTCATCTCCGGCGGGCCGACGACACGCGCCGTGTGAACGCCCAGCCCGGTTTTGATGTGCGTCACCAGATCGCGCAGGGCCACCGGCGGAATACGCACGGCATAGGGTGTTTCTGCGTTCCGGTAGGCTTCCCAGCCTAACGCGCGCAGCACCCCGGTGATGATGCCATCTGGCTGGTGGCTGTGCCACGTGTCGTGAAAACGCCAGATCACCAGCTCGTGATCGGTGATCAGCTTGCGCTTGGCCTGGTAAACCGGGTCGTCCTGCAGCCAGCCGGTTTCGTCCAGGTGATTGTAAAAGGTCGGTTCGTGCGTGATCACGAAATTCGCGCCCAGGTCGATGGCACGCTGCAAGACGTCGCAGTTTGCCAGAAACGTCGTCACGATGCCGGTCACCGCCTGCGGCGGGTCGCCGCATTTGACCGTATCAACCGTATCGGCAAACGGCGCACCGGGAACCGCCTGAAGAATCGTGTCGATTACACTTTGAATCGTGAGGGACATAATCAGCATCCAGCCTTTCTCAGCGCCGCAAAGCGGCCACGCATTCAATGGAACGCGTGTTCCATTATACAGCGAATCGGAGGAATCGGGGCCGCACGTCAAACGCCCGATCCTGCGGGGCAGCACCGGGCGTTAGCATGTAACATAAGAAATGGCCGGGGCGTCAAAAATCCTCAACCGCCGGATACGCCCGGACCAGCGCATCCCTGACGATCTGCTTGTAGGCGAGCGCGTCGGCTTCGGTTTGACCCTCAAAACGCAGCGACAGCACCGGCTCGGTATTCGACTGGCGCAGCAGGCCCCAGCCGCGTTCAAACGTGATGCGGATGCCGTCCACGTCGTTGATCGGGTAATCGGCCTTGAGCGCCGCGTGCACCGCCGCGATCACCGTCGATTTTTGATCGTCCGGGCAGAACGGGCGATATTCCGGCGTGGCGTACAGCGTGGGCACCGTCGCCATCAGCGCCGACAGCGGCTGATCCTGCGCGGCGACGATCTGCACGATCCGCCCGGCGATGAATACGCCGTCGTCAAACCCGTAATACCCATCCGCCAGGAAGATATGGCCGCTCATTTCGCCGCCCAGCAACGCGCCGACCTCGGCCATTTTCGCCTTGATCAGCGAGTGCCCGCTGATCCAGATCAGCGGCTCGCCGCCCGCCCGCCGCACTTCGTCGAACAACACCTGCGTGCTGAGCACGTCCGCGACGACCACCGCGCCGGGGTTGCGGCTGAGCACATCCCGCGCCAGCAGCACCAGCACGCGGTCCGCACCGACCGGCTGCCCCTGGTCATCCACCACGCCGACACGGTCGGAATCGCCGTCGAAGGCGAGGCCCAGGTCGGCCCGACGGTCGCGCACCACTGCCGCCAGATCGCGCAGATTGTCGGGATTCTGCGGGTCCGGCTGGTGATTCGGGTACGTGCCGTCCGGCTTGCAGTACAGGCAGATCACCTGATGGCCGAGCGCCTCAAGCAGCGGGACCGCGTAAATGCCGCCCATGCCGTTCCCGCCATCGACCACGATCCGCAGCGCGCGCCGGTGATCGAGCTTGCTCTCGGCCATCGCCAGGTAGCGCTCGTGCGCGCCGTCATCAGCCGTGACGCGGCCCTCACCCGCCGCCAGGTCGCCCGTTTCGATCATCTGGCGCAGCGTCTGAATCTGGTCGCCGTACAGGTTGCGTTTGCCGATGGACAACTTGAACCCGTTCATCTCCGGTTTAAGGTGGCTGCCGGTGATCATCAACCCGCCAATGTCACCCGCTTCGACCGCGCACCAGTACACGACCGGCGTCATCGCCATCCCGATATCGGTCACCGCGCACCCGGCGCGGACCAGTCCCGCGATGGCGGCGTCGGCCAACCCGCGCGAACTGACGCGGTTGTCGAACCCGACGACGACCTCGCGCACGTTCTGGCGCAGCAGGTACGTGCCAAATGCCTGCCCAACCTGACCGGCGACCTCGTCCGTGATGGAATCGCCAACTTTGCCGCGAATGTCGTAGCGCTTAAAAATGCCCGGCTGAATCACAGCGCCCTGCCCTTCCTACTCCTCGTCCGAAGACGTCATGCCCAGCACCTGCTCGACCCACACGCGTTTACCGTCCGGCACGTCGCGGCGGACGACCGTCGTCGGGCCGATCTCGCTGGCGCGCCCGATCTTCACACCCGGCATCGTCATCACGTTGACGCCGACGAATGCGTTTTTCCCGGCGATCAAGCCGAGTTTGTCGCGCCCGGTGTTGATACGCTCGCCCTTCACCGCGCTCCAGACCGGCCCCTGGTCGATGCGCAGGTTGGCGGTGGTGCACGTCGCGGAAAAATTCACGTCCTCGTCCAGAATCGAGTCAAGCACCTGGCAGGCGTGGGTGTGAGACCGGTCGCCCATGTAACTGCGGGCGACCTCCGTCGCAAAACCGACGACGGCGTTCGCGCAGATCATCGACTCGCGCACGAGCGCGCCGTTGCCGACAATCGCGCCCGCGCCGATATAAGCCGGGCCGACGACCGTCGCGCCGTGAAACAGCCGCGCCCCGGCCTCGATCACCACGCTGCCCTTGATCAACACGCCTTCTTCGATCACGGCGTCCGGCGAAATCCGCTGCCCTTCCAGGCGGCTGAGCATCACGTTCATCACGTCCAGCACGTGCCAGGGAAACTTGATGGCCTGCCATGCGCCCTCGTAGGGCACCACCTGGAACACGTGCGAGCGCATCATGCGGGCCATCGCCCGCTCGTAATGATCGTCGGTCATCACGGCGCTGGCGTATTCCTCGCGGATGTGCTTCAACAGCAGGGCCGCATCGGTGTGGATGTGCGCCACGATGCTCACCAGGTCGCTGGGTTCGTTGCCCGCGCCCGGTTTTTCGATGACGTTGGTAATGCGCCCGCTCGGCTCGACTTCCAGGTACCCGCCGGGGAAGTAGGCCGGCACGCGGTACCCGGCCAGGTACGCGATCGCGTTGGCCGACTGGTACTCGGTCAGCATGCGCTGGTGCAGCACCATATCCGTCAGATCATGCACCTGCGTGACGTAGATCGCCTGGTTGCCGTGCCGCTCCAGGTAGCCCTCCAATTGCAGCAGCGCGTCGCCCATCCCGCGCGGCTCGCGCTGGACCACGACTTCCGCATGGATATTCGGCAGCGTCGCCACCAGCGAGCGGATGACTCCTTCGTTTTCCGGATTTGCGACAATCACCGCCTGGTTCAGGCCCAAACCCGCGTAGTTTTCCAACTGGAAACTGAGCAGGGGTCGCCCCATGAACTTGATCAGGGATTTTTCTTCGAGCGGCCACAGGCGCGAGCTTGCCCCCCCGGCCAAAATGACAAGTAACGGTGATCTCACGTTTCGCCTCCATCATTGGCTAGTTTTAAACGGCCCGCTATTGTAATGTGCCTCGTGCCACGCGTCGAATTTCACGGCAGCACAGGTAGGGTTGACTCATGCTAACAACGTCTCAATTTTTCTCACCACAGAGGAACGGAGCACCCAGAGAGTTGCTTTTTCTCTGCGGCCCTGTGCTCTCTGTAGTTAGATCATCGTCTGGATGATTCGACTCCAGCGGCACAGGCTCTACCGGGAGTCGTCGCGGTCGCGCCACAGCGCCAGCTCAGCCTCGCTGCGCGGGGGTTCGCGCCGGATCGCACCCAGGATGCCGCCCGCGATGATCCCCGTCGCAAACCCGCCGACATGCGCCCACACGGCCACGCCGCTACTTTGCGCCGTCTGCACGCCGAGCGTCGCCACGCCGGTCAAAAACTGCGTCAGAAACCAGATGCCCAAAAAGATGAACGCGGGGACCTGCATCACGCCAAAGAAGAAGATCAGCACGCGCACCCGGTTGCGCGGGTAGAGCAGCGTATACGCGCCCATCACGCCGGAGATCGCGCCGCTGGCCCCCACCGTCGGCACGACCGAGTGCGGATCGGCTAGAATATGCGCGCCGGATGCCGCCAGCCCGCAGCCCAGGTAAAACAACAAAAACAACACCGGGCCGAAACGCTGCTCGATGTTGTCGGAAAAAATCCACAAAAACAGCATGTTCCCGGCGATGTGAGCGAACCCGCCATGCACGAACATCGACGTGAGCAGCGTGTAAAAATCCTGGTGCGCTTCGATCCGCGCCGGGATCACGCCATACGTGAGGATGAACGAGTTGAGCTGTTCGAGCGACAGTGTGTTCTGGTAGAGGAAGACCAGCACGTTGATGACCACCAGCGTAATGGTCACCACCGGCAGCCCGCGCCTGCCGCGATTCTCATCGCCAATTGGAATCATCGCCGTTTCGCCTCCGCCCGCGATCAAAACAAAACGCGCCCGCAGAATCACACGTCAGCAGGCGCGCCCGATGATGGCATAACTCAACTGGTTCTGAACCTAAGCGCTACTCTTCTGAAACGGGGTCCAAATCAAGCATGCGGCGCACTTTGGCAACAAGATCATGGTGCAAGATCGGTTTGGGCAGATAATCGCTGGCCCCGGCATCCATACCGCTCATCACGCTTTTGGCATCGCCGCGCGCAGACAAGATCAGAATCGGCAGTTCCACCGTATCGGGGCGCTCACGCAGCACCCGGCACAACTCAATCCCATCCATACCGGGCATCATCACGTCCAAAATGATCAGGTCCGGCGTTTCCATTTCCAACACCGACAGCGCTTGATCGGCATCTTTCGCCTTGAGGACCTCAAACCCGCCCCGTTCCAGCATGATTCCGATGAGCGTCAGTGCGCCTATTTCGTCATCAACCACAAGAATCCGCTTCATACCCGGCTTCTCCATTTTGTTGTTACCAGGCAGCACCACCATAGAGCTACCTGTGTTCTAGTTTAGCATTAAAAGCTCGCAATGCAACAGGTCACGTCTCGCGCCAGGGTGTTCGACTCGAAACCGGCGGCGGTGCCCCGGCACCCCCACATAAGGCAATTTATACAATGCTTTCGCTCACCGCGCCAATCGCGCGCCCGCGTCGCCCTTGCATTTGCCCGGCCACCCCCTATAATATCCGCCCGAACCGGCGACCAGAAGGAGCGCACCGTGCCACTACCGCACGACACAACGATTGCCTACCGCGATATTGTCCTGCTCGTTGGCAAAGACCGGCGCACGTTCATCCGCACCGTCAACCAGGGCCAGCGCTTTGAATGTCACATGGGCTATATCAACTATGACGACATCGTCGGTCTGCCTTATGGGTCGCAGGTGCCAACCCAATTGGGTCACAAGCTGTTCGTCCTGCCCCCGCACACCGACGACGTGATCCGCCACTTGCAGCGCGAAGGCCAGATCATTTTCCCGAAAGACCTGGGATACATCATGTTAAAACTGGGCATCCGGCCCGGCGTGCAGGTGATCGAAGCGGGCACGGGCAGCGGCGCGCTGACGATTACGCTGGCGATGCTGGTCGGAGAGACGGGGCACGTTTACACGTATGAGCGCCGCGCCCGCATGATGGAACGCGCGATGACGAACGTCCGGCGGCTGGACATGCTGGACCGCGTCACGTTTCACGGGTGCGACATCGCCGACGGCTTCGACGAACGCGACGTGCACGCGCTGTTCCTCGACGTGCGCGAACCGTGGGACTATCTGCCCCAGGCACGCGACGCGCTGCGCGGCGGCGGGTTCTTTGGGGCCATCGTGCCGACCATCAACCAGGTCATGACGCTGGCCGAGCACCTCTACAACGGCCCCTGGTTCATGCTGGAAATCGAAGAATTGATCCTGCGCCCCTACAAAACGATCCCGGCGCGCATCCGTCCCGATGATCAGGTGATCGGGCACACCGGCTTTTTGATCTTCGCCCGCGCCGTAGACCGCGAAGATCGCAGCGACTCCGGCGACGAGCCTGAGCCGGAC
>CAYMTN010000148.1:0-13883 GCA_964393335.1 uncultured Anaerolineaceae bacterium
CAGTCATCCCCGCGCCAGGACACGGCAGGCAAACCATTCACGGTCGTCACCATTGGACGGTTGATTCCGCTCAAGCAGCCGCTGCTGGTGTTGAACGCCTTTCATCAAAGCGGCGTACAGACCAACGGCCAGTTGGTCTACATTGGCGACGGGCCGATGCGGGATCAGATCGTTGCCGAAAGTAAGCGGTTAGGCATCGCGGACCGCGTTACCATCACAGGCGTCATCGAGCGCGATCGGGTCTACCAATACCTGCGCGATGCCGACCTCCTGGTTTCGGCGTCCACCATTGAGGGACTCCCGGTTTCCGTGCTGGAAGCAATGGCCAGCCGCTGCCCGGTGATTCTGTCCGATATACCGTCCCACCGCGAAATAGCCGCCGACACAGATTTTATTCCGCTGGTTGCCGGCGACGACACCGGCGGGTTTGCGCAGCATATGCGTGAGATGCAGCAGGCGTCCGGCGAAATGCGCCGCGCGACCGGCACGCGCTGCCGCGAGCTGGTCGAACGCCGGTTCAGCCTGGCGGCAATGCGCGATCACTACGAAGCCATTTACAGACAGCTTATCCTGGCTAACCAGGGACATTCGACCCCGTGATAACCCACCCCGTCATCATTTTGGGCGCTCCGCGTTCCGGCACGACGATTCTGCAACGCTGCCTGGCGTTGCATCCCGATTTGTGGCACCTCTCAAGCGAATCACATGGCCTGTTCGAAGGCCCCTTCCATCCCATCAGAAGCGGGTTTGACTCCAATCGCGTCACGGCTGATCAGGTTTCGGATCAGGTAGCCAGCCGGTTGCGCCAGCAGTTTTATGCTGGCGCGATCAACTTGAACGGCGTGTTAAACGACCCAAGCTGGTTATTCACCGGCAATCATGTTGCCGTACGAGCCTACAAAAAACTCCTCGTCAACGCGCTAGGAGCGCTGTCGCGCATCCGCAAGCCCGCCGAGATACGCCTGCTGGAAAAAACCCCTAAGAACAGCCTGCGAGTGCCGTTGATGGAGCTGCTGTTCCCGGATGCGCGTTATATCTGGATCAAACGGCAGGCACCCACCAACATTGACTCGCTCATTGCCGGGTGGCGTGCTGTTGACCGGTTTGGCCCTTTCACCCGCGAGCGTTTTGCACGCGCAGGGTATCCTATTCTCTCCCAACTCGCGCTGCAGGATTACGCAGGTACGTCGTGGAAATTCGCCCTGGTCCCGGAGTGGAAAAGACTGAAAGGCAAAACGCTTGCAGATGTGGCGACCTGGCAGTATTTCCAATGCAACCACACCATTCAGCAGGATACGGCACCTATGACGGCTGACCGGCTTCTGGCGGTCAAATACGAGGATTTTGTGACGAATCCGCTCCAGTCCGTACATGACATTCTGACCTGGGCGGACCTGCCACCCAGCCCGGTCGTGGACCGCTTCGCTGATACGCTCCCCCGCGTGAACTATACACCGGCTCTCCCCCACCAAAACGCCCATACGCTGCGCTACGAAGAGATGGTGCGTACCGCGATTGAGAATTTGCCCGAATTGGATGCGCTTCAACGACAGATGGGCTACGAATAAGTGGCGGCCCGGCGGAGAATGATCGTTTCGTGACAAAAATACTCTACATCGCAGGCTACGGGCGCAGCGGCTCGACCATACTGAGCATCATCCTGGGGAATCATCCTGACGTGGTGAGCGTGGGAGAAGTCGCCTTCTTGCCCGATGATTACCGCGACCAACCCTGTTCGTGTGGCGCACCATACGCCGAGTGCCCCTTCTGGAAAGATTTGTTTGACGACCAGAGCTTTACCGCTCCGGGAATCTCCGAGCTGCTAGTGGAAATCGAAAAACGGGGGGCGGTAGTGCGCCTGTTGGCGGGTCGAGTCAGCCCGGAAAAACGCGAGCAGTACCGCGCCTACCAGCACGGTCTCATGGATACCATCCAGTCATCCAGCCAGGCGTCAATCGTGGTCGATTCATCAAAATCGGCGCGTAACACATTGGGACGGTTCTGGGCGCTAAAAAAACTCGCAGGGCAAGATGTATACGTTATCCACTTGATACGAAACGGTTGGGCGACACTCGATTCACTGCTGATAACAGGCAGCAACTGGCAGATCGAAAACCGGAAAGACCACATACAGCCCACCGCCCTGCGGACGGCCATTGGCTGGACGATCACAAATATGAGCACCTCAATGTTGGGCAAGCTGCTTGGCAGGGGCCGCTATCTGGCTCTGCGGTACGAAGATTTCGAAAACAACCCCTCGGCAGTCCTGCATCAGATCGGGGAATTCTGTGGTTTTTCGGCTGACACGTTGGTTCGTAAAATCGAGAACGGCGACACATTCCAGGTCGGTCACATGGTAGGCGGAAATCGAGTCCGGATGGAGCAAGCGGTGCGGTTCAAGCCGCTCAACAAAAAACCCGATCTGAATCGATTCTCGGCGAAACAGAAAATGGTTTTTCGCCTGGTGGCGGGATGGCTCAACCGCCTTTACGGCTACAAATGACCGAATCTCATCCGGCCAATCCTTAAAATGACTTCTAGACACAGCGAAAACATGAAAAATCCTCGAATCCTATATGTCGAAAACCTGGATCGGTACGTCTTGACGCATCGCCTGGCCGTAGCGCGTTACGTCCAACATGCCGGCTTTGAGGTGATGGCTGCCGCCGGGGAAACCAACCGGGCGCTCGAAATCAACCAGGCCGGTATTCCGTTTGCGGGGATTCCGCTGATACGCGAGGGAACCAATCCCATCAGAGAGCTGTATCTCGTAGCCCGCTTGTTCAGGCTGTATAACCGGGTCAGGCCGGATATTATCCATCACTTTAACATCAAACCGGTCACCTACGGCACTTTTGCCGCCAGGTTATTGAACATCCCGGTCGTCAACACGATCACGGGCCTGGGGCAATCATTTGATCCCGAACGGAGAGACCGGGTACGGTACCACGTCGCAAAACTGCTCTACCGGCAGGCGCTGGCCTATCGCCGCAGCCTGGTGACATTTCAGAACTCGGATGATTATCAGGACTTCATAACCCTGGGATTGGTGCCTCAACAAAAAGCATCGATCGTATTTGGCTCTGGCGTGGACTGCGATCAGTTCACCTCGCTGCAGGAGCCGGAATCCCCCCCGATTGTGGCCTATGCAGCCCGATTGTTATGGGAAAAAGGGATCGGGGATTTTGTCACGCTGGCGCGACAACTGGGCGATCAGGCGGCTCGTTTTGTTGTCGTCGGAGAACCCGACCCCGATAACCGCCATTCAGTTCCTGTTTCACAGATCGAGTCCTGGGTTCAACAAGGGATAATCGAATGGTGGGGATACCAGGACCAGATGCCCTCCGTTCTTTCACGCGCCAGCATCGTCGTGCTGCCCAGCCTCTACCGCGAAGGGGTGCCGAAGATTCTCATTGAGGCGGCGGCAACCCGGTGTGCTATCGTGACGTACGATATGCCAGGGTGTCGAGAGATCGTAAAGGATGGGTTGAACGGGATATTGGTCCAGCCGGGTGATCAGGAACAACTGGCAGCCGCCGTGACATTACTGCTCAACCAGCCAGAACTGCGTCAGAGGTATGGTCAGGCGGGACGCGAACACGTCCTCCGTCACTTTTCACAAAAAATAGTGGCGGACAGTTTTATTGAGTTATATCAGCGGTTATTGCCCGGCGGCCTTGATGGCGGGATGAGAGCAGGCTAGTGCAAAGTACGCCTTTTGTTTTGATCACCGGCGCAAGCGGTTTTGTGGGAAGTCACCTGACGGATGTGCTGCGAACGCACAATTACCCGCTGCGGCTCACCGTGCCTCCCAGTGAGGCAGCGTCCCTGACGGGTGATGTCGTACCCGTGTGTGCGTCCGGTAACGAAACAGATTGGCGTCCCACTTTGGCTGGCATCGACGTGATCGTTCATCTGGCCGCACGCGTTCACGTCCTCAAAGAGACTACGACGCATCCACTGGATGCCTTCCGGGCCATCAACACCGATAGCACCAGGCAATTGGCGCTGCAGGCAGTTGAACAGGGAGTAAGACGTTTAGTCTTTATCAGCACCATCGGCGTCAACGGGAATTCCACACCGGCTGACCAACCATTCTCGGAACTGTCACCGGTTGCTCCCCATAATCCCTATGCACAATCCAAATGGGAAGCCGAACAGATACTGAGCCAGATCGCGCGAGAAACCGGGCTTGAGGTCGTCATTGTCCGACCGCCGCTCGTCTATGGCCCACACGTTCCAGGCAACTTTTCGCGGCTGCTGAAGCTCACAAGCTACGGACTCCCTCTCCCGTTGGGAAACATCAAAAACCGCCGGAGCTTTATCAGCCGAACCAATCTTGCCAGTTTCTTGCACACGTGTATAGAATGTCCACAGGCGGCTGGTGAAACGTTCCTGGTCAGCGACGGTCAGGACGTGTCCACCACCGACCTTATCCGAAAAATCGCCCACCACCTGGATCGCCCTGCCCGTCTCTTCCCCTTCCCCGAATCCGTGATCAAACTTGGCGGGCGCATACTTGGAAAAGAACACATGATAACCCAGATTTGGGATTCATTGGTCGTTGACCCCAGCAAAGCCAGGGACCTGCTGGACTGGAAACCGCCCATAACGATGGATGAAGAACTTGCTCAGACAGCAGACTGGTTCAAAAGAAACAGGTAGAGCACGATGCTAACTGGCCTGATAATACTTGGAGCAGCGTTGGTTGGTACAACGATACTCACGGGCTGGACACGGCGCTACGCGATCCGCCACCGCCTGATTGATCGACCAAACGAACGAAGCTCTCATTCCATCCCCACGTCACGCGGCGGCGGGCTGGCGATTGTCATAACATTTCTCCTGGTGCTGCTGTATTTTGCCCTCACCGGCGAGCTGGAAACCCGCGCATTTTGGGCATTCACAGGAGGCGGCCTGCTGGTCGCAGCCATTGGTTATGCAGATGATCGCCACGATCTTCCGGCATTAGTCCGTCTTCCGGGTCATTTTGCAGCAGCAATATGGGCGACGGCATGGATCGATGGAATTCCCAGCCTGGACCTGGGTTTTGCCACGCTTCATTGGGGATGGCTTGGTTATGGCGTCAGCGTGCTCGGAATCGTATGGCTGCTGAATCTGTACAATTTCATGGATGGAATCGACGGGCTTGCGGCATCGGAAGCGGTTTTCGTGGCCGGTATCGCCGGGCTATGGCTGATTTCCGATGGGGCAGACGCTCTCGGTTGGTCAGCTTTAGCCCTGGCCGCTGCCTGCGTCGGTTTTTTGTTCTGGAACTGGCCCCAAGCAAAAATCTTCATGGGCGATGTAGGCAGCGGTTTTTTGGGCTACGTATTGGGCGTATTGGCGATCATCAGCGCCAGACAGTCGGATGTTTCGCTCTGGGTCTGGTTATTGTTGCTCAGCGTCTTCATTGTCGATGCGACAATAACGCTGCTGCGGCGCTTGATGCAAGGCAAAAAAGTCTACGAGGCACACCGCAGCCACGCGTACCAGCATGTCACGACGATGCTGGACAGCCATTCAAAGGTTACGCTGGGTATCATCGGCATCGATGTCGTTTTCCTGACTCCGCTGGCGCTTCTTGCATGGCAAATACCGGAGTTGGCGGTACCCATTACGGCGGTTACAGTGCTGCCGTTAGCTGTCGTGGCGCTGCGGCTCAATGCCGGGCTTGAGATGGACCAATGAAGTAGAATGGTGGCCAAACCCGCTCGGAACCACGCACAGACTAACCCTGCGTCTTCGCCCTGGTAAACCGCGAACATCACACTGGAACACCGCTGAAGTTGAGCGAGTCCGGCGTTGGCCTCCACGAGATCGCCGCTCAAGATTCCAGCCGTCACTTGCACATCCCGTTACGAATCAAAAACCCGCCGCCTGGCGGGTTTTTTGTGTGGACCTGGAGGGCAGTCGAACGGGCGCACAGCGCACATAATTGCAGTGGGCATCGTTGTGGTAGAATCAAGGTCAAGATGACGAATTACGGTGGTGAGGTGGTATCGACGGTACTTCCTACTCAAGTTGAGATCATGTCGGTTACATCGGATGCCGATAGAGTTGCCCGCGCAGGCGGAATACGTGTGACGTTGGATACGGTTGTCCATGCGTTCAGTCAGGGCGCTACCGTCGAGTACGGACTGCTTCTGTGGTGCAGATTTTGAGACGCGCGAACCCTACAACCTATCCGTAAATTGCTGGGCGCAGGCGAACCTGCGGTTCGGCAGCAGCGCCCCTACCCAAACGAATTTGCGGATAGATATTTAACCAACCCGTTTGCTGCATGTCGTGTACGTGATGTCCTCGAACACCATACGAAGTCTGGCAGATAATGTGCCAGACTTTTTTTGTGCTTAAAGGCCCCGGACGTGATATCGCGGTCTCGCCTGATCGCATCCCAAAATCCGGCTACTCTGGCGCGAATCGTGCCCGGCCAATCATTGACGTCACCTCTTCGAATCAACCGGTTCATGCCAATGATTATTCCAGGGTGTCACCGCCCGATACTGCCTGTCGGGCGGCACACTGCACAAATGCCTCTCTGCGATTCCGTTAAAAACATATATGTCATAATAAAGCCAGCAAATAATGATTACAATTCACCCATTTTGTTTAAACCACATTTAACTCCAATTTAACCAAAAGCAGTTGACAAATCAGAATGTTCATTGTAAGCTCATTTAGTCATGAAGTGATTCAGTTAGTCATACCTATTAAACATAACTTTCTAAAGATCAAAACATAACTTTCTAAATTAAACGATTTAACCAAAAGGTGCCCGGCATGAGCGGAGAAGAGCCCGTCCAGCCTCAAAACTGGCAGGAAGCACGCCGTATGAGGGCCTGGGAACTTAAACAGAAGGGGTGGAAGCAGAAGGACATCGCGGAAGCGCTCGGTGTCACGGATGGGGCTGTCAGTCAATGGCTGGCAAAAGCCCGCAAGAACGGACGGAAAGCGCTGTGCCACCATCGTGGCGGCGGCCCCAAGCCGCGCCTAAGCGAAGAACAACTGGCCCAACTGCCCGCCCTGCTCGCTCAAGGCCCCCAGAAATTCGGCTTTGAGGACGATTCGTGGACTCATTCGCGCGTGGCAAAAGTGATCCAGCGGGAATTTGGGGTGTCATACACACCCACTCATGCGGGCCGTATTCTTAAGAAGCTGGGCTGGGGCCAGCGCTGACACGCACGAAGACAGCACTTCGGCCAAAGAGAGTCTCTTTTTTTGCCTGGTATCTATCCACAAATTCGTTTTGGCAGGGGCGCAGCACGCAGCGCCCGGCAATCTGTGGATAGCTTGTTAATTATATAGAGCGACCGGGCAGGATTTAACGATTTGTGTGGGCTGCGGGGTTCCTCTCACCCGGCGCAGTCCAAACGGGGTAAGCGGTAATACTACTTAGAATTCTCAATGTAAGCGCCATCCAGAGGAAAGCGGGGTGCATATGGGTGGAGAAGCGTGGTATGTATTACACAGCAAGCCACATAAAGAGCGCCAGCTTGACGCGTATCTTCAGTCTCAGGGGTTAGAGACATTCTTTCCAACTATCCGGGTGAACCCGGTTAATCCCAGGGCGTCCAAGATCAACCCGCTCTTTCCGGGGTATCTGTTTGTGCGCGCCGACCTGGACGTCGTCGGGCAATCGCTTCTGCAATGGGTTCCAGGCGCGATCCGGCTGGTGGCCTCAGGTGAGTCTCCGACGATAGTTCCGGACCACATCATTCAGCACTTGAAGCGCCGCGTCAAAGAAATCGACCATGCCGCCCGGCACCACCTGGACGATATCCGGGGCGGCGACCCGGCGAGCATGATAGAAGGGCCGCTCGCGGGATGCGAAGCCAGTCTTGATATGCGCCTGAGCGACTCGGATCGCGTGCAGGTGCTGCTGGATTCGTTAGGGTGTCAGGTAGGGACGCACGTCGACGCACACACAATCGACAAGAAATGGAAACCGGTGAGGCGAGTCTTCTGACTGCCAACCGGCACCCCTTCTTGACTCGCGTTCGCGCAGACAGTGGAGAAGCCAGGTAACCTCCGCATTACAAGAAGAAGGCAGATCGGTTCTTGGCCGTAAATGCTGGCACGACGCAGCATTTGCTGCAAACCCACGACCAGGGATCACTAACCGGGCTATACGGTGTGCGAGTCTGATCTGGCTTTGCCATACGTCATCCATCCGCATGTTAGTCGCATGTCGGAACGGCGGAGCACGTTTAGCGCCAGCCTCCCTGCCCCGCCATCAACCCGCCCCCTACTGTCAACGTGACGTGCAGGCTGTAATTAGATGGAGGCTTTCGACCATGAGATCAGATAGTACACGCACACGAGTACGTCGATCCACTTATTTGTCGTTCTCACCACCGGCCATTTCAGACGCCGAAATCGAGGCAGTGGTAGATACGCTGAACTCCAGTTGGATCACGACGGGACCACGCGCCAACGAATTCGAACTGGCGTTCGCGGACTATCTGGGAGCACCCGGCGCGTTGGCCCTCAATTCCTGCACAGCCGGGTTGCACCTGGCGCTGGTCGCGCTGGACATCGGCCCCGGAGACGAGGTCATCACCACGCCCATGACATTCGCCGCGTCGGTGAATGTGATAGAACACGTCCGGGCGCGGCCTGTGCTGGCGGATATCGAACCGGATACGCTGACGCTGGACCCGGCGCGCGTGGCCGACGCGATCACGCCAGCGACACGCGCGATTTTGCCGGTCCACTATGCCGGACACCCTGCCGACATGCAGCCGCTGCTCGATCTGGCGCGCCAGCACAACCTGTACATTCTCGAAGATGCCGCCCATGCGCTGCCGGCCAGTTACCTGGGCCAGAAGGTCGGCACAATTGGCGATCTTACCGCGTTCAGTTTCTACGCAACCAAAAACCTGACGACTGCCGAAGGCGGTATGCTTACCGGCGCGCCCGACCTGCTCGCACGCGCGCGCGTGCTCAGCCTGCATGGCATGGATCGCGATGCCTGGAAACGCTACGATTCAGCCGGAACGTGGTACTACGAAGTGGTCGCACCGGGCTTCAAATACAACATGACCGATATCCAGGCCGCCATCGGACTGGTCCAGCTTGAACGGTTGGCCGTCATGCAGCAGCGGCGGCACGAGGTAGTCGCGCAATATAATGCGGCATTCTCCAAGTTCGATGAACTCGAAATCCCGACCGAGCGTCCTTCCGCCGAGTCGGCGTGGCACCTGTACGTGCTGCGTCTGAATCTCGACAAACTCAGCATTGATCGGGCCGAATTCATCAGTGAGCTAAAGGCGCGTAATATCGGCTGCAGCGTTCACTTTATCCCGATCCATCTGCATCCCTATTATCGCGACAAGTACGGGTGGCTGCCTGAGCAGTTCCCGGTCAGCAATCACGAGTATGCGCGGGTTATCTCGCTGCCACTGCATCCGCAGCTCGCCGACACCGACGTACAAGATGTCATACAGGCTGTAACCGACATCGTGGAAAGGTATAAATGCTGAAGCGGTGCTTTGATATCCTGGCAAGCCTTTTGGGTCTTATCATTTTATCGCCGTTGTTTCTGATCATCATCATCCTGGTTCGACTGATCTCACCTGGACCTATTATCTATCGCGCCACGCGCGTTGGGCAGGGTGGACAGCTTTTTACACTTTATAAGTTCCGGACGATGGTAGTCAACGCCGACAAACATGGTCCGGCGGTGACACTAAACAATGACCACCGCATCACCCGGATTGGGCGGGTTTTGCGGCGCGGCAAGTTGGACGAGCTGCCCCAGTTGGTTAACGTCCTGCGTGGCGACATGAGCCTGGTTGGCCCGCGCCCCGAAGACCCGCGTTATGTGGCCATGTATACGCCGGAGCAGCGTAAGGTGCTTGACATCAGGCCGGGCATCACCAGCCCCGCATCGTTGACATATCACGACGAAGTATCGATGCTGGAGGGGGAAAACTGGGAAACCCACTATATCCGCGTCGTCATGCCAGCCAAGCTGGCTATCGACATGGCATATGCCCAGAACGCTAACCTGCTTCAGGATATCGAAATGATTGTCCGCACCATTCTGTGTATTGCGCGGAACAGCATGAAGCTGACCTGGCAGAAACTGTACAACCGGTGGCGATTGCGGTTTGAATAGACCGCGCTCCTGCTACACGGCTTGCAACAAACGAACGCACCTGGTGCGAGGATCGCAACCGCGCCACAACGATACCGCCGATTCCTCCAACACGCATACCGACCGGCTGTATGGTCACCCTTGCGGCGAGGTGTGTGTGGAAACGCCTAATCTGTAGAAGTGGAAACGTGCTATGGAACTCATTCAATATATCCGACTGTTTCGACGCTGGCTCTGGCTGATTGCGCTTGGCGCATTTCTGGTAGGCGGTGTCGCTTACCTGCAATCCAGCCGCCAGGTGGATCTCTTTCAGGCGCAGACGACCATCTCAGTGGGCACGTCCATCCAGGCGCAAAACCCCGGCTCAAGTGAGATTCAAACCGGCCAGGCGTTGGCACAAAATTACGTCGTGCTGGCCCGAAAAAACGTGGTATTACAGGGAGCAATCGACACCTATGATCTGCCCATCTCCGTGAGTGAATTACGCGGATCGCTCTCGGCGCAGGTGGTGACTGACACGACGTTCATTGACCTGACCATCACCAACCGGGACCCCGTACTGGCCGTTCAGATTGCCGACGCCGTAGCACAGCAGCTCATTGAGAACAGCCCCAGCAACCTGACACTCGAACAAGAAGCCCAGGTCCAGTTGGCGACCGCCGAGATTGAACGTCTCACCGGGCAACTTACCACGCTGCGCGAGCGATTGGACACCATTGAAAACCAACTCGGCGAGGCAACGTCGCAAGAGGAAATTGACCGCTTGAACCAGCAGTATGACACTCTCGTGAATCAGATCAACAGTGCGTCAAACAACATCGCCTCATTTTCAGACACGATGGCTCGCATCCGGGAGCGGACTAATTCGCTGACGGTGGTCGAACCGGCACGCTTGCTCGGACAGGTACCGCGCAACACGATCCGCAACACACTCCTCGCGGCCATGGTTGGCGCGTCACTGGCGGTGGGTCTGGCGTTGCTGATCGAATACATGGACGACTCGATCCGTACGCCGGAAGATGTGCGCAACATCTTGGAACTGCCCACGCTGGCGATGATCCCGTTGTTCGGCAAACGACAGGATGCCTACGCCAATCGCCTGGTTGCCTACCGCAAACCGGATACGCCTCCAGCCGAGGAATATCGCACATTACGCACGAACCTGATGTTCTCGGCAAACGGCACAAAAATGGTTCATGTGATCACCAGCCCTGGCCCGGCTGACGGAAAAACGGTCACCGCCTGCAACCTGGCTGTGACTATCGCGACTGCCGGTTGGCGTGTGCTGTTGATCGACGCCGACCTGCGCCGCCCACGAATCCACGATGTATTCGATATAGACAATCAATTGGGGCTTTCGACCCTGCTGTCGGCAGCACCTGAAGATATCCCACCGGACGGAACATCAATCTTCGATCTCCCGCCGCACCTGGAAGGCTGTATCAAGGAAACTGATATCCCCGCTCTATTCTTAATTCCGAGCGGTTATTTGCCTTTGAATCCAGCAGAGGTGTTAGGCTCGGCGGCGATGCAGAGTTGGTTCAAATGGTTCCTGTCGGCGCCGGATGTGGATGTGATCATCCTTGACACGCCCCCTTTGCTCGTGGCGACTGACGGCATGGTTTTGGCGTCGGCGCTGGCTGCTTCCGTCGTGTTGGTGCTTGAGGCTGGCAAGTCACGCCCTGGGCCAGCGGCCCGCGCCAGAGAACGCCTCACTTCGCTTGAAATCGATATTCGAGGCGTGGTCCTGAATGCCGTCAAGTCGCGCGATCAGGCCTATGGGTACGGGTACGACTACTACTATTATTATTCCAGGCACGCGCAGCTCGCACCTGCCGAGCAAAACGACAAGCCTCGGCGCAGAAACTAGCACCAGGCGCTCCTGCTCATCAGGAAGACCGCATATTTCGAGAATCTAGTGGGATCGCAACCAACACATGACCCCGCACATTGCTCTCATTTTCCGAGCGATTATGCACACAACTTGTGGGTTGCGGGGAAATATGCGCGTTTCCTCTTGGGGATGATGGGCCAGTATGGATTTCGGTGACGAAACCAAGCTCCAGACACCGGATTTGCGAGAAGAAACGTATGCCGGATGGACTCTACGCCCGAACGTGAAGAGGGCACGCTTTCCGTATACTAGGCATACACATGAGTTTGAGTTTCCCGTATCGCCCTCAACGGCGGCGGATCAGCGCAATCCCGATAAGGCGAAACTGAAGGAAACCATCCTGGCGTTGCGTGCGGCGGGGTGGAGCTACCGGCAGATTGGGCGCGAGGTCGGTCTGCACTGGACACGGGTCGGGCAGATTTTGAGGCGGTTGAAGAGTGAGTAAAATGCGCAACGGACTAGCGATCATCGAGACACTTTCTAATCCTCGTTGAGTTCAGATAGCGAATCGACTGGACAACGATAGCCATGTTGCTTCATCCGCGCGAGAAAATGGTCTGCCTGACTCATAGACAGTGTGCCGCCTTCTACAAGATTCATCAAAGCACCAAGTGTACCCGACACAATAATGCCCACTTCCCGTGCTGCTGCTCTGGCATCCCGGTCGTCGGTGAGTACCATCCATTGTCTCGACTGGGCCAAGGCAATGCACTCGGCCTCACCGCGTCCCAGACGTTGCCCGAACAAGTCGGCGCTTGTCTGTTCGTCGGAGGTCAATTCAATAACAGGGACGTCATTCCAATCAACTGAGGGCAACCGTTCCAGCCGCACACCTTCGATCAATTCATCCATTGCAGCACGAACGGTTACTGGATTATCGAAGGCTTCACACAACAACTGAGGTTGTTCAACATGTGCGAAATTGCTGAGCACCGTGTTATCAACAACGACAGTGGTCATTACGTTGAAGCCTTACCCTGGTGAGCGGCAGCGACTTCGTCGCGAGCGTCTTCAAGCGTTAGCGGACCCTGGCGTAAAGGCAGCCCTAATCGCTCGAAACGTTCCATGAGTTCGAAACGGGATAGGCCCAGCAACTCGGCAGCTTTGGCAAGATTGATGCGTCTCTCAAGGTAATCGGATATAACCTCATTGAGTCGGGTATCGGAGAGGCTTATTTCTGCTTCACTTTCCTGGCGTAATGCGTAGTTAACAAGTGCTCGCAGGAGGCGATAGTCCAATGCATCTAGTAGGACTACCTGCTCTTCACCGTAGCTTTGCACGACAATCGTCTGTCCCTTACGAGCCTGATCCACAATATCCCGCGTATTTCGAGCAAGATCCGTTTTTGAGATAGTGATAGACATCTTATTCTCCTAGACTTCTTTTCCTTCCTATAGTTTACAAAGTTTATGTAAACTACGCAATATGTGTAACATTTTATTGGCGACACGATTTGAAACTCGTTTTTCGCCACCCTGACCGCCCTGATTCCGAAAACCGGAAAGCGCGTTTCAAAGGGATATGTGGTCTGTTCAAAAGAGGGTAGTCTCCCGCAAATTTCTCCTCGACCGATAGTAGTATAGATTCTATATATAATATAGAGCATATATTATCATATACTATACTGTGTTATTAGTATATGGGCAGTCACCCGTCCACTGGGCATACATATGAGTTTGAGCTTCCCGTGTCTCCCTCAGCGGTGGCTGATCTGCGCAATCCAGACAAGGCGAAATTGAAGGAAACGATCCTGGCGCTGCGCGCGGCGGGGCTGAGTTATCGGCAGATCGGGCGCGAAGTGGGGTTGCATTGGACCAGAGTTGGGCAGATACTGAAAGCAGCACATCAAAACGGAACTTGATGTTCGTTTCCGTTGGTGCTCAAAAC
>CAYMTN010000149.1:0-13764 GCA_964393335.1 uncultured Anaerolineaceae bacterium
CTTCCACGTCGAACGCCTCACCCGGCAGCAAGCCCGGCGTACCGTCCAACTCGACCAGAACCATCGACAGTTCGACAGTGGGCGTGCCATCCGCCACGCGCGGCGCTGTCTGCCCGCCCGCCTGGCCGCCTTCCACCACACCGGTATTTATCCTATATCCCAGGCGATTGATCGACCTGATAGCGTCGGTCGACAGGATGTGACCATTACCATCAGAGTCCGCCCGTCCATCGGCAGGCGGGACATCCTGCAAAAGCCGGTTAAGGACAAAAACGGCATCGGTCGGAGTCACCTGACCCGGGGTTAACCCGTCGCTGTAGTCAATATCCCACGGGAAGTACGTGATGTCGTCGCTATCCAGCCCAAGTCCCTGGTTCGCGTTGTTGGTTTCATTTAACTCAATGACAGCGTTGGCCGGATCGATCACGATGCCGACGGTGTCCGTGCTGTTCGACACATGTTCATCGCCGAGTCCAGACGGATCATCTTCCAACGCACGGGCGTTGAGTGTTTCTTTCGGCAACGTCAGCGGCGCATTTTGTGTTTCAGATGCGCCAACAGCCAGCCCGCCAAACGTCAGGGTGATGATGTGTGTATCCGTCCCGGCGTCGATCGTGCTGTCGTCCGAGTAAAAGACCTGCACCGCGAACGCGCCCGACGAGGCAGTGCCTTGATTGGTCACCGTCACGCTGACGGTTGTCTCGCCGTTCAACACGTGATCCGGGTCCGCATCGAACGCCGTACCGATCAGATCGGGATATCCCTCGATGATTGAGATGCTGCCGGTGCCGTATTGCGTGGCGGTGCGCCAGTCATCACCCAACCCGAACAGCACATTCTGAGACATAGCCGCTTCACCGGCATCGGTTGTGATCACCAGCGTGCCCGCGCCAGTCGCCACCGCGTTCAGGTAAAACACAGGCTGCGGATCGCGCGTGGTTGGTTGGATGGCACCATCCGAACCGCCCGCTTCATCGATGGTGCCGCTGGCATCATCCACCGTGCCGCTGGTGTCCGTACTGAACGCCGGTTCATGCGTGATACCGGAGACGTCGATCAGGCTTGTATCATACGTGATGTCTGCAAAAGCGCTGAAAACGCCCTGATCGACACCACTCAGGCGCAGGTCTTGCGCGCTGATCACCACGCGGAACGCCTCTCCGACCAGCAGTTCGCTGACCGGCTGGCCCGCATCGTCCGCAAAGCTGACCTGCACCGCCATCACGTCGACCGGTACTACCAGGTCGCCAAAGGCCGTCACGGAACGCACATCGTGATCATCGCCGAATACGGTTATTTCTGAGGATAGCGCTTCGCCTACGTCGGTCGTGATGGCTGCCTCGCCGCCGCTCAGCGCTGTGACGTGCAGCGTAAAGACGGTTGTGTCAGCCAGCGGGCCGATTCCATCTGTTGCTCCAATTTCATCGACCAACCCGGCCACGTTGTCGATCGTGCCCGTGTGGGAGTAGGGGAAGTCAGCATCATAGGTGATACCATCGACCCGCAGCATGGCCGGGTCAAAGTTGACATCTGTGTAACAGGAAAAGACCGACTGCGGGTCCGGTTCGCGGATGTCGGTGCAATGCACCGACACGTCAAACGTTTCGCCCACCACAATGCCGGGCGTGCCGTTTAGATCGACCAGTTCCAGGCTGACATCCACGATGTCCGTATCCGGCAGGGTCGTTTCAGAGACTTCCGCGCCGTAGGGACTCCACAGGTCGTTCTGCTGTCTGTCGTGTGGGAGAGTATGAGTTCGCACGGCGATGTAATACGGCGTATCCGGCGTCAGGCCGGTGATGGTGCAGCCGGTGTCGGTCTTGTCGACCGTCGTGCAGCCCGCCACATACGGTCCGCCCGGTGTCAAGCTGTACCCGGCTTCGTAGTGCCCGGTATCGCCTGTGTACAGGATGGGTGTCCACGAAACCTCTATGCTGGTGCTTGATGCGGCCACGGCGGCTACGCCTTCCGGCGCAATCGTCTGTGTCGCAGCCCAGTCGGGGTCATGCGCATTGAGAAACGCAATGACAGCCGGGTCGGTGGCCCACAGCTTGTTGTAGCTGAATTGGGCGTAAACAAGACATCCTTCACAAGATGGGATTCCCAGGTTTGTCAGATTGACGAGCTCAGGTGGAATAGGACCACTCAGATTGTTTTCGCTCAGGCCAAGAAACTGCAGGCTTGCCAGATTACCTAGTTCTGGGGGGATGGGCCCGGTCAGATTGTTGACACCCAATCCCAGCGCCTCCAGGTTACTCAACTGGCCTAATTCTAGCGGGATGGAGCCGATCAGTCCGTTGAATTCTGTATTCAATTCGACTAGATTGGTGAGGCTGCCCAACTCCGGTGGGATGGAGCCACCTAAGGGGTTGCCCCACACGAACAGAACCTGTAGGCTGGATAGGTTGCCCAGTGCAGGGGGAATACCCCCGGTCAGATTATTACGGGCCACGTCAAGCTCCCGTAGATTAATGAGGTTGCCCAACTCCGGTGGGATGGGTCCGCTCAAGCCTGCTCCAAAGAAGGCGTTGTTATTGAGCCAGAGTATCTGCAAACTGGTGAGATTACCCAACTCTGGTGGAATAGGTCCGCTGAGTATGTTCCAGCTCAGGTCAAGATACTGCAGACTGGCAAGGCTGCCCAGTTCGGGTGGGATGCTTCCGTTCAATTGATTCCTGACCAGATCGGGTGGACGCCAATAGTTACCCAAGTCAAGTACCTGCAAGCTGGACAGATCGCTCATCTCTGGCGGGATCGGACCAGCAAGGGCATTCGTGTTCAGATTGATTCCAGTTACATGCTCACCGGTGACCGTCACACCATACCAATCGCTCGGCGTCGTCGTGACCAGCCAGTTGGTATTGTCGATCCAGCCGTCTCCGTTCGTGCTGTTGTACAGCGCAACCAGCGCTTCGCATTCTGCTGCGGGAATCTCCGTCACATCGTCGCAGAAGGATGGCGGCGGTTCGACTTCCACCGCGCCGATGTCGCAGATCTCGATCTCATCACCGTCGCCATCTTGGGGGCGGTCGACATCGCGCTGGTCCTTGTTGTTGACCGGATCATCCGCGCAGACCGTATTGTCGCCCGCGTCAATCGCTGGACTGCCAGTCAGCGGCAGGTGCGTCAGTGTCGGGCCGCCGTTGTCCTCCAGCGGACCCAGCATCGGATCGCTGCCGATGATGTTATGACCCAGATCATTAAACGACCCGTAGATATCCGGATCAGTCGCTGTGGCCGTATTGCCAGCCACAATCGAGTTGCTGATATTCAGCGCGACGATCCCCTCGTTGTAGATCGCCCCGCCTGTCGTAGCGGTGTTGTCGGTCAGGGTGCTATTGATAATGGTGTGGGGGTAGCCGCCCCATATATGCAACGCGCCGCCGTTGGGGGCCGAGTTGCCTGAAATGGTGCTGTTGATAATCGTCACCGTGCCAAAGCCCGTCAGCGCCGCGCCGCCCATTGTGGCCGTGTTGTCGGACAGCGTGCAGTCGATGAGCGTCAGGGGCGCAACTACCCCGCCCGTGAAAATGCCGCCGCCGTATCCCAACGCGGCGTTTTCCAGCAGGGCCACGCGGGTCAGCGTCATTTCGATACCATCACGGTAGATAGCGCCCCCGCCGCCGTTTGCGCCGTAGCCGTGTTGCAGGGTGAGATCGCTGAGGTTGACGACCTGCGCATCCCACGAACCCATGATGGGCCGGTAGGCTCCTGCGCCGTCAATGATCAACGCCGTCGTGCCCGGCCCGTTGATCGTCAGCGGGTCCATGATATAGGGCAGATCACCCGTCAGATCGATCTGGCCCGTCACGTCAAAGTCTATGGTATCTGCGCCAGGGTAGGTGTTGGCCGTGTTGATCGCTTCGCGCAGCGTGCAGCCGTTGCCCGTGCCGGCGGGCTGGCACAAACCGTCGTCCGTATCGTCCAATGAGTTGACTGTGAGATACAGGCTGCCCGGATCGTCATTCAAAATCGTCACGTCGGCGATGCCGTCCGTCACCGTCGCTGGATAAGCCGACATAATGACGACCTGGAACGTTTCATCCGGCTCTGGGATCAGATCGCCGTAGACGGTGATCGAATAAGTCGCCGTCGTGTCGCCGGCGTCGAACCACACCATCGTCCCTGGCGACTGGAAATCAACCGACATCAGGGCATAATTGCCCAACTTCTCAACGGGGATGTCCACATCTACCCAGAGGGTTTCATCTATCGCCCCGGTTCGGGTGAAGACGACATCAAAGATGGTTTCGCCGCTGTCGCCCTCCGCCAGACTGAGATCGGAGACGCTCACTTCAGTCCAGGTCACCCGGTATTCCACCGCGCCGATGTCGCAGACCTTGATCGTATCACCGTCGCCATCTTGAGGCCGGTCCGCACCGCGCTGGTCCTTGTTGTTGACCGGATCAGCCTCGCAGACCGCATTGTCGCCCGCGTCAATCGCCGGGCTGCCGGGCAGCGGCAGGTGCGTCAGCGTCGGGCCGCCGTTGTCTTCCAGCGGACCCAGGTTCAGCGCGACGTTGTTCTGCGAGCCTGTGGCGCTGAAGTTGCACGAGTTGTCGTCGGACAGGTTGTAGCCGTTGTCGGTGATCGTACCATCGCAGTTATCACCGCTCGAACCCGCTTCAAGCAATGTTCCGATCAGGCTCACAGTGGCAGAATTAGTGACAATACCTCCACCCATATACCCGGCGGTATTGTTGACAATGCTGCTATGAGAGATCGTAACGTCACCACTGTAGAAGAAACCACCGCCAGCCCAAGTGGCAGCGTAATTACCGGAAATTGTGCTGTTGGTGATCGTCAGGGTGCCATCAATGGTCGAGATACCACCACCCCCGTAAGAAGCGGAGGAATTTCCTGAAATCGTGCTACCGGTGATCGTCACTGTGGAAGCGGCAACACTGATGCCCCCGCCGCCGCGTGAAGTCGAATTACCCGAGATAGTGCTGTCGGTGATCGTCACGATGCTTCCGATGCCAAGATCGATACCGCCGCCCGATCCACTGGATGCTGCGTTGTTAGAGATAGTACTGTGAGTGACCGTCAGGATGCCAAAACTCGTGATTCCGGCACCGTCGCTAGCCGAACAACCGGAAACCATACTGTCAATTAGCGTCAAGCTACCTTGACTGTTGCGGATACAGCCGCCAGCAGTAAAGACGTGCCCATCTTGTACCGTCACCGTATCCAGTGTCAGATTACCGGTGCTCTCCACATAGAACACGCGCACGGCGTCGTTCCCGCTGACAGAGTGCGTATCGCCTTCAATCGTGATTTCGCTGGTGATGTCCGGCAGCGCCGCTGTCAGGATGATATCCGCGCCTAACGTCAACGTATCTGCGCCTGCCGACGTGTTGTTCGCCCAGTCGATGCACGCGGCAAGATCGGCTTCCGTCATGATCGGAGCCGTGCAGTCGAGGCTTGGCGGCTCGACTTCCACCGCGCCGCTGGTGCAGTTGTCTCCACTTGCGCGCGGACGCGAGATGCCGTTCTGGTCGGTGGTCGTGTCATTGCAGGCCAGCGTCACGCCGTTGTTGTCGACCGTCGTGCCATTGGGAATTGCGCCGATAGCAGGACTCCCTGCGCCGGGCAGATGTGTCAGGGTGCTGCCGCCGTCATTGTAGGCCATCGGGCCGAGGTTCAGCGCCACGTTTTCCTGTGAACCGGTGCCCGTGAATCCGCACGAGTCGTCGTCCGACAGGTTGTAGCCGTTGTCCACAATCGTGCCAGTGGTGGCGTTGTAGCAGTTGCCGCCACTGGTCCCTGCGTCCAGCAACGTCCCGGATAGATATGTCGTGCCGCTGCCGTTATAGATCATGCCACCGTAGGAGCCAGCCAAAGAATCGACGAATGTGCTGTGAACAATTGTCAGTGTGGCCTGCATATTCTTAATCGCGGCCCCAGAGCTTGTCGCCGCATTATCGGAGAATGTGCCGTTGACTACTGTTAGTACGCCACTTGCACTATAGATAGCTCCCCCTCGGTCGGCCGAGTTGCCATAAAACGTGCTGTTTGAGATCTCTGCTGGCCCAAATGCAGTGTAGATAGCACCACCGCCCCCCGCCGAGTTATTGGCAAACGTGGAATCCGTTATGACCAAGAGTGTGGTGGCGTCCTTGTCATTAGCAATCGCGCCGCCAATACCTCCTGTGGACGTATTGTCCGTGAACGTGCAATTCGTAACGATGAGTGTGCCGTTGTTGTAAATGGCACTGCCATTCACGCCGTAGGCATTTTTCACTGTCAAGTCATTCAGTGTCAAGCTGTCAGCGACGACAATCAGCGGTACCGTGTTATTTCCGCTGATGAAGTATCCATTACCATCAAGCGCGATCTCAGTCTCGATGCCGGGCAGTGCGCGTTCGCCAAATTCCGCTGTCGTCAGGGTGATATCTGCACCCAGGCCGAGCATCTGAGGCCCAGCGGTGTAGTTCGCCCAGTGGATGCAGGCGATTAGCATTTCCGGTGAGGTAATATTGGTGGGATCACCGCAGATGACTGCCGGCGTCACTTCTACTGCGCCGCTCGTGCAGGGGTCCCCGCTTACGCGCGGACGCGACACGCCGTTTTGGTCGGTGGCCGTATCGTTGCAGGCCAGCGTGACCCCGTAATTGCCGATTGCTGTACCGTTGGGAATCACACCGGCGGCAGGACTTGTAGGGTCCGGCAGATGCGTCTGAGCGTTACCACCATCGTTATATGCCAACGGGCCTATGTTTAAAAAGATGTTGTTCTGCGAACCTGGACCACCAAATCCGCACGATCCGTCATCCGCCAGATTGTAGCCGTTGTCGGTGATCGTGCCGCCGCTGGCCGTGTCGCAGTTGCCCCCGACCTCACCAGCGCTTAAGATCACGCCGGCCAGATACGTGTTACCGGTCGTGTGAATGCTGCCACCGTTGTGAGCACTGTTTGCAGCAAACGTACTGTAAGTCAACGTCAGCCAGCCATCGTCATTGTAGATGCCTCCGCCACCTGCATTCGTGGCGTTGTTACCTGAAAACGTGCTGTTCACAACGTCGATGTTACCCGTGAGGTTGTAGATAGCGCCGCCGCCATCCGGTCCTGAGTTACCACTCAGCGTACTCCCGCTGACACTCAATGACCCGGTGACGTAAACGCCACCACCCCAACTGGCCGTGTTATCGGCCAGCGTGCTGTCAGTGATGGTGGTGGAAACGTCTGAATAGACGCCACCGCCCAGGCCGGCATTGCCCGTATTGTTGCCGGAAAGCGTCGTGTTGATTATTTCCAGTGAGGTCGCTGGATATACACTGTAGATGCCACCGCCTATTTGAACAGCCGTGTTTCCTGAGAATGTGCTGTCAGCGACTATCGCTGAGCCTTCAAAACACGCCCCGCCTCCATATGATCCCGTGCTATCAGCGAATGTACTGCTGGTAACAGTCAGCGTAGCGTAGAGGCTGAAGAGAGAGCCTCCACATCCCCCGATACCACCATAATCGACGGCGTGATTGCCCGTAAACGTGCTCTGAGTGATGGATACCTGCCCACTCTCGGCGTAGACGGCTCCACCATATGTACCCTCGTTACCCGAAAAGACGCTGTCCGTGATCTCTAGAGTGGTGTTGTAAACACGGATCGCACCACCACCGCCAGTTGGGCCGGCTACTGCCCGACCATTGGCAACAGTCAGTCCATGAAAAGACACGGACGAACCAGAGATCACGTTAAACACGTTCACACTATCGTCGCCACTGATGGTCAGCTGCGCTGCCCCTGGCCCATTGATCGTCATTTCTGTAGTGATCGCAGGCAGGGCCGAATCCAGTGTGATCATGGCCGGGTAGCTGAGTGCAAACTCGATCGTATCCGCGCCAGCATGGGCGTTCGCCGCGTTGATCGCTTCGCGCAGGCTGCAATGTGCCACATCACAGGTGAAATCATCGATATCGTCTGTGCTGTTGACGGTCAGATACACGGCCTGAACCGCCGCTTGTGCGGGCAGCGCGTCCCACAAACTCAGCCTGGCCAGCACCAGCGCCGCCAGCAAACAACCACGAACAAAAACCTTGAATAATGAAGGCGTAAACATAGAATCCCCCCCATGAGGCCCAACCCCGCCATACGGATAAACACGCCGTTGGTTTGGCGTGCTGTGATGATAGCCGGTGTTCGATTATTAACTGGGAGAAGAATGAAACCTGGAGTGTGGAACGGGAAGGGAGGTCACACTCGCACCTCGGACAAAGGTATCCGAGCCTGAGCACGATGAAAGAGGAACGGCTCTGGGAACCAGATTATTGCATTACGTTAGGTGTGTGTTTATCGATTTAGGCTAAGACGCGCACTATATGACCATAGTATTCGCGCGACAGATATCTGTCAACGATCAATGTCACGGCCAAACCATATCTTTCATCCTGAGGTTAGCCTGCTATTACTGGTACGCCGATCACATTTTTCACGTTTTCTACCGGTTCTATATATTCCTTAATTGTTTTGATGCGGCAGCCTGTTTTATGATGAGCATAAATTTGTGTACATCTGCACAAGCAAACGATACCCATGCGCGGTGAGGAAGACACCATGAATCTCGTGCGTCGGCAGCTCCGATTCTTCATCCTGCCACTGATCGTGATGGTGTTGGCCAGCACGGCACACGGTCCGTCCCGCGTAACAGAACTCAGGGTGGTGGGGCGTTGGGTTATGGGTCGAATGCCTACGCCACGCTTTCACTGGACGCGCCGTTGGCGATCTACAGCGTCAATGGCGACCCGGTTAACTCGATCTGGCTGCGCCGACCCGGCACGCGCTCGATCTCGAACTCGATGCCGGGACCTACACCCACAGTGTGGCACCCATCGTAGCCGACGTGGGCGCGGTTTGCGCCCGGCAGATCACTTTCGTCTTTGAGTCACAAGGCCCGGTACACTGGGGCCCGGCAGCATAGGAGTAACTGGCTACCGCCTGGGTTCTATCCGCTTAGAGTGCCGGAGCATCTCCCTCCGGCACTCGCCATTCCCCTGCTTGAGTTGACCGTTTCCGCCGGGTTTGCTGTACAATCACCCACAGGCTGGGCCACCACCGGCTCGCCTCTTACACTGGTGTGTGCTTCAAACAAGGTGTTGATCGTGGAACGGTTACCTTTGCCCGCCCGGATCGTGCGTCCATTGGGCTACCCACAGGTCACGCGGCTGCCGGAAGAACGTCAAAAAGGGCTGCGCGCGTTCTGGTTAGACGGTTTGTTTGCATCCCTCGCAGGTGGTTTTGCCGACCCCTATTACACGCTCTACCTGTTGAGCCTGCGGGCTAATAACGCGCAAATCGGGTTGGTCAACACGCTGTCGCAGTTGATGAGCGCCACGATGGCGATGCCGGGTGCAGCCATCGCCGACCGCACCGGGCGCTACCGGCTGGTCGCACTGCTGGCCGGGCTGGTCAGTCGGCTGATGTGGCTGGTGATGCTGGCGGCTCCCTGGCTGCTGGCCGATCAAGGGGCGGTCTGGCTGGTGCTGATCGCCTGGGTAGCCATTTCGGGGGCCGGGGCATTGGGCATCGCGGCCTGGACCGCGCTGTCAGCCGATCTCGTCCCGGCGCGGCTACGCGGGGGGTATTTTGCCTCGCGTAACATCGTCTCGCAGTTCATGCGCCTGCTGGCGATCCCCGCCGCCGGGCAACTCATCAATCTGATCGGCGAACCGGGCGGTTACCAGGTCAATCTTGGGCTGGCGTTTGCCATCGGCACCGCATCGCTGTACTTCTTCAGCCGCCTGCCCGAACACCCGGCTCTTGCCCAGGATGAGGACCGTCTGAGCACGTGGGACGTGCTGCGCCGTATCGCCAAAATGCCAACCTTCATGCGGTTCATCGCCGGACATGCCACGCTGATGCTCGGCGTTATGTTCGCCGGACCGTTCATCAACGTGTATATGGTACAGGAGGCCGGGTTTAACGCCGGGACGATTGGCCTGGTGACGGCGGTCAATGTGTTCGCGTCGGTGGTCGGGATGCGCATCATGGGCCGGCTGCATGACCGGTTTGGCATCACCTGGACCATGCGTTTTGGGCTGGGCATCCCCTTGATCGCCATTGCCTGGTTGTGGGTACAACATCCCTGGCAGGCGTACCTGGTGAACAGCTTCGCCGCGCTCACCTGGGCCGGTTATAACCTGGGCGCGTTTAACCTGCTGCTCGCCAGCACGCCGAACGAGCATCGCCCGCGTTTTATCGCCGTGTACACGACCATTATCTCGATGGTGAGCGCCATCGGTCCGATCCTGGGCGGTTGGCTGCTGGACGTGGTTGGGTTTGTGCCCGTGTTTTCACTGTCAAGCATTATTCGCGCCCTGGGACTGATCGTGTTTCTGGCGCTGGTCCGCGAGCCGCCCACCCCGCCGGATGACGAGGACTGACCGGCTGGCTGCCGATCACGGCCAGCGAGCCTATCCGGCTGGAACTGCACGACGCGAAACGGCCCGGCGCTATCCCTTGACGCCGCTGCTGCTCACGCTCTGCACAAACCATTTCTGGAACAGCAAAAACGTGATCAGGACCGGGATCGTCACCATCGCGGCATACGCCATGATGCTGCCCCATTTGATCGGCGCTTGAGTCTGGAAAAAGTCCATGCCGACCATCAGCGGCTGGTATTCGTTGCCGCGCGTGACCATCAACGGCCACAGATAAAACGACCAGAACTGCAAAAATTTCAAGATGGCGACCGTCGCAAAAACCGGGCGCGACAGCGGCACCATGATCTGCCAGTAGATGCGGAACGGCCCGGCTCCATCCACATAGGCCGCCTCATCGAAGTCTTTGGGGATGTTGATGAAGAACTGGTAGAACAGGAAGATCGAGAACGGCTCGGCAATAAACGGCAGAATCTGCACGTGATACGAGTTCAGCCAACTGCCCCCTTCCTGTGTCTGTTGCACCAGGAAATAGACCAGGACCTCAAACGGCAGCGCGATGGTGGCTGTCAGGACTGCTTGCATGACCCAGATCACCGGCCCTGGCACCGTTTTTAGAGGGCCGATATCGCGCAGCATTTTGCCGGATGCGCCCCAGATGATCACCCACATAAGCAGCATCAGCAGTGCGATTACTGCCGTCACGACCACGTCTAACACGTCGCTCATCTGGTTGACCTGCATCATCAGCGGCACGGCGATTGCTTCCAGCGGGATGATGATCAGCGACACGATGATCCCCAACATGACTGCGCGGCCAAACCAGCGCAGCCGCGCCAGCACATAGGCCGCCATGCTGTTGACAAATAACCCGCTGATGACCGTTACCAGCGTGATGAACAGCGAGTTAAAGGCCAGCAGTTCAAACTGCACGCGATTGAATACGTCGCGCACGTTTTCCAGCGTAAGCTGGTTGGGCGACGGCACAAAGGCGCGCACGCTGGCGAGATCGGCTATGACGCGGTTGTTCGGTTTGAAGGCCGCCACGACCATAAACAGAATGGGGAACAAGAAAATAAACCCAAGCAGCGACATAAGCCCGTAGGCCACTGCCCGCCGGATCACCTTCGAAATGGAGGCGATTAACGCCCGTCGTTGGGCGTCGCGCAACTGGTGTTGGTTGAGTGTATTCGTCGACATGATCGCCTCCTAATCCAACGCGCTCTCGGATCGCACGACCGTTCGCTGGATCAGCGACACGATCAATACGATGCCAACGAACACCACCGATATTGCCGACGCGTACCCGACTTCGCTTTGTTTCCAGCCGCGCCGGATCGCGTACCAGACCATCGTGGCTGTTGACTCGTTGGGGCCGCCGTCCGGCGTCATGACGTTGACCTGGTCAAATAAGCGGAAAGCCAGGATCGTCGTCGTCAGCACGACAAAAATCGTCGTGTTGCGCAGCATCGGCAGCGTGATATGCCGGAATTGCTGCAAGATGCTCGCGCCGTCAATGGCAGACGCTTCGTACAGGTCTTCGGGGATATCTTGCAGCCCCGCCAGGAAAATGATCATCTGGAAGCCAACGCCCTGCCAGATCGACATGATCATAATGGCGGGCATCGCCATCTTGGAGCTTTGCAGCCACCTGTACCCATCGTTGTGCCCTGCCGTGACGAACTTGATCATCTCGTTGATCAGGCCGAATTCCGGATTGTAGAGGAATTTCCACACGACCGCGATGATCACCATGGCCGTCACAACCGGGCTGAAATAAACGGTGCGAAACACGTTACGCCAGGGCAGCTTCTGGTTGATCAGAATCGCCAGCAACAGCGCCAGCGATGTTTGAACCGGGACCACAATCAGCGCAAAATAGAAATTGTTCAGCAGCCCTTTCCAAAAGAGCGGGTCTTTAGCAATAATGGCGTACTGCTTGTTGCCAATGGCGAAGTTACGCGCAATCTCATAATCCTTGTATTGATCCAACCCGACTTGGTCCAGGTTGTGCGCACGCCAGCGAAAGATCAATGCGCCCTGCTTGCACGTTGACGCGCACGCCTGCTGGCAGACTGTGTCACCCGCATCCGTGATCGCGCAGTTGTTATCAGCTTCGCACTGGTTGCATTCCGAAGTCGTCGCCCGGTACCACCCGACTGCCGGTGCACGATAGGGCACGTCAGCAGGCACGTCCGGCAGGCGAATCAGGTTCACACTCAAAATCTGGTCAAAATTACGATACCAGGGACTCAACCGGTGGGCCGCCGCGCCATCAAAACGCTGGCTCGTCGTACTCAGATCAATGCCTCGGATGAAGGGCACGATCATAAACAACGCCAGCAGCAAAAACGCCGGGCCGCCCATCAGCACGGCCATCAGGAAGTCACGCCCGCGCTGTCCCCCGAAGGTTCGTCCGTACCACGCTTGCATGCGCTTAACCTCCCGACAAGTCCGGGGAGACGACCGTCTCCCCGGATAACATACTGGGTGATAGAGGCTACTGGTTCAGGTTCGCAATAGCCGAGTCGATGGTGTCTACTGCGGCGTCCAGTGAGGCCTGCACATCTTCGCCGCGCGCAATCGCGTTGATGGCGTCCGACATGCCGGTCTGGATGCCAGGATACGCAGCCGTGGCGGCACGCGGGACCGCGATGCCACCTTCCAACTGCTGGACGTAGATGTACATGTCGCCGCCTTCAGAGAAACGGGCGTCCTGGGCAAGCACCGACTTCAGCGCCGGAACTGCACCGTTGGCCTGCGTCATCTGTGCGACATTGTCGCCCTGCATCAGGAACTCGATGAAGGCCCACGCGCCGTCAGGATTCGCGCACTTGCTGGTGATGCCCCAGTTCCACGAACCCATGCCGGTCACGGCCCCATGACCGAAGTCCGGCTGCGGGATGAGCACCAGATTATCGCCCAGCGCGTCCTTATAGGGGTTATACATCCAGTGGCCGACGTAGCTCAGCGGCACGCGGCCTTCGGTGAAGTCAGCTTGCGGGTCAACAGGAGTCGCTGTCGCGTAACCCTTGTCAAACAGGCCCTGGAACCACTCGCCAAACGCGACCGCTTCCGGCCCATTCAAGAAGCCTTCGGCTGTCTGGTACGTTTCACGGTCGATGGTGTCGCCGCCGAAGCTGCGAATCCAGGGACCGAAGGCGTACGAATACCACTCACCCGTGTTCGTAAACTGGAGGTCGAGCACGTAACCATCCGAAGGCACCAGCGGAGCCAACGCATCCATTGCCGCGTTGAATTCATCCAGCGTCCAGGTATCGTCGATGCCCGTCGGAATACGTACACCGGCGTCTTCCAACATCTGCTTGTTGGCCCAGATCGCCAGGCCGCTGTCGAACTGGCCCAGGCTCCACAACTGGTCGTTGAC
>CAYMTN010000150.1:0-13698 GCA_964393335.1 uncultured Anaerolineaceae bacterium
CGCTGGAAACTCATGTTGGGCGCGGTGTGTTCGACACCGTACTGGCTAACAACAGTTACCCCAGCAAAAACGCGGGTGAGCGAACGCATTACGTCTTGCCCACCTCTGAGAACCACGCCATCCTTCTGAGGTACAAGGTGCACATGGCCGATCTCACTGATGCGGAACGGCCCTGGCGTCATGATCCAACTAAGCTAGCACATGCTTTGCTTGCGCTTCTCAACACGGCGTTGCAGGCAGAGCCTGCTCAAATTGAGACGGCTGTACGTTATCTGCACAGCCCATCTCAGCGATAAGCGGACCGGAACGCTTCATGCGAACCGTTCCACAGTGCGTCTAACCAAGCAACATATAAGGAGAACAACAATGTCAGTTCGCGTAGGAATCAATGGCTTTGGTCGCATTGGCCGTCAGGTTTTGAAGGCCATGCTGGAAAAATACCCGGATGACCTGGAGGTCGTAGCCTTCAACGACCTGGGTGATCTGCCGACAATGGCACACCTGTTGAAGTATGACTCGAACTACGGCAAGTTCCCCGGCACCGTAGAAGTTACCGAAGGTGGCCTGAAGGTCAACGGCAAGCTGGTCAAGGCGCTCAGCGAACGGGATCCCGGCAAGCTGCCCTGGGGTAACCTGGGTGTGGATATCGTAATCGAAGGCACCGGTATTTTCCGCAGCAAGGAGAAATGCCAGCCGCACATCGACGCGGGCGCTAAGAAGGTGATCATCACGGCCCCGGGCAAGGGCGGCGTGGACCTGACCATTGTGCTGGGTGTCAATCAAGACATGTACGATCCGGCGGCGCACAACATCGTGTCAAACGCATCGTGCACCACCAACTGCCTCGCCCCGGCAGTGAAGGTCATTCACGACAAGTTCACCATCAAACGGGCCGTCATGACGACCATTCACTCCTACACCAATGACCAGAAGATTCTGGACCTGCCCCACAGCGACCTGCGCCGCGCCCGTGCCGCCGCGCTGAGCATGATCCCGACGACCACCGGCGCTGCCAAAGCCGTCGCGCTGGTGATTCCCGATCTGAAGGGCAAGTTCGACGGTATCGCGGTACGTGTCCCGACCCCGACCGTTTCGCTGGTTGACTGCGTGATCGAGATCGAAACGGAAACCACCACCGAAGCGCTGCACGCCGAGTTCAAAAAGGCGGCTGAGGGCAGCCTGAAGGGCATTCTGGGCTTCGAGGAAGAAGAACTCGTCTCGATGGACTTCAAGGGCGACTCGCGCTCCAGCATTGTTGACGCGGGCTTCACCTCGGTCTTCCAGGGCACCATGGTCAAGCTGATGTCCTGGTACGACAACGAGTGGGGTTACTCGGTCCGTACCGCCGACCTCGCCAAGCTGATGGCCGACAAGCTCTAAACCCAGGCAGCAGCCGGCGCCAGTTGATTGTTGCATCTCGTGGGGGCACGGGCCACAGCGCCCTGCCCCCACTGCCTTGACAAGTGAGGAGAAAAGAAGCCAATGAACAAAAAGACCGTGCGTGATATTGATCTCACCGGCAAACGTGTGCTGGTTCGCGTCGATTTTAACGTCCCGGTAGCTGAAGGCGAAGTAACAGACGATACGCGCATCCGCGCCGCCATCCCTACGCTGAAATACATCCTGGAGCTAAAACCTCGCTACGTGGCCCTGATGTCGCACCTGGGCCGCCCCAAGGATGCACCGGACCCCATGTTTTCGCTCAGGCCGGTCGTGCCGGTGCTGTCGCGACTCCTGGGCGTGGATGTAGCGTTCGCCGGGGATTGCGTGGGCGAGACGGCGAAACGTGCCGCCCAGGCGCTACCGCAAGGCGGCGTGCTGCTGCTGGAAAATACGCGCTTCCACAAAGAAGAGAAGAAAAATGACCCAGCCTTCGCCGCGCAACTCGCCGAGTTGGGAGACGTATATGTAAATGACGCGTTCGGTTCTGCGCACCGTGCGCACGCCTCAACCGAAGGCGTGGCCCGCCTGCTGCCTGCCGTCGGCGGCTTTCTGATGGAAAAAGAGCTGAACTACCTGGCGAACGCCGTCGCCAACCCGGAACGCCCCTTTGTGGCAATCCTGGGCGGCGCGAAGGTATCCGACAAAATCGGCGTCATCGATGCGCTGCTGGGGAAATGCGACAAGCTGCTCATCGGCGGCGGAATGGCGAACACGTTCTTCAAGGCGAAAGGCTGGGCCGTCGGCGATTCTCTGGTCGAAGACGAAGCGCTTGATACCGCCAAAGAACTGTTACAGCAGAGCGGTGACAAGCTGGTGCTGCCGTCCGAGGTCGTGATCGCCGATGCGTTCGACAATGGAGCCGCCATGAAAACCGTCAAACCATCGGACGGCGTACCGGATGGCTGGCGTATTCTGGATATCAGCCCCAATGCTGTTGAAGCGTTCCGCGAAGTGCTCAAGGATGCCAAGACCGTCGTCTGGAATGGCCCGATGGGCGTTTTTGAGATGTCGAATTTCGCGCGTGGCACGTTCCAGATAGCCGAGATTCTGGCCGAATCTAGCGCCACGACCATCATCGGCGGCGGTGATTCGGCAGCGGCGGTCAACAAAGCCGGTCTGGATGACAAAATGTCGCACATCTCGACGGGCGGCGGTGCCAGTCTTGAGCTGCTGGAAGGCAAAGAACTGCCGGGCGTAGTGGCCCTGAACGACCTCGCATAATGGCTTGACAGCCTGGACTATTCGGCGGGGGGCGGGCAAGCTGCCCCGCCGGATTTTACACTCTGCCAGCACTTCGTTATTCGAAAGGCAACAGACAGACACTATAATGAAACCAAAATCATAGTGTGTCATTAGCGCGTCAGAGGCGATCATGGCTTTTGTGGTGGGCGATACAGTCGGTCCTTACCGGATCATGGATCAAATCGGCCAGGGCGGCATGGCAACTGTTTACCAGGCGTACCATGCCAACCTGGATCGTTACGTCGCGTTCAAAGTGCTGCATTCGGCGTTCAAAGAAGACCCGAATTTCCTTGAGCGGTTTAGACGCGAAGCACAGATTGTCGCCAAGCTGGAACACCCACACATCGTGCCGATATACGATTACGCCGCGCATGAAGGCCAGCCGTATCTGGTGATGAAATATATCGAGGGCGAAACGCTCAAAGCCCGCCTGAAACGCCAACCGTTGACCCTGGTTGAGACGATCAGCATGCTGGAAGCCGTCGCCGACGCGCTGACCTTCGCTCACGAACAAGGTATTCTGCACCGCGACATCAAACCGTCAAACATCATGTTGGACCGGCACGGCACGCCTTACATAGCCGACTTCGGTCTGGCACGTATCGCCCAGGCGGGCGAATCGACCATGAGCCAGGACATGATGCTCGGCACACCGCAGTATATCTCACCCGAACAGGCCAAGGGCATGCACAATCTTGGGCCGGGCACCGATATTTACTCGTTGGGCGTCGTGATATACGAGATCGTCGTGGGACGTGTGCCGTTCAGCGCCGATACGCCTTACGCCATCGTACACGACCACATCTACAAGGCGCTGCCGCTGCCGTCGAAGGTCAATCCGGACGTGCCGCAGCAAGTCGAGCGCGTGCTGCTGCGCGCGCTGGCGAAAGAACCCGAAGCCCGTTACGAGTCAGCCGTTGAGATGGTCGCGGCTTTCCGCCAGGCAGTTGAAGAAGCGAACCTGACCGAACTGAGCGCGGCCCGCCCTCGCCCGCCGTCTGGCGTATCGTCGACCGCCGCCACCATCGCGCCTGACCGGGGATCGCCGCTGCCTACGCCGGCCTATGCGGCAGTCCCGTCACCGGTCCCGGCGATGCCAGATTCGGCCAGCCGGGCCGCGTATCGTCGCCGGGCGAATCTGTGGATTCTGGGAGGCTTCGGATCGCTGCTGTTGATCTGCCTGGCGAGTTTGTTCATCATCGCCAACGCGGTATCCGATCCGGACCTCCGGCCCTGGAAGTTCAATGACAGCGCCAGCGCCCAGGATAACACCCCACCGGACAGCCCGGATGCGCCGCTCGAACCCGGCGCATTTGATCCGTTTCAGAGCGGATCGCTTGAAGAAGCGCAAGCGATGGTCGCCGAACACCCGGACGACCCAGCCGCGTATCTTTCCCTGGCGATGGCGCAGATGAACGCCGGTCAGCGCGAGGCAGCGCTGGAGAACATATCGCGTTCCATCAACGAGTTCAACGCATCCAGCGACATGATCGCGACAGGCGCGCAGCGCGCCGCAAACACCGGCCACACGGAGCTGGCAGCATGGCTGTATCTCGAAGTGTTACACCAGGAGAATATCCCGCCCTCCAACCGCAACGACGCCGGAACCTACCTGTTTTTGCGCGTTCAAGACGATCCGGTTGAAATGCGGGCGCTGATCACGCAGTTTATCGGACAGCACCCGCCTGCGGCCTCCATCTACACGATGCGTGCCCTGGCGATGCTCGCATCACGAACGAACGTCATGCAGCGCCGGGCGTTGGACGACATCACAACCGCTCTCGACCTGGATAACACGCTGGCCGAGACGTATCTTGCGCGCGGCATCTATTACACTACAATTGGCGACACCAGCAGCGCAGCGGACGATCTCCGATACGCGGCCAGTTTGCCCGACGCGCCCGACTGGGTTACCCGGACGGCGCGCGCCCTGCTGCAAGAGCAGCAGCCATAATTCTTTACCCGATCTACTTTCTTAGGAGGAAATACCCTCATGCGGACCCCGATCATTGCTGGCAACTGGAAAATGTACAAAACGCCCCTCGAAGCAGTTGCCTTTGTAAATGCCATTAAGGACCCTCTTGCCCCGTTGACTGCTGCGGAGCGGGTTGTATGCCCGCCCTACGTGGCGCTGCCAGGCGTGCAGGCCGCGTTGGCCGGCACGCAGATCACCGTCGGCGCGCAGGATGTCCACTGGGAGGAAGAAGGGGCTTACACCAGCCAGATCGCACCCGGCATGTTGGAGGGGCTGGTCAAATACGTGATCGTCGGCCATTCTGAAACGCGCGAATACCAGGGCGTGACGGATGAAATGGTCAACAAAAAAGCAAAGGCCGCACTGGCGCATGGACTGCACCCGATCATCGCCGTTGGCGAGAGCCTTGCGATCAACGAGGCAGGCAATACGCAGTCCTTTGTCGGCAACCAGATTCGTGCCGCATTCGACGGCATCGCGCCGGACGCGCTCGCAGACATCGTGGTGGCCTATGAACCGATCTGGGCTATCGGGACCGGCAAGAGTGCCACCGGCGCACAGGCGAACGCCATCATCGGCGCGATTCGCGGGATTCTGGCCGAGTTATACGGTGAGGCACACGCCGAGGCGATGCGTATCCAGTATGGCGGCAGCGTAAAACCGGCAAATATGGCAGAATTTATGAGCCAGCCACACATCGACGGCGCGCTGGTTGGCGGCGCTTCGCTCAAAGTGGACTCATTTGTCGAACTGGTACGCATTGCCATCGAGGCTAAAGGACTGGGCTAGATCAGCTAACTCTCTATGACACTTGGCAACCTGCTCACACCCTGGTTTTTGCTGGCTGTGACTGTGATCCTGCTGGTGTATGTCGAAAAATGGATCCACAGCCATCTTTATGGTGTGGGCTGGTTGCTCACCGATGACAAAAAGAGCGCGACCGCGCTCTATTACGTGCTGCTGCTGCCCGGTGTATTTGTCCACGAGTTTGCACAGTACCTGGTGGCAGGTGCGCTAAACATCAAGATCAAGCGTGTCATCGCCTGGCCAGAAGCGCAAGACGACGGCACGCTGCGCCTGGATTTTGTTCAGATCAAAAAAGCGGGCCGGGTCAGCACGGCGATCATCGGCGCAGCCCCGTTAATCGTCGGGCTGGCGCTGGTATGGGTCATCAGTAATCACGTGCTCAACCTGGAGGACCTGCTGACGGCGCTGGGCAAGGGTGATCTCAACCTGCTCGGACCTGCCCTGCAAAAACTGGTCCGCACACGTGACTTTTTCCTGTGGCTCTATTTGGTATTTGCCATCAGCAATGCCATGCTGCCTACCCCATCTGACCGGCAGGGTTGGCCGCTCGTGCTCGGCTTATTCGGCGGCGTGGTCGTGTTCCTGGTCGTGATTGGTGTTGGGGAAGTGCTGCTGCAAACCTTCACCGGGCCGGTTGCACACGGAGTCGACCGGCTGGCAACCGCTTTCGCTACGGTGTTGGTCATCGAGATGCCAGGGATCGTCCTGATCGGTTTTCTCGAAGAAGTGCTGGAACGCCTCACGAAGCGCAAATTCGAGTACAACAGGGAGTCATCGCAACGGCGGCGATCCAGAACGCGCGAGCCAGGATCAAACCTGCCGCTGGCACCGGATGAACCGTTTCCATCCATCTATAACCTGGAATTGCCCGTGCCATTGTCTGTCCAGGGGCGATCATCGCGGCAGCCTCAGCACAGCCAGCGCCCTGCCGGGCCGCCGTCTCCCACAGAACGCGCGCGACCCGAAGCAGGACCGCGCGCTGCACCACCGCCAACACCGGCCCCGCGTCCTATTCCGGCAGGGGATACCCCCGCGCCAGCCCGCACCCAACAGGTCGAGCGGCCCGCCGCCAGCTTCCAGGAACGACCACCGGACCAGACCAGACCGCCCGCGCTGCGTCCGGCTCCTGCTGCATCCCAGCCTGATGCGTCAGAGTCGATGCGGCGTTCGCCGTTCACACGCTCGCGGCCCCGCCAGTCAGGGCCATCGCCAGCCGACCCCGGCGAACCATCGGGCCTCCGGCGTGACGTTCGGCGCTCATCGACATCCCCCATCCGGCCTGGGCGTCCCGAAAGCGTTGCCGGGCCAACAGGCGCACCAGCGCCGGGCCGGACCCCATTTCGAGCGGACATGCCCGACGATCGAGCGTCTGAGCGCAACCGGCCTGCCAGCCAGACGGGACAGCTTCGCCCCAATACGCCGCTCAACCGATCCACTCCCGCGCCGGGCTCGCCATTTGAGCGTCCGCGCCTGCCTACACCGGACCGCCTCCGGCCTGCCTCGCCGTTCATGCCAGATGATGACGATGAAGATGATGAGGACGGCGAGCTTGAATACGTGCCCTTTGACGACGTAGACCCGGATGCCGGGCTGGATGACTTCTGATCGCGCTTACAGCGCCTGCGGCGAATCGTCTGGCGGGGCATCCGGCGGGGTTCGCCCCCTCTCAAGCGGTGTGCGGCGGCTCAGCACCAGGAATCCGGCCCCGATCACGGCCCCCATCACCAGTAGTGCCAGCAGCTTAAACAGGCGGCTGGCCGTTACCAGTGCGATTCCGCCAAACAACGCGCAGAATACGTAATAACCCAGCACGATTTGCCGCTGTGAGAGGCCCAGGTCCAGCAGGCGAAAATGGACATGTCCCCGATCCCCTTCGGTTGGGTTGTGGCCCGTGCTCACGCGGCGCGCGATCTGCCACACGACATCAAGCAGCGGCAGCCCCATCACGAGCAGCACGGTTGCCATTTTCGCGCCGCCGATAATACCCAGCACACCGGTGGTATAACCCAGAAACAGGGCGCCGTTGCTGCCCATGAATACGCGCGCCGGGTGAAAATTGTAGGGCAAAAAACCCAGCGCCGCCCCGAACAGCGCCAGCGGCAGCAAACTCACGCTGACCTGATCCAGCCGGAACGCCGCATGGATAAAAATCATCAGGGCAGCCACAGCGCACACGCCCGCCGCCAGCCCGTCCAGGCCATCCAACCAGTTGACGGTGTTCATCATCAAACCCAGCCAGAAAAGCGTCAGGGTGACGGTCACGACGTAAGGCCACTGCGGAGTCAAAGCGCCGGTCAGCGGGTTGTTGAAACCTTCGATGATGATCAAAAACAGCACCGCAATCGCGGCAGCTACCAGTTGCGCCGTGTACTGCAACAGCGCGCCGAACTCGAACTTATCATCCAGAATGCCGAATACAAACAAAAACGCGCCACCCAGAAGCAGCCCGACGAGGCGGATAATCTCCTTATCGTCCGTCCGCACGACTGGCAAAAACTGCGCCAGAACGACCGCCACCGTAAACGCGACGTACATCGCCATGCCGCCGAATTTGGATACGGCACGAGTGTGTTTGTGCCGGTCTCTGGGGCGATCCACGATGCCCCAACGCAGCCCCAATCGCCGTGCAACAGGCGTGAGCACGAATGCCAATCCAAATGAAACCCCAAACACCACCACAAATGATAAAACGCGATCGCTCGCCATCAAACTCTCTTATCTCTGGCGCAAGAAACTCCCCGCATACGGTGCGAATTCCGTGATCAAGCCGTGCCAAACTGGCGATCCCCGGCATCTCCCAGCCCCGGCACGATGAAGCCGCGCTCGTTGAGGTGATCGTCAATCGCCGCCAGATAGATCGGCAGATCGGGGTGGGCCGCCGTCACCGCTTCCAGACCTTCCGGCGCAGCGATCAAACCGACAAACTTGATACGCTTGACGCCCCAGTCTTTGAGCACTTCCACGGCTGCCGACGCCGACCCGCCGGTGGCGAGCATCGGGTCCAGGATCAAACACACCTGCACAGTCGGATCAACCGGCAGTTTGTTGTAATACGACACCGGGCGCAGCGTCTTTTCGTCACGGTACAGGCCGAGGTGCCAGACCTGCGCGCCAGGGATCATCTCGTGGATGCCGTCCACCATCCCCAGCCCGGCCCGCAGAATCGGCACCAGGCCGACTTCTTCCTGCAGATGGTAGCCGGGGGCCATATCCAACGGCGTCGCCACCGTGCATTCGTTCAGCCGCAGATCGGCCATCGCTTCATATCCGAGCAGCATCGCCAGCTCACGGATCAACTCACGGAATTTTTTGTGTTCAGTCGTTTTGTCGCGCAGAAGGGTTAACTTGTGTTTTATCAGCGGGTGCTGCGATACATGGACATTTGGGTAGCTCATGCGGATCTCCTTCGGACATTGTGCGCCGCAGATTGTAACGTCACATGCCAGCCTGTCAACGCCGAAAAACATGCGAAACCTTTACCGATACCGTCTGGCCCGGTATACTTCGTAGGTGAAATGGATCGAACACAGGAGCCTGGAATGCCTGACGCAGATCGCATGGTGAGCGGACAAAAACGCACCGAAGACCGAATAGATTACGCCCTGCGCCCGCGCCGCCTGGACGAGATGACCGGGCAAGTGCGTGTCGTCGAAAACCTTCGGATTCTGATCGAAGCGGCCAAAGCACGCCACGAAGCCCTTGACCATGTGCTGCTCTACGGGCCGCCCGGCCTGGGCAAAACCACGTTTGCCCACGTGATCAGCAACGAAATGGAAGTGAACATCCGCATCACCGCCGGTCCGTCGATTGAACGAGCAGGTGATCTGGCAGCCATCCTGACCCATCTACGCGAGGGGGACGTGCTGTTCATTGACGAGATTCACCGTTTAGGCCGCGCAGTCGAAGAAGTGTTGTATCCCGCGATGGAGGATTTCGCGCTCGACATCGTGATCGGTAAGGGGCCATCAGCTAAAAACGTGCGCCTGAACCTGCCGCGTTTCACCGTGATCGGTGCGACGACACGCCTCGCTCTGCTGACAGCCCCGTTACGTGCCCGATTTGGCGCGGTGTACCGCCTCGATTTTTACAGCATCGACGCCATCTGCGACATCGTCGATCGTGCGGCTCAGATGCTGGCAGTCCCCATCGAAGATGACGGCACGCACGAGATCGCGCGGCGGGCACGCGGCACACCGCGCGTTGCGCTGCGCCTGCTCAAACGCGTGCGGGACTATGCAGAAGTGCGTGCCGACGGCGTGGTTACCAGCGAGATTGCCGCTCAAGCGCTCGATCTGCTGGAAATCGACCCGCTCGGCCTGGATGACATCGACCGGCGCGTACTGCTGACCATCATCAGGAAATTCGAGGGTGGCCCGGTGGGGCTGGAAACGATCGCCGCTTCGATCAGCGAGGAGTCGGACACGATCATGGACGTGTATGAGCCGTATCTGCTCCAGCTCGGTTTTCTCGAACGCACACCACGAGGCCGGATGGCGACCCGGCTTGCTTACGAGCACCTGGGTCTTGCCGACGACCGCCCGCCGCGCCAGGCGACTTTGTTCTGAGACGGACACTCATGGACCTGAACGCTGTGGGACGCGCGGTCGTTTTTCTTGGGATCGCCCTGGTGGTGTTAGGCGGGCTGCTGGTAACATTCAGCCGGATACCGGTCCTGAAACACCTCGGCCACCTGCCCGGCGACATTCGTATTCAAGGCGAAAACTATTCGTGCTTTTTCCCCATCGTCAGCATGATCCTCATCAGTCTCTTGCTGTCGCTGGCTCTGAACATCATTCTGCGACTCATCAACCGTTGAAACGACTTATGCACATCTCAGACTACGATTACACCCTACCCCCTGAATTGATCGCGCAGACGCCTATCGAGCCGCGCGACGCGTCCCGTATGCTCGTGCTGCACCGCGACAGCGGAACAATCGAGCACCGCGTTTTTCGCGATTTGCCGGAATACCTCAACCCCGGTGATGTGATCGTGCTCAACCAGACGCGCGTCATCCCGGCGCGACTGCCAGCGCACAAAGTCCCGACCGGCGGTGCGGCGGAAATTCTGCTGCTGCGCCAGATAGATGACACGCGCTGGATCGTGATCGTTGGCGGCAAACGCGTCAGCACCGGCACGCGGTTGGCGGTCGGCCAGGGCGACAAAACGATTGAGGCAACCGTGATCGAGGACCGCGACGAAAACCGGCGCGTCGTGGAATTCGCCGAACCGATCCGGCCCTACCTGGACGACCTGGGCGAGATGCCGCTGCCGCCGTACATCACGACACCGCTGGAAGACGCATCCCGCTACCAGACGATTTACGCGCGTTACGACGGGTCAGCCGCCGCGCCAACGGCGGGCCTGCATTTCACGGCGGATATGCTGCTGGCGCTGAATCGTCAGGGAATTGAGATCGCGTACTGCACGTTACACATCGGCATGGACACCTTCGCGCCGGTCCGCGAGGAAAATGTCCGCGAGCACAAAATGCACACCGAGCGCGCCATTCTGACACCTGAAGACGCGCAGACCATCAATAACGCGCGCCTGCACGGCAGCCGGATCGTCGCCATCGGCACAACCGCCGTCCGGACGCTTGAAACCGCCGCGATCCGCTCGGCGGCTTACGGCAGCGCCGCCAACGACCCGTCCAGCGCACAGCGCACGGTGGCCAGCCTGGACGAAAACCTGTGTCCCTGGCGATCTGTGATTGCCATCGACGAGGATACGGATTTGTTCATCACGCCGGGTTATCGTTTCCGCGCAGTGGACGTGATGCTCACCAATTTCCACCTGCCGCGCTCCACGCTGCTGATGCTGGTCAGTGCCTTCGTAGGCCGTGAAAAAATCCTTGATGCCTACCAGATCGCGGTGCAGGAGAAATACCGGTTTTACAGCCTGGGGGATTGCTGCCTGTTCATATGACGCAGCGTGGCACAAAGCGGTCAGGGCTTGGCGAACCAGTTGAGCAGCTTTTTGACGATGTTGCGCTTGTTTGCCAGCGACTGCTGGTATTCCCGATTCAGTTCGCTGGCGAGGTTTTCGAGTTCCTCGACGTTCATACGAGCGCCGTTGACCAACACCCAGTTGTTGCCCAGATCGCGCAACTCCTTGGGAGCGCGTTGGTAGAGTGACCGGTAAATCATCAGGTACCGGGCCATTGCTTTTTCGACTCGACGTTGAGTCTCCATCCCACCGCTACCTTGCTTTTGTGCCAAACAATCTTATCGCATCCCTAGTATAGCCGTTAACGCAGGTATAAGCCTAGTCAAACGGCGTGAATATTCTCTGAAAAACCCTTGAAAAAGCTGGCGTTCCGCGTTCAGGGCGAGCACGTATGAACAAGTTATGTCAAGCCGTCCCACCAGTGTTAAAATAGAGCGCTCAGGACAAGACAGAATCGCCATTAAGGACCTACCGCATCTTCGGAGAAACGTTTGCATGGACCAGACAGAATGGATACCTGAAGACCACTACCGCGAGGCCGCCGAGTCTGTGCGGCAGCGCATCCAGACAGTGCCCTCAGTTGGCTTGATCCTGGGATCGGGCCTGGGACCCCTTGTCGACGAGATTCGCAACGCCGAGATCATCCCGTACCAGGATATTCCACACTGGCCGCGTTCGACAGTGGTCGGCCACGCCGGGCGGCTGGTCAATGGGGACCTCGAAGGCCATACGGTCCTGGCGATGCAGGGACGCATTCATTTTTACGAGGGGTACAGCATGGCCCAGGTAACGCTGCCGGTGCGCGTGATGCGCTTGCTCGGCATTCGCACGCTGATCGTAACCAACGCCGCTGGTGGTTTGAACCCCGATTTTGACGCCGGGGATGTGATGGTCATCGAAGACCATATCTTCCCGGCAGCTATGGCCGGTTTCAGCCCGCTGCGTGGCCCGAACCTGGGCGGCTTCGGCCCGCGTTTTTCGATCCACACCCACAGCTATACACCGTCGCTACGCGACCTGGCACGCCAGGTCGCCGAAGCGCAGGGTATCCCGCTGCGCGAGGGCGTCTACGTGTCGCTTTCCGGCCCGGCCTTTGAGACGCCCGCCGAAGTGCGGATGCTGCGTGCCTGGGGCGGAGACGCGGTTGGCATGTCCACCGCCGGTGAGGTCATGGTCGCCGCCCATGCAGGTATGCGCGTGCTGGGTTTTTCGAGCATCACGAATCTGTCGCTGAGCAGCACGGAAGCTACCGACGAAATCAGCCACGAAGACGTATTACGATTGGGCAGACAGATCGTGCCGCGCCTCGCATCGATCATTCGCGGCGTGCTGCGCGAGCTTCCGCCCTTCGATCCATCGACGGTTGAGAACAAACCTGAGTAATCATGACCAGTTTTGTGTTTTTCATCGAAAAAATCGCGTTTGGCCTGTACATTTTGAGCACAGGCGGTATTCTGTTCATGGCGTACCGTTTGCAGCAGGCCCGGCGAGAGTTGAGCATCTCGCAGTTCAAACTGGAGCGCGAACACGCCCAGGTACGCCAGGCCAACGCGATTACGTTCGGTGGATTGCTGATTGAAGTCGTGATCGGCGTGTGGGCCATAGCAAACGTGATGGCCCCCACCCTGCGTGATATCCGGCTCGGCTCGCAGGGTGCGGCCACTACCGGCCTGCAACGCTTCGTAACGAGCACCCCGGCCTCAAATCCGCCGGTAGCGTTGGGCGGCAGCGGGAGCGGCGATCAGGGCCCGGCCATTTTCCAGACGCCGGTCCCGACGGCGACCGCGGTTGGAACCATCATACCGGATGCGCCGGAGATCGTAGGCTGCCCGCGTGACAGCGCCTGGTTTTTGATTCCCGGCAACGGGCAGCTTATTTTTGAGGCGACGACGGCCTGGGGCACCGCTAACGTCAGTGATTTCTCCAGCTACCGGTTTGAGATCAAACCCGCGCGGGGAGACGCCGAGTTCGCTCCCATTGGCGGTGATTACACCAGCCCTGTGATTGACGGGCCGTTAGGGGACATCTTCCCGAGAAATTTCCCAACAGGTGAGTATCGCTTCAGAATGGTTGTTTTCGACAACACCAACACGGTGCGGGCCTTGTGCGAAATTACAATTCACATCAGCGAACCGCCGCCCACACCCACGCCGATTGGCGTGGGTGTGCCGACCCAGCCACCGGCCTGACCAGTACGGTTAATCGAAGTGCAGCCCGGCCAGATAGCGGGCCAGTTGATATTGTTCCGGCGTGTCGATATCGCGCAGAATGCTGTCGCTTTC
>CAYMTN010000151.1:0-3060 GCA_964393335.1 uncultured Anaerolineaceae bacterium
CTCGGCGCGCAAACCGCCGCCGCCGCCGTGATCAGCGTCATGTCCCCCGCTAAGGTGATGGTCGGGTGCAGCACGGTAGGCGCGAATGAAGGCGAGGTCATCCGCCGCCTGCTGGCCTATGGCGCGTTGGTCGTGCTGCTGGTGGGCGTGATGGCGTGGATCGGCGTGACGGTGTCGTGAGGCCGGGCGCGCCGCGTCAGATCGTGATGAGGTAGATCAGCACGGCCACGACCAGCACGGCGAACACGATCACGCCGACCGAGACGGCCTGCGCGACCCGCGCCTGGTGCACGACCGGGACCATCAACTCATCGTCGAGCTTGCCGGTCGCCAGGTAGCGGTACAACGCGGCGGCTTCGCGGTCCAGCACGCGGTAATGCACCGGAAACCAGTGATAGACCTGCACGCGCGTCATTTTATAATAGGCCAGCGCGGCGCCTTCTTGCGACTCCAGCGTCAGCGTATGATCGGCGCGGCGCGGATCAAACAAACCGAAGTGCCGCTTCCGCCATGCCTTGAGCGTCTGCGGCGAGCTATCGACCAACTCAAAGCCCGCCCTGGCAAAAAATGCGGGCATACGCACTTCCAGGTCGTCCCCGCTCATGATGATCGGCAGCTCGTAATTGATCTTCAGGCGGTCGTCACGCCAGCACCGTTCGCCGGGCAGCGTATTGGGCAGCAGCCCGTCTTTGACGACGGGCGGCGGATGTTCGACCGTCAGCGGGCGGCGGGGCGCGTGGGTGCGGTTCAGGTGTTCGATCAATTCTTCGACGGCGAGCAAAAACTGGCCGCGAAAATCGATGACCGGGTAGGCCCGCAATTCGGCGGGAATGTCAGCCGGGGCATGCAGGATCACGAAGACGTGTTTGGCGGGGTCTTGCGCGGCCATGCAGCGGCGCTCGAAAGTGCTGCGCTCGGCAGCGGCAGCCGACACGATACACAGCACGTGTGACGCCGACGCCAGCGCCTCGTTGAATACCGTGTCCTGGTCGGCGGACTCGCGCGGCAGATTCAGGTCAGGCACCGGCCATACGACCATCCCGCGCTGCTCGATATGGATCGCAAGCTGCCTGGCAAAAGCATGATCCGGCGGTGCGTACAGGACAAAAATGTGAGACATACCTGTCATCCTCAAGGGATCGGCAGCCATTCAGCAGGTGATGATCTTCCGGTCTGCTGGCTGCCAACCGGACCGACGCACCTGTATTCTACTCGCAGCGGGCATGATCAGACAACCGGCCTGTAACTCGGAGCGCGGTACATCACGTTGCGTCCGGCGTAATCGCACCCCAGGTCGAATGGGGGCTTTGCCCCATGCCCCACAAGCCTTTTGGAAAAGGCTTGACCGAAAACGCGGCGGAGTCGCCATCGCGGCGCGTGATGCGATAGTCTGGGCGGGGGGCATTGCGGTATACTCTACGTAACAGGGCTTACGTGCCGTTCGCTGAGGGGAGCCATTTATGCCTGACCCATCCGATACGATCTACGTGCTGATCACGGTCCGTTTCGACGACGAGTTGTTGGATTCATTCCGTGACGTGTCCAGCCGGATCGAACTGCTGTATTACCCGACCGACAAAGCCCGCGACATCCCGGACGACGTATGGGCTAAAACCAACGTGCTCTACACGCTGCGCGTCGTGCCCGAACCGGCTCTCGCCCCGCAGTTACGCTGGATTCAGGCGCACAGCGCCGGGGTCGATCATTTGCTGGACCAGCCAGTCATCAAGGCGGAGGGCGTGCTGCTCACCACTTCCAGCGGAATCCACGCGACGAACATGGCCGAATACGTGTTCATGATGATGCTGGCTTTCGGCCACCGCCTGCCCACCATGATCAGGCACCAGGCTAACGCCGACTGGCCGTTGGAGCACAAGTTCAGCACGTACGTGCCACATGAACTGCGCGGCAGCACGGTCGGTATCGTCGGGTATGGCAGCATCGGGCGTGAAGTCGCGCGGCTGGCGCATGCCTTTGGCATGGAAGTGCTGGCGACCAAACGCGACGTGCGCCAACCCGCCGAACCGGACAGTTTTATCCTGCCCGACACCGGCGACGCGGAAGGCATCTATTTTAACCGCCTCTACCCGCCCGAAGCGTTGTACTCGATGGTGCGTGACTGCGATTTTGTGGTGCTGACCGTGCCGCTGACCGAGTCCACGCGCGGCCTGGTGAACGCCGAGGTCTTCGAGGCGATGAAATCGACCGGCTACTTGATCAACGTGGGCCGGGGCGGCGTCGTTGACGAAGCCGCGCTGCTGCATGCGTTGCAAGAGGGCCAGATCGCCGGGGCCGCGATGGACGTCTTCGAGGCCGAGCCGCTGCCGCCCGATAACCCGCTGTGGAAGCAGCCCAACCTGATCATCAGCCCGCATATCGCCGGAAACTCCGACGACTACAACCGGAAAGCCGCCCAGGTGTTTGTCGAAAACCTGAAGCGGTACGTCGCACGCAAAGACCTGCTCAACCTGGTGGATCGCACGCGCGGGTATTGACGCGGAACTCGGAGCAGGCCGCGCACGTATACAGTATAGAGTATTGCTGGTTTTCAGGTGGATGACTGGCTGAAACCGGCAACTGATCGCTGAAAAGGCATTATCAAAAGCCTACACCTTCAGTGAGTTTGAGAGAGGACCATGTACCATGCCCAAAACAAAAGCACCCGATGTCGAAGCCGCTCCTGAGAAGCAGCGGTCACCGCTGGAAGCGTTCGTCTACCACCAGGGCAAAGCCTTAGAAGAAACCGGCAGGGCGCTGGTATCGCTGCTGCCCAGGGATTTTCGCACCCACACGGCTAACGCGCTCGAAGAAAGCAAAACCAGCTTCGGGATTCTGGCGAATGGCGTGTTGGATACCGTCGAATGCAGCCTCGACAAGCTGCGCGGCAAACCCGCCCCCGACGAGGGCAAAGTGAAGGTCGAAGTCGAATAGCGGCGGGGCTGTTCTGCCCCCACAAACACAGCGCCCTGTGTCTCACGACACAGGGCCTTGTTATCAATCGAATGGGATCGTTTCGCCGGATTCGACGAAGCGCCCCGCAGCAAAGCGCGTTATGCCTCC
>CAYMTN010000151.1:3070-13439 GCA_964393335.1 uncultured Anaerolineaceae bacterium
CCAGTTTGGCGACTTCGCTGGCCTGGGGACCTTTCGGCCCTTCGGTGATCGAAAACTCCACCCGGTCACCTTCTTCCAGGTTGCGCCAGCCGGACCCGACCACAGCACTGTAATGTACGAAGACGTCCGGGCCGCCTTCACGCTCGATAAAGCCGTAGCCCTTCTGAGAATTGAACCATTTGACCACGCCGGTAAGACGTTCTGACATGTTACAGGTACTCCTTTTTCCCACAGACAGACTTCACGTGAGGGGGCCGGTGCGGCAGCGGGCACAAAAAAACACACCCGGCGCGTTGTAGGTGCGACACCGGATGGTTACCTTGAACCGGTACTGCAAACAACCTGCTCCACTACACAATCGATTGTAGTACCAGTGAAAAATCCTGTCAACAGGTTACGTGTAGTGATAGCGCTAACAGGACCGTCCACTGAAGGCGACACGCAGCAACGTGAGTCCGGCCAGCCCCAACCCCAGCAGGCCCATCGTGTGCGCGCCGCCTGTATACAGGATGGCGCTGCTGGTCACCAGCCCGGCGAATATGACTCCGGCGGCCAGGCGAAACGCCGCGCGTTCCAGCCGTTCGATCCGCTGTTCAAGCTCCGGGGCCGGGGCGGCGCGGACCACCAGATCGCCGCGTTCGGCGCGGCGCAGCACCTCTTCGGCCAGGGCGGGAAGTTGTATCGCACGCCGCGCCAGATCGAAGCCGGTGTTGGCCAGCAGGTCGCGGTTGGCTGCCGTCAGCAGCACGCGGGGATCGAGCAGATCGTGCAGCGTGATCTTGGACGGCAGCCTGCCCCCGTCTTCCACCAGCGCCTGCCGCACAAAGGGGGTGACTTCGTGCCAGGGGTCAAACGCCGGGTCCAGGCCGGTACACAGCCCGACCAGGATGCCGACACAGCGCGCCAGGTACAAAAAATCCTGCGGGACCTGGAACGGCAGCGAAAAAATCAAGTCGCTGAATTCGCGCCCCAGGTCGGCCATTTCGTGAAACTGCATCCCGCTGATCTCCGACAGGGACATGCCCCACACGCGGTCAAACACGGCGCGCGTGGCCTGCTCGATCCGGTCCAGGTCCGCGCCGGGCAGCAGCACGCCCAGCCGCTGGTAGGACTGCACCAGGCGGTGCGCGTCGCGCGTGGTCAGCGCGATCAGCGTTTCGCGCAGCCCGGCTTCGATCTCCGGCGTCAGGCGGCCCACCATGCCAAAATCCACGAAGATCAGGTAAAACGGGCGGCCCAACATCGGCAGGTCGCCGGGATCGTAACCGCTGCGCGTGGGCGAATCCGGTTCGAGGGGATACACGAACAGGTTACCGGGATGTGGATCGGCGTGATAAAAACGCTGGATGAACACCATCCACAAATACGTGTCGATCAGCCGCCGCGCCACGTCGCGCCGGTCGATACCCGCCGCTTCGATCCCCTCGTAATCCGTAACCTTGATGGCCGTGACGTCTTCCAGCGTCACGACATGCGGCGTGCAGGCATCGCGGTACAGGCGCGGGATGTAGACACCCTTGTTGTGCGCGAACATGCGCCGGAACGTTTCGACGTGGTCGGCTTCGCGCGTGTAGTCGAGTTCTTCCCACAACACGCTGCTGAATTCGCCTAACAAGGCGGGCACGTTGGCGCGGTGCGCGATAAATGGCAGGTGCATCGCCCAGCGCGCGACCACACCCAGCGCGCGCAGATCGGTATGCACCAGCGAGCGGATGCCGGGCCGCTGCACCTTGACCACGACCCGATCCCCACCCGGCAGCCGGGCGCGGTGCGCCTGCCCCAACGACGCCGCCGCCACCGGAACCGGGTCGAACCAGGCGAACCGGTCGCCGACCGGCCCCAGGTCCTCTTCAAGCGTCTGGCGGATCGTGCTGAACGGCACGGTCGGCACTTCGTCTTGCAGGCTGGCGAGTTCTTCGATCACTTCCGGCGGCAGCACGTCCACGCGGCTGGATACGAACTGCCCCAGCTTGATCATCACGCCGCCCATGCCGGTCGCCATCTCGCGGAATTCGCGCGACCAGCGGCGCAGACGCGCGGACCGCCCGCGTGCGACGCGGCGCTCACCGGCCAGCCGCCGCAGCACAAGTTCCCACAGCAGCACACGCGCGAATAACCACCCCGCAAACCACAGCGTGCGGCGGTAGCGCCCCCAGTGGATTTTGTACCCGGCCAGCCCGGCGGTGACTTCGTCCGGCGACGGGCGCGGATGCCCCACAAGCGGCGATGCCCGGTCGTCGGACGCACCATCGCGCCCCGGATTTCCGGCAGGCGGACCGGCGTCCGGCACGGACCGGCCATCCGGGCCGGTCGCCGGTTCATCCGTTCGATTTTCCTGCTGGATGTCCACAGGTCCCCCCTGGCTCTCACGTCAGGACAGGCGAGCCGCCGGTCCCACCGGAAAAAACGCGGACTATTCCGGCTGCGGCTCCGGCTTGACGAAATGGATTCGCAGCTTGGAGCGCTCGAAGCGTGCGTTCTCGGTCTTCAGGTTCCACAGCGCGTAGGGCAGCACGATGTTACGCCGGTACGGGCCGACGCGCAGCGTCAGCTCGTCGGCGGAGCGGTACAGGTCCAGCTCGTCTTTTTCGGCAAACGGCAGCGGCACGACCAGGAAATAACCGCCGTTGCCGTCCGACTCGATGTGATGCGAGCGGTCGCGCGCCATGACGTGCACCGGGTTGCGGTCGCCGTAGAGCGCATCGGCCAGCCGCCGCAGCTTGTCAAAACCGCCGATCTCGTCCTCGAACATGGGCGCGGTCAGCAGCGGCAGTTCGCCAAACGCCTCGCCGATAAAGGCGAGATTTTCAGCCTGGTGCTGCTTCCACGCCGCGAAATACGGATCGGTCACTTCGTCCGGGATGACACGGTTGCACAGCACGGCATCGACCACGTAGCCGTACAGGTTGAGGTAGGTGTAGGTGCGCTGTGTCTCTTTGATGACCATGCGCTCCGGGTTGACGACCAGCCGCAGGCTGCTGTATTGGGGATCGGCGAGTAATTGGCGCACCTTGTCGAGCGTGTCGAACAGGCCGTCGATGCTGTCCAACGTCTCGGCGTCGGGCAGATCGGCCCCGACCAGCGCTTTGCCGACCGGGCGCAGCAGGCGGCCACTCGCGCCGCGCATCAGCGACGTGATGCGCTGGAACCACCAGCGCGACGTATCCGGCAGGCTGAGCAGGCGCAGCGTTTCAGCCGTCGGCGCGGCGTCCACGATCAACACGTCAAAATCGCCATCTTCGGCGTACTTGTTGATCCACAGCAGGTGCGCGCCTTCTTCCAGCCCTGGCAGGATCGTCACTTCTTCCGCGACGATCTCGTTGATCTGCCGGGTATTGAGCACGCTCAGCATGTAATTCTGGATGCGGCCCCAGTATTTTTCCATCGAGTAGCGCGCATCGACTTCCTGCGCCCACAGGTTATCCTTGATCTGGACAGGTTCCGGGCCGATCTTCACGTCCAGCGAATCGGCCAGCGAGTGCGCCGTATCGGTCGAGATTACGATCGTTCGCAGGCCCATCTCGGCGCAGCGCAGCGCGGTAGCCGCTGAAATGCTGGTCTTGCCGACGCCGCCTTTACCGGTGTGTACAATAATACGCATCGAATCAAGTTCCTTTTTTGCCTGTTTGGGCTGTCATAGTCTCGGAAGGGCGACTCCCTCCACCTATGAATACGCCTGACACCCGCAAACGATGCGCGGCAGGCGCGCTTTCCTACACAGATTTTACACGGACGCGGCGGCGATGGCGTGGTGCGAGGCCGGAAACAGGGCGATACCTTGAGAAAAAAACGCCAAAAAACGGTGCGACCCCGCCAGGAATCGCACCGCCATCAGCCGCCGGTCAACCAGTATGCGCAACCCTATGGGGCTGCGCCCACGCAGGCGGTGGGGATAAAGGCCGTGTTCGGACCTGCCAGGAAGATCTCCGTCCACGAGGCACCATCCGCGCCGGTGACGGGCACCGGGTTGGCGAACCAGGTCTGGCCTGCCGTCACCTTTGCGCCTGCGACCTGGCCGCCGCCCGGCGAACTGTAGACCGCCGTATCACATGTGATGCCGCTCAGCACAAAACCTGCCGGTATGGGTTCGGCCTGGTACCCAAGCGGCAGGTAATGAAACGTCAGCGACAGAATCGCGCCTGTCGAGCAGTTGAAGCTCAGGGTGCTCACACTGCCATCGTAAAGAGCCGATGTGGCTTCGACTTTGAACTCCAATGTGTCGCCCGCCTGCGTCCCGGCAGGTACGGGCATATTGTAAAAATCACCGCTAACGAAGGGACCCACGAACCCACCCACAGTGGACGTGGTCTGCGCCCCGTTTCTCAGGTTCGTCAGCCACCAGTAGTGCGTGCTCATGTCGCCAGCATCCGCGCCATACTCGAACGTGACATAGGACTGGGCACCCGGTGTACAAGACCAGGTGGCCAGGCCCGTGAACTTGAAGTAGGTATCCTGCGATCCCGCTTGTGATACCGAGGCCGGCGCAAGCACCAGCGCGAGGGCAGCCACCAGCGCCACTGCGAACAACACGACGAAACGCTGTTTCATGAGAAACTCCTTCTGCAACTGTTATGGGAATCGGAATAAGGCTCTATTGCAGTGAGGGAACAACGCAGAAAAGCGAGAGAGTTTGATCGAGCCTAATAGTTCCATTGTACAGCAGTTTTTCAATCCCGATCGTTTTTTTGCAGATTTTTGACAGGTTGGCCAACCGGCGCGCGTTATCCTACGTGGATTTTTCACTGGCGCGGCGGGTCAGCGCGTCGCGCGCCGCCCACAGCGCCGGGAACAACCGCGCGTCCAGCGTCGCCGCCAGGTAATCGTGAGTCGTGCCACCCGTGCCGGTCGCGCCGGTGCCGATGGTGCGCTCGACAAGCTGGATATGGCTGAATCGCCAGCGCACGACCCGCTGATCCAGCACGGAGAGCGCCTCGCACAGCGCGTACAGGTCCGGGCACGCCGCCGGGTCAGCATACACGTCTGCGATGGCGTCGATGCCACGCCGCCGCAGCGCCGCGTCGAACGCGTCCGCCAGCGAGGGCTGCGCCAGGCAGTGCTCGACCTGCGCCCAGTGGTCGTCACGGGCGAGCACGCGCCGTACCCACGCCACATGCTCCGGATCGCGCCGTCCGGCGGCGAACTCCAATTCGCGGAACTGGACCGACTGCAAGCCCGATCCCGGTGCCAGCAGGCTGCGGAAATGGTGAAACGACTCCGGCGGTAGTGACTGCAAATGCTGGGCCGCGCCGATCAGGTTATCGACTATCGCCGTGACCTGTTCCACCAGCCGGACGGCTTCGAGCACGGCATCCACGTCCAGCGCCGCGCGTGCGCGCTCGACGTGGTGCAGCGCCAGTTTGAACCACAACTCGTGAACCTGGTGCACGACGATAAAATGCAGCTCGTCGGGATGGTCGGAGAGCGGCTGCTGCGCGGACAGCAGCACGTCCAGCTTGAGGTAATCTTCGTACTGCGTATGGTGTGATTCGGCGGCCATGCGCGGCCAGTCCCTTCCCCGGTTCAGGCGCGGACAATCGCGGCGGCGATCCCATCCCCGACCGGGATAATCGTGCTGATCAACCGGTCGTGCGCTGCCAGCGCGTTCAAGAATACCCGCGTGGCGCTCACTTTTTCGTCCGGCTCATCGCTGCTCACCAGCAGGCCGCTGCGGAACGCATTATGCGCCGTGATCAGGCCGCCGGGGCGCACGTGGTCGACCACCCAGGCCAGGTAATCGGGATAACTCTCTTTGTCGGCATCGATAAACACCATGTCGAACGGCGGCTCACCGGCCAGGCGCGTCAAGGTGCGGTGCGCTTCGCCTTCGATGATGGTCACCCGGTCCGCGACTCCGGCTCGTGCGAAATGCTCGCGGGCGATCTGCGCGTGGCGCGGGTCCATTTCGAGCGACGTCAGCGTGCCGCCTTCCGGCAGCCCGCGCGCCAGCCAGATGCCGCTGTACCCGGCCAGTGTCCCGATCTCCAGGATACGCCGCGCGCCGATCACCTGCGCCAGGAATTGCAGCATCTGCCCTTCTTCGGGGCGGATCTGGATCTCCGGCAGACCCCGGTCGTGCGTATTCTGCCGCACGGCAAGCAATACGTCATCTTCCACCGCGAACAGCCCGCGTACAAAACGGACGAGGTCACGCTGTACGGCGGGATCAAACACTAAAATGCGGTCATCAAGCAATTGCGCCATTACCTGGCTGCCTTTCGTATGTGATGGGGCGCGCCCTGTGGCAGACGCGCCACTCCGATCCTGGTCAGGGAGAACGTGCGGTCTGGGTCTGATCATCGAGAAGCGTGTATCAAACGAAGAGCCAGCCGAACTCACTTTCTCGACTGGCATAGATTCTACAAAAACCGGCGGCGCGCCGCCCACAGGGCGCGCCCCATCAACTGATCCAATCGCGGTGATGCGCGTCCCAATCGCGGTGGCGGTAGGCGTTTTTGCATTCCCGGCAAATCAACGCGCTGTCGAGTTTGCCTGTATCTTTCCAGCGCCAGCGCACCCGCCCCATGTGGAAGCGGCACGTCGGGCGGTGACACACCGGGCAGTAATCACCCTGGCCGAGCGTGGCATCGCCGTACTGGCGTTTTTCGGCTTCATTTTGTTCGCAAATATGGCAGTACGGAACCGGCATACGTCGTCCTTACAGCACCCAAGCACGAATTGGCCCAGGGGAAACCCGCCTAACCCAACCGTTATTATACCCTGTTAGGGATCGGTTATACAGCCCGGATTACTGACGGTTACCTGACGCTTTCCCCGGTGATCGAAGCTTGACGTCAAACAAACGGCTGTGCTATACTGCCCTCAACCTTACGAAAGGAGACAGGCGCAATGGTCATGACGATCATGGTTGAAGCGATGACGAACATCCACGCCGGCGGCGGTACGGTTCCTTGTCGTAGTGCGCCTGTTTGCCGCTAACATCGTTTTTTTGTCTGATGGCCGCGGGCGCAGCGCTCGCGGTTTTTTGTTGGACCACACCTGCCGCGAGCGCCCCACTCGCGGCCTTTTTATTGGCTTTCCAAGTCAGGAAGTGATCATCATGTACACGTACTCGAACCCAGACACTCAAACACTCACCCAGACCGACCTGCCGCAGGGTTACGCGGTGCGTCCCGCCCATCCCGACGACGTCAGCGCCATCACAACGCTGATCAACGCCTGTTTCATGAATGAGATCGGCGCTGCGCCGCAGTCCGAACAGGAAATCCTCACGGATTGGGGCACGCCGGGCTTTGACCGCGAAACCGATACGTGGGTCGTCCACACGCCGGACGGCACTATCGCCGCGTATGGCGAGCTGTGGAACGTGCAGGAGCCGCACGTCCGCTCGTTCCTGTGGGCGCGCGTCCACCCGGACCACCGCGTGCGCGGCATCGGCTCTTACCTGCTGCGCCGCATGGAAGCCCGCGCGGCAGAGTTCATCCCGCTGGTGCCGGAAGAGGCACGCTGCGTGACACGCGTCGGATCGTTCAGACAGGCGACGGATGCACACGAACTGCTGGCGAACGAAGGCTACCGGCAGAATCGCGTGTTTTACCGCATGGTGATCGAGATGGAGACGCCGCCGCCCGCGCCTGCGTGGCCGGACGGGATCACGGTCCGCACCGCCGAACACACCGACGCCGATCTGCGCGCCGTCCACGCCGTGATCGAAGAGGCATTCCAGGATCACTGGGGCTTCCTGCCGATCCCGTACGATCGGTTCCGGCACTGGGCCGAACATGACCCGGACTTCGACCCGTCGCTGTGGTTCCTGGCGATGGATGGCGACGAGATCGCAGCGGTGGCGCTCTGCCGCCCGCGCCTGACCGAAGACTCCGGGCTGGCCTGGGTCGATGACCTGTGCGTGCGACGTCCCTGGCGGCGGCAAGGAATCGCGCTGGCACTGCTGCACCACACGTTCGGCATCGTGTGGGAACGCGGCACGCGCAAGGTTGGGTTGGGCGTGGACGCGCAGAGCCTGACCGGGGCGACCCGTCTCTATGAAAAAGCGGGGATGCACGTCTGGCGCGAGAGTTTTTCGTTCGAAAAAGAGCTGCGGCCCGGCATCGAACTGAGCACGCAGACGCTGGACGACGAGGGTTGAAAACCCTCACCCCTGAATCCCCTCTCCCATGTCAAGCCATAGGAAAGGGGACTTGTTCCGGCGAACGTGGTTGCTCCCCTCGCCTATCGCGGTGCGGTGGTTTTGCCGCACCCGATGGGAGAGGGGCCGGGGGCGAGGGCGTTTTCTGCAACCGGCGGGGTCGTTGTGCATCCAAACGAATGATACAATAAAGATACCATTAGCGACTCGAACAGGAAGCACGGCCCATGACAACGAAACCCCGGACCACCCGCCGTCGGAAAAAAGAACTCGATCCGCGCTGGATTATCGCCGGATCGGTCGTGATCATCGGGCTGGCGCTGGTGCTGATCTACGTCACGCGCGACACATCGGCCAGCAGCGCCCAGCCCGTCGTGAACCCGCCTGCCCCTGAATTTTCGCTCGCCAGCCTGGACGGCACGGTATCGCTGTCGGATTTTCGCGGCCAGTACGTGCTGGTGAATTTCTGGGCGTCGTGGTGCCCGCCATGTATGCGCGAGATGCCCGACCTGTACGCCTATCACCTGGCGCACCGCGACAGCGGATTCACCTTGCTGGCGGTCAATGTCAACGAAGACGCGGCGACGGTCGATGAATTCGTACGCGCCAACAACTTTGATTTCCCGGTCGCGCTGGATACTACCGGTGTGGTCTTCCAGCGCTTCGGCGGGGACGGCCTGCCCAGCTCATTTCTGATCGGCCCGGATGGCAGCCTGGTCAAAACGTGGCGGCCCGGCGCGATCACGCGCGCGATGCTGGAACAGGACGTTACCCCGCTGTTGAACGGGTAAGCGGCGAGACGGTCGCCGCAAGGGCCACATTCACACTTGAGATACGAGAACCCATGACGACATACCACCTCATCGACCGCATGCCAACCGTCGCGGAACACCGCGCCCTGTTTGAAGCGGTCGGCTGGAAGCCATACGCGACCGCTGCCGCCGAAACGTCGCTGGCGCATTCGTTGTGCGGCGCGGTCGTGCTGGATGGCGAGTGCCTGATCGGCATGGGGCGCGTGATCGGGGACGGCGGCAAATTCTTCTACGTGCAGGATGTCGCCGTGCTGCCGGAATACCAGGGGCGCGGCGTCGGCACGTTGATCATGGATCACCTGCTGGCGTGGATCAAACAGAACGCGCCGCACGAGCCGTTTGTCGGCCTGTTTGCGACTGGAGTCGCCATCCCGTTTTATGCAAAATACGGCTTCGAGCAGCACCTCGACGCGCTGACCGGCCTGTGGACCGTGCTGCCGGTCGATAACACCGGGGATGCATAACGCGTCGCGCCGCGTTGGCGCAGAAAAGCAGCGCATAACCCTGGCGATCATGCACGCGGCCCCAGGATCGTGCCAGGCTGGATGACGGCCTGCGGCACGAGATCGGGTGACGCGACTAGATCGTAGACCATCGCGCCCGTCACGCGCACCGGGACCAGCTCGCCGGTGGGCAGTTCGCCCTCGATCAACACGTAGCCGTCGATCTCCGGCGCGTCACGGTACGAGCGTGCCAGCGTGAGCATGTCCCCGGTGGGATTGCCGTCCTCGTCGGTGGCTTCGGCGTGACCCTCGACCAGCACCTCTAACGTCCTGCCGACCAGCGCCTGGTTACGCGCCAGGCTGATCGGCTGCTGCGTGCTCATCAACAGGTCGCGGCGGTCGGCCTTCACGTCGTCCTCGACTGGGTCCGGCAGATCGGCAGACGGCGTGCCGGGTTCGTGGCTGTAGGTAAAACAGCCCACGCGGTCAAACTGCATGTCTTCCACGAAGCGGACCAGCGTCTCGAATTCTTCGTCCGTCTCGCCGGGATAACCGACGATAAACGTCGTGCGGATCGCCAGGTCGGGCATCGCCGCGCGCATGGTGCCAATCGTGCGATGCACCCACTCGACGTTGGCGGGGCGGCGCATGCGTTTCAGCGTGCGGGGATCGGCGTGTTGCAGCGGGATGTCGAGATACGGCACGATCTGCTTGTGCGTCGCCATCGTGTCGATCAGGCGGTCGGTCACGTAGCCAGGATAGGCGTACATGATCCGAATCCAGGGCATATCCGGCACGGCAGCGACCAACTGGTCCAACAACTGCGCCAGCCCGTCTTTCAGGCCGAGATCGTGGCCGTAGTCGGTCGAATCCTGCGCGATCAGGATCAACTCCTTGACGCCGCCGTCACGCAGCAGCCGCGCTTCGGCCAGGATACGGTCCAACGGGCGGCTGACCGCCGTGCCCTTGATGGCCGGGATCGCGCAGAAGGCGCACGGGCGGCGGCAGCC
>CAYMTN010000152.1:0-13305 GCA_964393335.1 uncultured Anaerolineaceae bacterium
GAATCTGCGCGCTTTTTCCGGTCGCACCCAACAAGAACAATAACGTGATCAAGGTGAGGGTCGCCTTGAAGCTCAGCGAGACAGCGCCGAAATTTACCTCGTGGCCGCCCTCCTCCAACCAGACAGATGCCTGGTTGAAAACGCCCATCGGGCCGGTGTAGTGAGCCTCTTCACCCTCGGCAGGCAGATTGGGCGCAAAGAGCGGCGCTTCTTCAGCCGCCTCGGCATGGTGGACCATCGGCGTCTCGCCCGGCTGGTAATAGGTCAGCGTGCCAAACGTCCAAAACGTCATCAGCACGCCCAGAATCAGGCCGAAGTCGCCGACCCGGTTGACGATAAACGCTTTGCGGGCCGCGTCACTGTTCTTCCAGCCCACGCCGCCAGGCTTATCGAACCAGAAGCCGATCAGCAGGTATGAACACAAGCCAACGCCTTCCCACCCAACAAACATCATCAGGAAGTTGTTGCCTGTGACAAGGACCAGCATGAAAACCAAAAACATGTTCATATAGACGAAAAAACGCGGGAATAGCTCGTCACCGTGCATATACCCAACAGCATACATGTGAATCAGTGTACCCACGCCGGTCACTACCAGCATCATCGTGACGCTGAGCGAGTCCACTCGAAATGCCCAGGGGATACTCAGCTTGGCAGACGGGATTGTGATCCAGTCGGAGAGCAGCGGAGCATTGACAACCGCCGGTCCATAACCTGTATTCACCTGCGCCAGCCACAAGAGCACGGCGGTCAAAAACGCGAGTCCGCTGGCCCCGACCGCCACCAGACCGACCCCACGTTCCCCCAGCCGCCTTCCCGTGAACAGATTGATCACCATCCCGGCCAGCGGGAATATCACGACGAGCGGTACAAGATCAAAAAAGTTTTCCATGAGCGTCCCTTTGGGTCCGTGCGCAAGAGAACAAAGGCTCCGGCAGGGAGGTCCCGAAGTGCCTAGTCATTAAACAGGTGCAAGTCGTCAATATCGATGCTCTTTTTGGTGCGAAAGATGGCGACGATCAAGGCCAGCCCAACAGCGACCTCCGCCGCTGCTACGGTCATCACAAAAAACACCACGAGCTGCCCATCGCCATTGACCCACTGGCGGGCAAATGCCGCCAGCGCCAGATTCGCAGCGTTTAGCATGAGTTCGACCGACATGAAGACCAGGATCGCATTACGACGCAGTAGAACCCCCATCACCCCCATGATAAACAGGATCGCGCTGAGCAAGACATAGAGTTCAATAGCGACTTTAGATGATTCCATCAGGTTATCTTCTCCCTCAGCCGTAAAGGTCACCGCTGCCGGTCATTCGCCGGATTCGCCCCCGACCGGGCGCTCCAGCCCGGCGGGCGGATTCGCCAAACGGCGCACGATCTGGCGGCGCGGCGTCAATGATTCGTGCGTCAGCACAATGGCACCGATCATGGCGACCAGCAGCAGCAGCGACACCATCTCAAGTGGCAGCACATAATCGCTGAATAACAACCGTCCGACATGCATCGGGCTGCCGAACGAGGGGCGGGCGAATGATTTCAGGCTGATAACCACGCTGACAAACGAATTACCGGGAAGCTGCTGTTCTTCGGAAAACACCCACAAAACAGCCGTGTTCGTTTTCAGTTTTTCATTTTTGAGGACGGCCAGCCGCGTCCGGGTGTTCCCATCGGGATACAACCCTATCGTGCGAGTGCCCTTTTCAATGTCAAATTGTGCCGCTTCGCCGTAGGGCAGGTTGTCAACCAAAATTCTGTTAGCGCTGTCGTCCCGGAGGTCAACGAGTGGCCTGTCAGGCAGCGCGTTAATGACCGTGACGCGCAGCATATCCTTTTCGTCGTTGAACGTCACGTTTTGGGTGGCAACCACAAGCGCAGGGCCAGGCACCGTGCCGCGTCCCACCGCCACAAATGAGAGCGCCTCACCCTCGTTCAGCTCGACTTGTTTCTGGGCCAGAGGCTCCGCCGTTTGCGGATCGTCGCCAGCGGTGAACAGGCGTACCATGTACCGTCCTGTATCCCACGCCTCAAAGCTGGTGCTCTTGCCGAACGCCACATCACGGGCGACAGCCGTATCATCCAGGTAGATATCAATGTGATCCACACCATCCAACGCGTGAACCACCCGGATATGCGGCTGAACCTGCTCCGGTGGTGTCAGGTCGATTTTCCCATCGAGAATCGCCACGCTGGCGGTGATCGCGAAAATCATGGCCAGCACGACGGCTGTCGGAGCCACCCAACGAAACCCGGGACGACTCCTCGACGTCACCCGCTCGGCACCCAACAGCATGATCACGAACAGGAAAAGCACCATGATCGCCCCGGCATATACGGTGATCTGTACCATCGCCAAAAACGGGGCGTTAAGCATCAGGAAAAAGAATGCGATACAGGCGAAATTCAGGATTAAAAAAAGCGCGCTGTAGATGGCATTCTCGCTGATGAGCATCATTGCAGCGGACACAAGGGCCACCGCTCCAACAATGACAAAGAGCGTTAGTTCCATATAACTGCCGTCCTGTGATTACGACCGGCCAACAAAAGGTCAAAAGTAATGCCAGCAGCCAACTGGTACGAGTGCAGTGTAGCGCAAGTCGATCGGGAAGCCAAGCCGCGTGCCCGGCCCTCGCCCTGCGCCTATTTCGGGTTTTCCATCTCCGGGATCGACCGGGTATACGTGCCCGGTTCTGTTATCTGCGGTGTGCCCTGCACGCCTGGCAGAACCGGATCGATCAACATATCTTTGGTATAGATTGCATCCCGGCGATCATTGAAACTCAGGCGATAGGTGTGCTCCAGAACAATCGCCTCGGTCGGGCAAGCATCTTCGCAGTAGCCGCAAAAGATGCAGCGCAGCATATTGATCTCATACGTCTTGGCGTACCGCTCGCCGGGGCTGTAGCGCTCTTCATCGGTGTTTTCCGCTGCTTCGACCCAGATCGCGTCCGCCGGGCACGCCGCTGCACAGAGCGCGCAGCCAATACACCGCTCAAGGCCATTGTCGTAGCGTTTGAGCGCGTGCCGCCCCTTGAACCGTTCACGCACCGGGCGTTCCTGTTCCGGATACTGCACGGTGACAGGACCCTCAAGAAGATGTTTGATCGTTGTCGTAAATCCACGTACTACATTCATCCGTCACTCACCTGAGTTACCCATTACGCCCATTTCACAGCGTGTCGCTGGATTTTGCGTCTTCTGCGGCTGATTCTTCTTTGTCGTCTCTGGCAACGGCCCTGGCAAGCGCCGCCGGTGCACCAAATACCCTGTCCACAGCGCGCAGTGCTACGGTTCCAACGCCCTGCCCGCCCGAAAGCGACACCACTTCAATCCGCGGGGCCGATACCGGATCGGACTTTCTGCCAGCGCGGCTCATCCAGTAGCCTGCCGCGCCCACGAACACGATCCAGCCAGCGAGCAGCAACACCAGATACGCCGCCGTGCCCAGTTCTTCCGATAACACCACCGTAAACGAACTCCAGGCCACAGCTACGAGAGCTAACGGCAACATTACCTTCCAGCCCAGGGCCATCAGGCGGTCGTACCGGATTCGCGGCAGCGTGCCGCGTACCCAGATCATGACCAGCAGCAGAGCAATGACCTTGACGGTAAATACCAGCGGCCCCAGCAGCGGCGCTTTGTCCACCAGCCAGAAGTGATAACCGCCGAAATAGAGCGCAGCGCCGATTATGCTCACCGCGATCATACTGACGTATTCGGCCAGGAAAAACATGGCGAACTTCATGCCGCTATATTCGGAATGATAACCGGCAGTCAGTTCTTGCTCGGCTTCGGGCATATCGAACGGCGCGCGATTGACTTCCGCGAGCAGCGCCACACCCATGATCGCCGCCGCTAATGGATTCTGGAACACGAACCAACCGAGGATCGGGGTGCTGTTCTGCGTCTCGATGATATCACCCACACTCATCGAACTGGCCAGCATCACGGGCACGACCATCGCCAAGCCCATGCTTAACTCGTAGCTAATCATCTGCGCCGACGAACGCAGCCCGCCTAACATGGCGTACTTGTTGTTGCTCGACCACCCGGCCAGCACAATGCCGTAGATGCCGATACTTGTGATGCCCAAGACCCACAATACGCCAACATTCACGTCTGCCAGGCCCTGCGACATGCGGTACCATTTGCCGTCAAACCAGGGGACGGATATCTTTGGTCCGAATGGTATGACCGCCACCACGAGCAGCGCTGGCACCAGCTTGATGACCGGCGCTAACCAAAAGATCACTTTTTCAGATGTAGCAGGCGTGATATCTTCCTTAAAAATCAGCTTGATGCCATCGGCAACCGGCTGCAACAGACCCTTTGGCCCGGCCCGGTTTGGCCCGATACGCGCCTGGAGAAAAGCCAGAAAACGGCGTTCCAGAACCGTCGTATAGGCAAACCCGGTCAGGAGCACGAGGAACAATATCAAACTGGTTATGATCGCGTGAATCGCCGTACAGGTTCCATTACTTGCGCACTCGACGACGATACTGGATTCACCTGGTCCAAACATACGGGACTACTCCTCAATCTTCTGCACGGCGCAGGCCGCCGGTGCAACAGGTGTAGGCACGTTAGCAAGCTGCCGGGGCAGCAGCACCGTTCCAACCGGTGCTTTTCCGTTGACTCGTGCTGACACTTCGAGCGCCAGATCGCCAACCGAGATCATGATCCGGTCGCCGTCGGATATGCCGAGCCGGATTGCATCGTCGCTGTTCAGTTCGGCATACGGTGCCGGGATGCGCTGGTGCATCAACGCGCTTGGCTCAAACAAGGGTTCGCGCGAATAGAGCAGCCGCACAGGCACGACTGCCAGCCCACCAAACGACTCTACCTTCGTCCGCACCGGGCGCACGGTCAGAGCATATTTCTCTTTTTCGGCGTTCGTGGCCCATTGGACTCCCAACCCACCGCGGTTGTTATAGGCCGTGCCCCCGTAATACAGGTCAAGACCGCCCACGTCAGGGAACTGCGGCTCGACATGCGACAGGTTGGGATAACTCATCTCGGCATAGCGCAGCACCCGCTGCGTGATGTCCCGCATCACCAATCCGGCGGAGATACGGGGTTTGTCGCCGTTTTTCATCAACTCACCAATGTGAGCGAGCGCTTTCCATGCGGGCAGCGTGCCGTCCAGCGGTGTCTGCGCCATGTAAAAGCGCTGCACCCGCCGCAGGCCGTTGGTAAACGACCCTTCCCGCTCGGCGAAACTCTGAACGGGCAGCACAATATCTGCCAGCTCTGCCGTCGCCGTCATGAATTGGGTGGCCACCACGACGAACTCGGCATCGCTCACGGCTGCTGCCGCACGTGCATCTTCGCCCACCGGATCGGCTTCGGCAATGAGCCACATCGCCGGGGCCTTCTCGATCAGATCAACCGTCGCTTCAGCAGAAAAGCCCAAATCCATCGCACCCTGCATGTTCGCGCCGGGCCAGACAGCTACCAACCCATTATTGGGCCGCGCCACGTGCCCGGTCATGATCAGCAAGTTGGCCGCCGCCTGCATCACTTCCGCGTGGTCGTCCAGCGACAACCCTTCGCCACCGGCAAAAATCAACAGGTTTTCGGCATCCAATAACGCTTCTGCCGCGCCAGCCTGCGTCTTGGGGACGCGCGTCCCTTTCAGGTCCGCTTCATATGCGTCATAATCGGGGACCCGTGTCTCGATCAGGTCTTTGTCAAGCTTATCGGTGCGCCGTGCAATGGCCGCAAAATTATTCAATACCGCGACGGCATCACCGTATTCGTAATGAACAACGGCGCTGGCGTACCGGTCGAGTTTAGTAGGTCGCCCGTTGGCAACGACCACCGTCGCGCCGCGATCGGCTGCCTGTTTCACTTGCAGCCACCAGATCGGCGCTTCTTCTTCCAGATCAGACGCGATCACCAGGATGGCGCTCCCTGGTCCCATGTCCTGCAGCCGCGTACCGACTCCGACACCCACCTGCGTCACGTTTTCAAGCCCCGTCATCGTGGCAGGCCACACCCCAAGCTGGCAGTCACGGCACGTCAGGCGGGCCAACTTGCGCATTTCCCACAGGTCTTCATTGGAGAGCGACGGGCCTGCCAGGAAACCAGCCCTTTCAGCGTACTGCTCAAGCTTGCCTTTGATCGTCTGGTAGGCCGTTCGCCAATCGATCACCACCCATTCGCCGTCCTGGCGCTGCATGGGCTGCTGCACGCGTCCCTCGGCCCGGCTGTGATGGTGGCCAAAACGACCCTTGTCACAAATCCAAATCTCGTTGACCTGTTCGTTCTGGCGCGGCATGATACGTTTGATGACCTTCTTGCCGTTAGAGTCCCGATCCAGGCGCGTGCTGGCGCTGATATTGCAGCCCACCGGGCAGTAGGGGCAGATGCTTGGCACTTCATCGAGTTCCCACGGACGCGCCCCGAAACGGAAATCCGCCGTCGTCAGCGCGCCGACCGGGCAAATATCCGTCGTGTTGCCGCTGAACTTGGTGTCAAACGGCGGATCGCTGATCGTCACGATCTGCAAACGGCGTCCGCGTTCGTGGAAGGCCAGCACATCATCGCCTGCGATCTCGTCACAAAAACGCGTGCAGCGCGCGCACTGAATACACCGCTCGCGGTCAAGGTAAATCAATTCACCCAGCGGGTAATGTTTGGCAAGTTTGATTTTGTCCTCATAAAGAAAACGTGACTCGCCCGGTCCATACGCCATCGTCAGGTTTTGCAGCGGGCATTCGCCGCCCTTGTCACAGACCGGGCAGTCGAGTGGATGGCTGGTCAGCAGAAATTCAAGAATACCATCCCGGCCCTCGACAACCTTTTGCGTGGTCGTGCGGACAACCATCCCGTCGCTGACGGTCTGCGTGCAAGCCGTCTGAAGTTTGGGAAACCAACGAACGAGTGGTTCGCCGTGTTCGTCCAGTTCGGATTCGCCGGTTTCGCGGTTTTTCACAAAGCTGCCCAATTCCACCAGGCACATGCGACACATCCCAACAGCATGGAGCTTGGGATGGTAACAAAACACGGGGATATCAACGCCCAGTTGTTTTGCCGCATCTACCAGATTCATGCCCTTAGGAACCTGGTAAGCGTGATCGTCAATGGTAAGGGTTACACTGTCGGCCATATCGCTCCTCAAAAGAACAGAGCCTCATGATAAACTATTTCACACTATACGGAATCAGAATTGACTGCTCATAATGTCGCACTGACGCAGCCCTGCATCAGCCCGGTCAATATAGGCCTGGTACACATATCCCCAGGCGCTTTCACTCAGCAGGTGGTCAGCCTGCGCGCGTGCCCGCTCAAAATCGGTGCGCGCCCGCTCGACCTCACCATAAATCAGCCACTCCTCGCCGCGCAGCACATAGTTAACGGGCGCTTCCGGAGACAGCTCGACCATGCGCGTAAGCACGCGAATGTGCGGGTTCGCCTGCGCAGCACGGGTGCTCACCGGCTCACTCATATACCGCCCCCAGCCACTGCCTGCGGAAGCTCACCGGCTTCTTGGCGCGTGTGTGCGTCCAGCGCGCCGGCAGTCTGAAGCTTCTGGGGGTGAGTTGTCTCGATATACGCCTCATATTCTTCCCGAAACTGCCGGATGGTGCTCAGGACCGGGTTAGCGGCAAATTCACCCAGGGCGCACAATGTGACGGGGGCCATCTGCGACGGGACTTTTTCAAGCAGCGCCAGGTCACGTTCCGTACCATGCCCACGCAGCAGCCGGTCGTAAATACGTTCCAGCCAGAAGGTCCCCTCGCGGCACGGCGTGCACTTGCCGCAGCTTTCATGCTTAAAAAAGTGGATCATCTTGGCAGCCGCCCATACGATGTCCGTGTCTTCGTCCATCAAAATGAACGATGCCGACCCAAGCGTGCTGCCCAGGCTGGCGACGCTTTCATAAGTCAGCGGCGCGTCCAGGACGGCATCGGTTGCCTTCAGCACCGGGCCGCTGGCACCAGATGGCAAAATGCCCTTTAGCGCCTTGCCGTTCGGGATGCCGCCCGCGCGATCGTAGATCAACTCGCGGAACGTAATCCCCAGCGGCAGCTCGTAGTTGCCGGGTTTTTCAACATGCCCGCTCATGCAGAAGATTTTCGGGCCGGGACTTTGCGGTGTGCCGATTTCGCGATACGCATCCGCGCCGTTGACGATGATCCAGGGGACGTTCGCCAACGTCTCGACATTGTTTACAACCGTCGGCGCGTAGTACAAGCCGCCGCCTTCTTGAGCCGGAAACGGCGGGCGGACGCGCGGCTGGCCGAGCAGCCCTTGCAGGCTGTTGAGCAGCGCGCTTTCCTCGCCGCAAATGTACGCCCCCGCGCCAAGATGCACGTAGACCGGGCAGTTCCACCCGGAGCCGAGAACGTTGTCGCCCACTAGGTTCGCCGCGCGCGCCTCTTCGATGCGGTCCTCCAACGCGTGCGCCAGGTCCCAGAACTCACCCCGGCAGTAAATGTACACCGCCGTCGCCTGGATCGCGTAGGCAGCAATCAGTGCGCCTTCAAGCACCTGATGCGGATTCTTCTCCAACAATTCGCGATCTTTAAACGTGCCCGGTTCGCTTTCGTCGGCGTTTACGGTGACATACTTCACCGCCGCATTTTTGGGGATGAAGCTCCACTTGCGCCCGGTTGGGAACCCTGCCCCACCACGCCCGCGCAGGTTTGCATCCAACACGATCTGAATAACCTCATCGGGTGAATATTCCTGCACGGCTTTTTTGAGGCCCTCATAACCGCCGCTTTTTACGTAAGTATCAAACTGCCAGATATCAGGAATTTCACGATTGCGCAGCAGAATGTGTGTCATAGTTCCTTGAATCCCGTTCTTTGGGTCACTGTTTCCAACGTTGACTGTTTTTTATGACGTTTCGTACCGCCTGATCCCTGGCTAACCCAACTCAATCCGGCTGCAAACAGTATCAGGGCGAATCCGCCGGTTGTCAAAATAGGTCCCAGGTACAGGCCCAACGAGCCACCATACATCGTGCCAATGCCGCCAATCACCGTCAGGACCGCCAGAATACGCCCGTCATTCGACCAGATCGCCAGCGTCACGCTGGCATAGCCCGCTACCAGCAGCGCCAGGACCATCCCGTCAATCACCCGCCGCGCATACCACATCACGGCTTTGGACGATTGATCGGCCTCCCGTCCCGGCGGCGGACCAACCTGCCGGCCCTTGATCCGGTCGAAGTACGACACAGTCACGCCAAACGTCGATGCCGGTTGATCAGGCGGCCAGGGCGCTCTCAGCATCGCTGCCGTCACGAGCAGCAAACCCAGCGTCACAATCGGGATGATTCCGAGCAGGGCCGACCGGCGTATCGTAAGCGGTGACAATGTCCTAGACGTCCTGCCCTTCCCGTTTGGTCAAATAGTGAATGTCAGCGTATTCGCTGTAGCCAGCGCGCGCAAACAACGCCAGACTCGCTTGATTCCAATCTTCGATCAGCGCCGCAATAATGTGCATTCCTTGCTCGCGCAGCACCCGTTCGGATTCTGCGATCAGATACAATCCAAGCCCCTGCCGGCGGTTGTCGGGATGCACCGCCAAGCGGTTGATCCACCCCTTCCGGCCATCATGCGTCACGACGACAACCCCGATCAGGCGTTCTGCATCCCAGGCACCGATCACGACCTGGGTTCCACCGGCAAGTTGGGCGGCAAACTGCTCCCGGCTGTCCCGCCCGGCGGGTTTGACCGACAGCCCGGACAGCTCCCACAGGTCCCGGACGGCGTCATAATCGTCCGCCGTCAGCGTCGAAAGCGACCATTGTGCAGGCATCGCGCGGTCGTTAGGTGTCTTCCGCGCCTGAGACGGCAGCCGGGGCCTCGGCTTGCGCTTCAGCGCGGAGCTGTTCGACCAGGGCCTTCATTTTTTCAAGGTCCAGGTTTTCATGGTAGTGGAAGTTGCACTGAAGCATAGGCGCTTTGTCGCAGGCCGCCAAGCACATCACTCGCTCGACCGTGAAAAGGCCATCCTCGGTTGTACCACCATCTTCCACGCCCAGGTAGTCGCACAGGTCCCTGTAAAACGTATCCGCGCCACGCAGCGCGCACGGTAGGTCAGTGCACACTTGAAGCCAGTATTTGCCCTTAGGCTTTTCGGAGAACATGGTGTAAAACCCGGCGATGGATTGCGCCTGGGTCGGGTCTACCTCGCAGACCTGGGCGACCTCGCGCAGCGCATCCTCAGAAAGCCAGCCGTATTCTTCCTGTGCCAGATACAGCACGTCCATCAGGCCGGAACGTTTATCCGGGTATTTGGAAAAAATCTTCTCGATACGATCGGCGTATTTATCTGCCAGCACGGCGTTACTCCAGATGTGGCGTATGGCTGCGCCTAACGGTCACAGTCTCCCAGCACAATGTCAATCGTCCCGATGATTCCCACCAGGTCGGCGATCAGGTGCCCTTTTGCCATGTGCGGCAGGGCGCTCAAATGAACAAAACTCGGCGTGCGGAAATGCACGCGCCAGGGTTTCGGGCTGCCATCGCTCACCAGGTAACAACCCAGTTCACCGCGCGGGCTTTCGACGCGCTGGTAAACTTCGCCCTTCGGTGGACGGAAGCCCTCTGTCCACAATTTGAAGTGATGGATGACCGCTTCCATACTGTGCCCTAACTCGGCACGAGGCGGTGGCACATAATGCCGGTTGTTCGACCGTACGGGGCCATCGGGCAGCTTATCCAGCGCCTGCTCGACGATGCGCAGACTCTGGCGCATTTCCTCGACCCGGATCAGGTAGCGGTCGTACACGTCGCCATGCTGCCCCAGCGGTACATCAAAATCGAAGTCTTCATAACTGCTGTACGGCAGCACCTTGCGAATGTCCCAGTTCACGCCGGAACCACGCAGCGTAGGCCCGCTGCACCCTAGCTTGATCGCATCTTCCGCCGACAAAAACCCGATACCCTGCGTGCGGTCCAACCAAAGCGGATTCTGAGTCAGCAGTTTTTCGTAATCGGCGACACGCGGCGGAAAATAGTCGATGAAGTCGCGCACGGCAGGCTCAAACTCCTCCGGCACGTCACGCCACAGCCCGCCGGGACGGAAATACGTGCTCATCATGCGCTGGCCGGACACCATTTCAAAAATGTCCAGCAGCTTTTCGCGCTCGCGGAAGCAGTACAAAAAGACGCTCATCGCCCCGATATCGAGCGCGTGGGTTCCCAACCATACCAGGTGGCTGTTGATCCGGGTCAGCTCGGTCAACAGCACACGAATATACTGGGCACGCGGCGGCACATCCAGGTCGATGAGTTTTTCCATCGCGAGGCAGTAGACGAGATTGTTGCCAAGCGGGTTCAAATAGTCCATGCGGTCGGTCATGACGATGGACTTTTCATACGACTTGGCTTCCATGTTTTTTTCGATGCCGGTATGGAGATACCCGACATCCGGCACGCAGCTTACGATTTCCTCGCCGTCCAACTCCAATAACAGCCGCAGTACGCCATGCGTACTGGGATGCTGGGGCCCCATGTTCAGGACCATCGTCTCGCCGCTCAAAGCGCGATCCGAAACCAGCCCCTTGAGCTGTTGAATATCACCTTGCCAGATACTATCGTCTGCTCCGGTCATTCCATTCTCACTCCAACAGTCAGGGTCCGATTGTTATTCTTGGGCGTAGGGCTTGTATTTGTCAACTTCGTCAAAATTGAACGAGAACTGCACGGTTTCGTACCCCAGCGGATAATCCTTGCGCAGCGGGTGCCCATCCCAGTTGTCGGGCATCAAGATGCGGCGCAAATCGGGATGATCCGTAAACGTCACGCCGAGCAGGTCGAATATCTCACGCTCAAGCCAATTAGCGGTGGGATACACGCCCGTTACACTCGGCACCGTCGGGTCTTCGTCGGAAAGATATACCTTCAGACGAAGCTCACGGTTATGAACCATCGAGTACATATGGTAAGCCACCGCAAAACGGGGAGACTGTGGAAAATAATCGACTCCCGACACATCCGATAGGAAATTGTAGGCCAACCCCTTTGTATCACGGCAGTAGCGACAGATATCTACAATCCGGTCGCTATCTACGACAATCGTCAGTTCGCCGCGAAATTCGAGAACGTCTTGTATGGCGTCAGAAAACGCGGCCTGAAGCGCCTCTTTTGGGTCCAGTTCGGTCATTGATTCACTCGCCTGTCGTTGTATGCGAGCCGCCCCAGGCTTTATGCCCAGTCGGACAGCCGCTCCTGCTTGATACGCTCGTGCAGCGTCATAATCCCATGAATGAGCTGCTCAGGGCGCGGCGGGCAGCCTGCAACATAAATATCAACCGGAACGATCTCATCTACGCCCTGCACAATCGCATAGTTGTTAAACACACCACCGCATGAGGCGCAGTCGCCCATGCTCAACACCCACTTGGGTTCGGGCATCTGGTCATACAGTTGGCGCAGCACCGGGGCCATTTTGCGCGTCACGCGCCCGGCGACGATCATCAAGTCGCTCTGACGCGGGCTGGGGCGCATCAGCTCCATCCCAAACCGCGACAAATCATAGACTGATGCCTGCGTGCTCATCATTTCGATGGCACAGCACGCCAGGCCGAACAACATTGGCCACATGGCGCGCGTGCGTGACCAGTTGATAGCATCCTCTAATCTTAACGTTACAACACCCATGTCACCGAGTTTAGAGGTTATTCCCATTCCAACCCTCCAACTTTCCACTCGTAAACAAATCCTACCGTCAATACGAAGAAAAAGACTCCCATCACAACCAAGCCATAAATGCGCAGATCCCGAAATACAACTGCCCAGGGCAAAAAGAAGATAACTTCGATGTCAAACAGGATGAACAGCACGGCGACGCGGTAAAACTTCACCGGGATTCGGCGGATGGCTTCGCCGTAGGGCTGCATGCCGCTTTCATAGGGGGCCAGCTTTCGCGCAGTAGGCCGGAAAGGCCCCAATAAACGCGACATAACGACAATCAAAGAGCTAACCCCAACGGTGAGGATAAGCAAAGCAACAATAGGGGCAAAATCTGATGGCACGGTAAGATTCTCCGTATTACACAGTTGGTTAATTGCTAATTGTTCAGATTAGAACAAACAATTCAGAGATTATCATAAAGGCAACAGGGTGTCAAACCTGCCCGGACCGTTCAAAAGCGAGGGCAACAAGGCTAAAGATAACACAACAATCGGAATTTTAAAAATGATTTTGGAGATATAAATCAAAGATACGCCGAAAACTCCCGTAAGCGGCGAGTTGAATGGTTGAATATCTGTATCTGGAGTGTTCAAGATGAGGCAATGGGGGCATCACGAACAGCGGACGGGAACCAGGGAAAGGGAACAGGC
>CAYMTN010000153.1:0-3872 GCA_964393335.1 uncultured Anaerolineaceae bacterium
ACACGATCCGCAGCCGGACGAACATGGCATGGAGCGGCATGCGGTTGGAGATCGTGCCCGGTCCGGCGGACGGTGTGCCCGCCATCCAGATCGACAACGTCTCGGTCAAACACAAGCCGAGTCTACAGATGTACTGGACGGAGTGCGTGCGCTCGGTGATTCCGGCTGATACCGAGATGGTGCGCAACGGTGATTTCAGTGCCGGGACGGACGAGTGGCTGCCCTGGGATAACATCGACTACTCGGTCAACGGATCGAATCAGCTTGAGCTGTTCGCCCCGGTCGGACATCCGAACGCGATCCTGTACCAGAACCTGGACTATCAAGCCCAGCCGAACATGCCGTTCGAGCTGACGTTTGACCTCGGCAACAGCGGCCCAACGGCCAAAGAGACGTGGGTGACACTGCGTAACGTGGCGTGGACCGACTGGTTCAACTGCCACTTCGTGCTGCCCGCCGGGACGCCGCTGGACACGTACACCATACGCGGCAAGACGACGGCGACCTGGCCGAATATGCGGTACGAGATGTGGGTCGGTCCGGCGGACGGGCAGCCCGCGCTGGTCGTGGATAACGTCTCGGTGCAGTACAAACCCGGCCTCGTGCTGACGCAGGCGGAGTGCATCCCGCCGGGCGGTGCGCCGGGCGAAGCCCTGCCGGAAATCACGCCGACACCTGAACCGACCATCGAGCCAACCGCCGCCCCTGCGATCCAGGTTGTCGAATCCGACGATCCGCGCGTGGCACAAAGCGGCGCGTGGACGGCGCACGACACCGGGCTTGCCAGCGGCGGGAGTTACATCTTCAGCAGCGGCAGCGCGGACGATACGCTCAGCCTGAGCTTCAGCGGCACGCAGATCGCGGTGGTCTATGTCGAACATCCGGCGCTGGGTATCTTCGCGGTCGAGGTTGATGGCGCGGTGATGCAGACCATCGACAGCGCCGCCGAAGCAGCCGCGTTTGGCGCGCTGGTCGAGGTCAGCGGACTCGAAGCAGGCATACACGTCGTGCGGATTGTGCCGGTCAGCGGCACGGTCGCCATCGACGCGTTTGTCATCGCGGGCGAGGTGGAGTCGCCGGTCGAGCCGACGCCGACACCTACTGCGCTTCCGACCGTCGAGCCGACCGTCGAGCCAACGGTCACGCCACAATCGACCGCCACACCCGCCGAAGCGCTCGAAACCATCGAGTCTGATGCTGGGCGCGTGACACAAAGCGGCACGTGGACGCTGACCGCAGGCGATCTCGCCAGCGGCGGTGCCTACCTGTTCAGCAGTGGCAGTGTCGATGATACACTGGCGCTGACCTTCACCGGTCCGCGCGTGGACGTACTGTACGTCAAACACCCGGCGCTGGGACTTTTCAGCATCGAAGTGGATGGCGCGGTACTCTATACCGTCGACAGCGCAGGCGAAGCGACCTTCGGCGCGTCCGTGGCGCTCAACGGACTCGGTGACGGTCTGCATACGCTGCGCATCGTTCCGGTGAGTGGTATGGTCGCCATCGACGCGTTCGTGGTCGCGCCGCAGGGCGAGGTGCCGGTCGTCGTGCCGACGCCAGAACCAACGGCAGTGCCGACCGAGGTCATCCCGACCCAGGAGCCGACTGAGGTTGTGCCGACCGAGGTCGTTCCGACAGAAGCACCACCTGTCGAACCCACCGTCGAACCGACCGAAGTGCCACCGACCACAACACCCGAACCAACTGAAGCACCGGCTATCGTACCGGTTGGTCCCAGCAGGCCAGGTAGCGGGTCGTAATCCTGAAGTAACCCGGTTTAACTGAAGACCGAACTGCCCTGGACTAGTTACCATCCAGGACAGTTTTTGTCGTGATGGGGGAGCGATCTTGAAGTGATGTGCGATCCATTTTACGTGTTAAAATCGAAGTCGCCGAGCAGTATTTGGGGGTTGATCTGGACTACCAGAACCCGCCCAGCGATTACATTGACATCACTGTACATGGCCGCCTGCAGGGTCGTCAGAAGCATAAACCGCTCTACCAGAAACACGAAACCGGGCCAAATCTAATTACACCCAACGAGGCGATCACATACAGGAGGACAACATGTACGAGGATTTTGCTCCAAAACTCGCTCGTTTGCTTACATCATATTGTGTTCCCATTTACAGAGGACAACTCGTCGTAGTCATGACCACAACCGCCGCCGAGCCACTGATAGAAGCGTTGTTAGAAGCGGTCATGCAACGCGGCGGTCATCTGGAGACAAGATTACAGACAACTAATTCTCGTGAGATTTTTCTGAAGAACGCAACAGAAGATCACCTGAGCTATCTCAGCCCAATTTACATGGCGCAAGGTAAACACCAGGATGTATTGTTTAGAATCGATGCGCCACTTAACACCAAGGCACTGACTAACATTGATCCCGTTTTGCTGGCCAAACGTCGCAGGGCAAACCAGCCGTATCAGGACATTTACCAATCACGAGTGGATGCCGGGGAAATCCGCTGGAACGTCACCACATGGCCCACGCTCGCCTCCGCGCAAGAAGCCGAAATGGGCTTCCTGGAGTACACCGAGTTTGTCTACAAAGCGGCAGGATTGGACCAGGCTGATCCTGTTGCCCACTGGCAAGCATTTAAGGCACAGCAGTTGCGGCTGTGTGCCTGGCTGCAGGACAAAAAACACGCCGATGTGCACGGTCCAGGCATTGACCTGTCGTTCGAATTTGGGGGGCGGACCTGGATAAGCGCTCATGGCGAACGAAACTTCCCCGACGGCGAGATTTTCACCAGCCCGCTTGATGACTCGGCCAATGGGCATATCGCGTTCAATTTGCCCTCGGTTTACGATGGACGGGAAATCAGAGGGGTTCAACTCAGCTTGAAGGATGGTGTCGTGGTCGAAGCGTCCGCAGAAAAGGGGGAAGACTTTCTCTTGGCGCAACTCGCTGTGGATGCCGGAGCCAAACGACTGGGTGAGTTCGCCATAGGTACAAACTGGGGCGTGGACCGCGTAACCGGTAATACTCTGTTCGACGAAAAGATGGGCGGCACCATTCACATGGCGTTGGGCGGAGCGCTGGAACCCGCAGGCGGCATCAACCAGAGCATGATCCATTGGGACATGGTGCATCGGATGACCGAGGGTGGCGAAATCTGGATCGACGGCACGCTGTTCTACCAGAATGGTGAATTCCAGATCGACTAAGCGGCGTTGGCGAGTGCCGGGCGACCTCAAAAAGACTGCTGATCGGCTGGAAATCTTGTGAACATGGCCAGACTGCGCGCCCAGTTTTTTGGCTCCCGCAGCTTATTGGCTGACGATGACGCTACAATTGGGAGGGATCGGGACTCTCAGGTGATCCGTCTTCGCTGGATGGCTTCGCTAGCCCACCGACTTTCGGGTGCGCGGGTCGGCGAGATCGCGGATACCGTCCCCGATGAAATTCAACGCCATCACAACCGTGAAAATCGCCACCCCTGGGAACGTACTCAACCACCACTGGTCGTAGTGGTCGATCCCATCGGACACCATGCGTCCCCACTCCGCCGCCGATGGCTCAGAGCCTAGCCCCAGAAAACTCAGCCCGGCAAAGATCAGGATTGCGTTACCGATATCCAACGTCGCCATGACAAGCGCAGGGGAGAGGCAGTTCGGCATAATGGTGCGGAACAGAATCCGCATGGGAGAAGCGCCAATCGCATGAGCCGACTCGACGTATAAGTTCGACTTGACACTCATCACCAGGCCCCGCACGATACGCGCATAGTTCGGCCACCACACGACGGTCATGGCAATGACCGCGTTGTTCACGCTCGGCCCCAGCGCGGCGGCAATCGCCATCGCCAGAATGATCATCGGGAATGCCATGAACACTTCGGTGAAACGCATCAGCAACTCGTCCC
>CAYMTN010000153.1:3882-13277 GCA_964393335.1 uncultured Anaerolineaceae bacterium
ATATACCCTGCCAGCGCGCCAAAAATCGTCCACACGATGGTCGCACTGGTTACCAACGCCAGGCCTGCTGGCAGCGAGATCCGTCCCCCGTAGATCACACGCGACAGCACATCGCGCCCCAGTTGGTCAGTCCCGAAGATATGGGCGTTACTCGGCCCCTGCAGCCGCTCCATGATGCTCTGCTGGAGCGGATCATACGGGGCGAATTGGTCCGCTCCGACGGAGATGATCGCCCATGCCACGCAGATAATCACGCCCAGGACCATAAGCGGGTTGTGGCGCGCCCGGTTTCGTATCATTTTCCAGTTCAGCTTCTGCTCGTGCACTGCCCGTCTCATTCCTGTCGCAAACGTGGATCGATCACGTAGTAGAGCAAGTCAATCACCAGATTGGTCACCACAAAAATGGTCGCGGTTAACATGCTAACGCCCATGATGGCCGGAAAGTCGAGCGACCGCGCGGCGTTGTAGGCGTAGCGACCAATCCCCTCCCAAGCGAAGATCGTCTCGGTGAGCACCGCGCCCGAAAGCAGGCTTCCGTAGGACAGCCCAATAATCGTTACGACCGGAATAAGCGCGTTGCGCAGCCCGTGACGCAGAATGACCGCTGGCTCGCGCAGGCCCTTACTGCGCGCGGTCATCATGTAGTCGCGCGAGAGCACTTCCAGCATCGAAGAACGCGTCATGCGTGTGATCAGTCCCACCGAATACGCACCTAACACCAGCGATGGCAGCACCAAATGAGCGACCGCGTTACGAAAAACGTCCCATTCCCCCGCCAGCAGGCTATCAATTGTATATAGACCGGTGACGCTGGGCGGTGGCACAATGCGCGCGTCGAGTCGGCCCGGCCCAGGCACAATGCCCCAGCGTAAATAGAGCAAAATAAGCCCCAGCAGCGCCAGCCAGAAGACAGGCGCGCTCACCCCGATCAGCGAGATAATGCGGACGACAAAGTCAATCGGGCGATTGCGCCACACCGCCGAAGTCACGCCGAAAATGATGCCCATGATGAGGCTGACGAGGATACCAGCCGTCGCCAGCTCGATGGTGGCGGGCAGATAGCGCCGCAGCTCGTCAAGGATCGGACGATGGCTGCGAATGGATGTGCCCATGTCGCCCTGGAGCAAGTTCCCCATGTACGTGAGGTACTGGATGTAAAGTGGCCTGTCCAGTCCCCACTTGGCCCGAAACGCCTCAACAATCTTCGGGTCCGCCGCCGCGCGTTCTCCCAGATTGGCCGCCGTTGGATCGGACGGGATCGCATTGGAGATCGTGAACGACACCAGCGAAATTCCGATGAGTAGCGGGATCAGCAGCACCAGACGGCGCGCCAAATAACGATGAAGTGACATTGTCCCTCGGGTGAGTGTCGCGAAAACATGCGGCGAGGCTTGCGAACGGGCCTCGCCGCAGAGAATTACACAGGTAGCAGACTAGTAGGAAAGCAGCGTCAGGTCAACGCGCCACTGGCCGTTGTAGTTGAAACCCTGCAGGTCGCTCTGATACGCGAAGTGCACGCCGGGCTGGAACAGCGGAGCGAACGGTCCGTTCTGCTGTTCATAAAGCTGAATCTCGCGGAAGATCTCGTTGCGCTTGGTCGCGTCGGTTTCCACCTTAACTGCGTCACGCAAATCGAGGATTTCCTGGTCCGCGTTTTCGTCAGTCCAATTGGCGCGGTTGCCCACAACACCAGCCGGCAAGAACTCGACGTAGTCGAGCGTGTCCTGGTAGTCCGGATTCCAGAGCCACAGGCTGAAGCCCTGCTCGCCCGCGCGGTAGGCATCCAGCGACACCTGGAATTCCTGCGGGACGAGACTGACTGTGATACCTACCTGCGCCAGATCGGCCTGAACCTTCTGCGCCACAATGCCGAACTCGGTGCCAATGTAGTTGAAGTCTGGATATTCGAGATCGATCTTGAAACCGTCAGCGAAGCCGGCTTCAGCCAACAGGCTCTTCGCCATCTCGACATCCTGATGGATACCTTCTGACGGATCCAACGCGCCAGCGAAGCCGATTGGAACCATCGCCGCCGGGTTATTAGCGCCCGCGCCGCTCAGAAACTTGAGCTCATCATAGTTGAGCGCGTAGCGGATCGCGCGCTGTACCAGCCGATTGCTCACCGGGCCACCGATCGTTTCATCTTCGTTGCAGAGCAAGAAGATCAGGGTGTCACTCTGCGTCGAGAACACGGTTATATCGGGATTACTCTCGAAAGCAGGTAATTGGTCCGCGATCACGTCCATTGCGAGGTCGATGTCACCGGCTTCGAGTGCTAGCTTCTGCGTAGAAGTCTCGGGCAGGTTGCGGATGATGATGCGATCAAAGTACGACGGCTCGCCCCAGTAGTTCGGGTTGCGCACCAGAACGGTTTGTACGGTTGGCTCGTAGCGCTCGACGACGTATGGACCAGTGCCCGCCGAATGACTCATAAACCATTCTTCCGCCGTATCTACTTCGGATGCATCCGCGGCGGCGGTGCCACCATTGGCCTGCACTTCGGCTGCGTTCACAATCGAGAACGCATCGAAGATCAGCTTGGCCAGGATCGCCGGGTCCGGTTGGGTCAGCGTCATGACCACTGTCAGATCATCTGACGCCTCTACACTGGCAATTGTATCGGCCAGAAACGCCGGGTTATCCTTCAAGTTCTTCATGCGATTGATGCTAAAAACCACATCTTCCGCTGTGAGGGGATCACCGTTGGAGAAGGTCACGTCATCCCGCAGAAAGAACGTGTAGACCAGACCGTCATCAGAGATCGACCAGTCGGAGGCCAGGCTGGGCAGAATCTCACTGACCGAGTCTGGGGGGAAGGTCACCAGCGTATCGTAGACGGCATGGTAAATGACCGCGCCGCCGGGTTCATAAGCGCGGCCCGGATCCAGCGAGTTGTAGTCTTCGGACAGACCGACCACCAAGACGGTTTCGTCTTCCGCGACCACACCCGACAGCGGCACCAGGCTCACCATCAAGACGACTGCGAGGAACAAAACTAAATAACGGCGCATCTTTCTCTCCTTATGCTCAAAATAAACGGCGAGGATGTCTTGCCAAATCGTTTTGCGGATCAGGTATAACGATCCTATCACCTGTTGACGCGTGGCTGGTCCCCGTTGGAATCGATGCGGCTTGAGATGGTCAGGGTCTCAAGCACGTGTGCGAGGGGATAGCACGTCACCTGATTAAACGCATTTTCATCATTATATAGAAAAATCACCCAAACGGATATTTTTCGCATTGGCACGGATCGTTCGAAGTTGCGTGATTGTGCCGACTTGGGTTATTTTTGTGGGCTGGGGCCGGATTAATTGCCTTCATCCTCGTTTGTGTCATCCGTATCCAGGAACCGAGTGCCCATTTGTCCACTCTGCTATGGTTCACACTGGCGACAGGAAAATGGGATTCATGGTCAAACGCGTCGAGGATATGGCGCGGCGGACGCATGTGGGGCTGAATCGCGTCTGCGATCCCCTACAGTTCTGTAATCTTCTCAGCGTAACATGGCGCGTTTCAGTCGCAGTTGGTGGCAGGGGGCGCGATTATGCATTAATCTTGTATGGGCTACGAGCCAGAAATCCACTAGCTCCCGAATCACTTTAGAGCAGAACGCTATGACGCATTTGCGACGTTCGCCCGCTTTACTGGTTCTTTTGTTCGGTTTAGTCACAATGACTGTGTTGGTCATTCGCGGGTTAAATTTCGGTCCCCTGCATACCGATATCGAAGTCTTTCTCGTCTGGATTGACGCTTACGGAATCAGGGGTTATATCGATCATTATCTCGAATTCAACCAGCGCCATATCCTGGCAGCACCTCGCAACGCATTGGTTTATTGGGCGTTCAGGGATTCTATGCTGCCATACCACCTGATCTTTCAAGCCAGCCGCGTGCTTGAGGGAGTTTTCATGGCGGGCATCGTTCACCAGCTCACACGGCGGCGGCTGTTGGCGGTCAGTGCTGGGCTGGCGCTAAGCCTGACTCCTATCCGTCTCGGCGCACTGTATCAGACCATCTCCTGGGGGATCGAAGCGACATTGGTGATGCTGCTCGCTTCGACCTATTTCTATCTGCTCAGTCTTCAATCCGAACAGCCCAAAACCCGGTGGTCATTATACGGCGCGTCGTTCCTGTGTTACGCTGTCTCGGTGTTCACCTACGAGTCCGGTATCCCGTGGGCTGGTGTGACGGCGCTTGCCGGGTGGTTTATGCTCACTGGGATTCCCTGGCAAAAACGCGCAAAACGTATTGTACTGGAATCACTGCCGTTTATCCTGACCGGCGTAAGCGTGATCATACTGGTGGTTTTTGTATTCGATCCGTGGAACGATCTGGCCCCCAACGCCACTGATTCGCTGCCTGTGCGCGTCGTCAACCTGATGGGCAGCGCCGTGACGTTCCCGGACCTCTATCTGGATCGCCTCGGCGTTGCGCTCAACGATGGTTATGGTGTATGGATGCTGGTGGGGGTTCTGATCCTGGGTGCGGTAAGCCTCGGCGTGGGTGGACGTTGGCTGCAAGACACCGCACGTCAGAACGACGAATCGTTTCTTTACGACTTCGCAAAGCTCATGTTGCTAGGCATCGCCATGCTGTTCAGCTCGATTCTGGTTGGCGCGAGCAATCCGGATATGCGTTTCGCTTATCAAGACCGTATTACGTTCGGGCGTTCAGCGGGCATTTCACTGCTGTATGTCACGTTGATTTTTGGCGCGGCGAGGGTGTTGAATCGCGGGCTGCACGTGCGAGTGCTGGCGTGGCAAACACTGGCTATGCTGCTCACTGGCCTGATATTGATCGGCCCCGGGTTTACCTGGGTTATCATCTACAGGGAAGAAGCGCAGGCGACCTACGAGGAAATTGATACTATCGCGGAGGCTGTGCTTGACGTGCGTTGTCTATTTTATCGCCCGCTGCACATGGTGATCGTCACCGAACCGGATTGGGTCGGCTCACGTTTCCCCGACGCTGCTGACCTGGTCATTCGCCAGACCCAGCGCGCGCTCACGGCGGCACAAGGCGATGTAACGATCGACATACTGAGGACCGGCAATGAAGGCTACGAAGATGATTATCTGCCGCCTGCTGGCACATGCGAATTGAATTTCCCGTCGGGATTGTGCCTCGAAGAAAATGGGGTCCGGTCCAGCCGGTGGGCTATTGTGCCCTGGGTACCTAACGAGGATATCGTGATCGTGAAGTATGCTAATGACGGCACCATGTCGCTGTTGCCCGAGATCACTGTTGCGGATTTAGGCACATACAATATCGCGACGGCTGGCCCAGCGGTGCTCAAGACAGACCCGGAGCGGCTGCTACTTCCGTTCGACCAGATGCCTGTGCCGCTCTCCGGTCATTGTCCCGGACAATGAGGTTGTGTTCTGCCAACTCGTACAGAGAACAGCCGGTCTACAGCAATGAAGAATGTGAGGGCTTATGGATGAGCGCAAGGCTACCCAAGCTCGCCAACAAAAATACACGGTGGTGATTCCCGTTTACAACAGTGGAAACGTCGTGGGAACCACTCTGGAACATACCGTCCGATTCTTTGAGTCGTTTGGCTGGGACTACGAGATTATCGCGGTGAATGATGGCAGCAGCGACGACAGCGCGGATGTCCTGCGCGAAAAGGCGCTCGCCAATCCACATATTGTGGTAATCAACCTGATCCGGAATTTCGGCCAGCATAGTGCCGTATTCTGCGGGTTGCAGCACAGCACTGGCGATTACGTTGTCACACTAGATGACGATCTACAGAATCCTCCCAGTGAGATCATCCACCTGGTGGACAAGGCGCTCGATGGACACGATCTTGTCATTGGCCAGTTCCATCACAAGGCACACGCACGCTATCGCCGGATTGGAAGCCAGGCCATTGCCGTGATCAACCGGCGCGTATTTCACCAACCACGCGATCTTGTACTCACCAATTTTCGCTTGATTCGGCGTGATGTCGTGGAACGAATTTGCGCGTACAGAACGAGTTTCCCGTACATTTCCGGCATGGTGCTCATGTTTTCGAGCCAGCCTGCTAACGTGGTAGTCGAGCATAAACCCCGGCTTGTGGGCAGCAGTAATTACAACTGGTTCCGCATCGCCGGTCTTGTGATGCGAATACTGTTCAATTACTCGGCTTTTCCCCTGCAAATCGTGAGCATGTTTGGCCTCGTGATGGCCGGCGGGGCATTTTTGTTAGGCGCTTTCTACATCATTAAATCCGTGTTTCTCGGTGTGAGTGTGCCGGGTTGGACCACAATTGTCGTACTGAGCGCACTGTTTTCCGGGATCAATATCGCGATCACCAGTATATTGGGGCAATACGTTGTCCGGCTGGTACAGCAGTTCGGCTCCAGCAATAGCTACTATATTAAAGACATTATCAGGCAAGATCATGCATGAGTTCGAGCATTTTTTCCTCGTGGGCGCGCAGCGTTCGGGCACGACGTATCTGTACCACGTATTGAACGAACACCCTGAAATTGAGATGGCAGTGCCGATCAAGCCGGAGCCGAAGTTTTTTCTGCGGACAGATGCTGTCCAGCTTGGCGTGGCGTATTATGAGCGCACGTACTTTGAGGGAGCGGGCGGAGCAAAACTGCGCGGCGAAAAAAGCACAAGTTATATCGAATACGAACAGGCTGCCCAACAGATTGCGGCGGTTTTTCCGCAGGCCAGAATCCTGTTTTCGCTGCGTAATCCGATTGACCGCGCGATATCAAATTACTGGTTCAGCGTCAATAACGGCATCGAAACTCTGTCGCTTGAAGAAGCCTTCCTACACGAGGCCGAACGTCGTGACTTATACGACCCCACGCGTTTTTCCGTTTCGCCATTCGACTATTTGAAGCGTGGTCTGTACATCGACTACATCACAATGTACGAACGCTATTTTGCGCCGGAACAGATGACCATTGTGATATTCGAGCAGTTGGTCGCCTCACCTCAACGCGAATTAGCCAGGCTTTATGCGCTGTTGGGTGTTGCGCCAGACTATGTCCCACCCAGCGCCTTGCGCCAGATCAATAAAAGCCAACGCCTGGATCAGCAGGAGATATCTCCTGCGCTGAGAGAGTACCTTCAAACTCATTTTGCCGAATCGAACGCGCGCCTGGCTGATCACCTGGGGTTCGATCTCGCACAGGTAGGATGGTAACTCGTGTCTAGTGTGGGTTGGTGGTTAAACGATCGCGCGGTAGGATTGGGGATGGCTGTCGCCGGAATTGTCGGTTTGAACATTACCAGCGCCGTCTTATTGAAAACACTCGTCTCACACGCCGATCTCGATCTGGTCTTGATCGGGCTGGGATTCGGTGTGGTCTTCGCGCTCAATGCACTGCGGCTGGTAGTCTGGATGTTCGCCAATAGACGCTTCCCGCTCAGCACAACCTACCCGCTTACCAGCCTGTTTTTTCCGGTCATGCTCGGCGTAGCGTTTGTTTATCACGAACCAATCACGCTCACGCGTGTGACGGGCACCCTGTTGATCATGTGTGGCGTATTCTGGCTGGGATGGCGGATAAACCGGTCTAACAGCGTTTCAGCGGGGACGGAGTGAAGCGTAATGTGGGCCTGGATCGCGTTGGGGACGAGTTTTACGACCACGGCATGCGGACAGACTGCGTACAAACTGTTTTCCACCACGCACAGAAGGTTGTTCTTGGGGCTGGCGTTGGGGTTGTTCATTGCGGCTCAATTGGCGAATTACATCGCGCTTCATCGTCTCAGCATCGGCACAGTCTACATTGGCACAGGTATCACGCATGTGTTGGTTCTGGGATTGTCACGACTCGTGCTCGGCGAGAAGCTCACACGCGATCATATCATTGCAGTGATCATGATCGTCAGTGGCCTGGCGCTCTACGGACAGTAGCTCAAGTGAGGGTGGTGCTCTGTGCCTATTCCATTTGTTAAACCATTTTTGACTGGTAATGAATTCCGCTACATGCGGGATGCTATCGAGTCTGGTCGTATTGCAGGCGACGGCGAGTTCACGCGGAAATGTAGTTGTTTGCTGCAAGACACGCTCGGCGTTCGCAAGGTATTGCTCACAACGTCCTGCACGCACGCGCTTGAAATGGCTGCCATATTGCTTGACATCCGACCGGGCGATGAGGTTATCGTACCCGCGTTTACGTTTGTCTCCACGGTGAATGCCTTTGTCTTGCGTGGGGCGAAACCGGTGTTCATTGACATTCGCCCCGACACGCTAAATCTCGATGAACACCAACTCGAACGTCTGATCACGCCGCGAACCAAAGCGATTGTGCCAGTCCATTATGCGGGCGTGGGCAGCGAAATGAATACAATACTGGCCGTTGCGGCCCAACATGGTCTCAAGGTTGTCGAAGACAATGCACATGGGTTATTTGCTGCCTACAACGGGCGTAACCTGGGCACGCTGGGTAACCTGGCTACACTGAGCTTTCATGAAACCAAAAACTTCGTATGCGGTGAAGGTGGCGCGCTGCTGATCAACGACCCAGTCTATATCGACCGTGCCGAGATCATACGCGAGAAAGGTACGAACCGCAGCCATTTCTTCCGAGGTCAGGTGGACAAATATACGTGGATTGACATCGGTTCCAGCTATTTGATGGGTGAGATTCTTGCTGCGTTCCTGTACGCGCAGCTTGAGTCACGAGATCAGATTCAAGCCAAACGCCAGTATATTTGGGAATACTATGCCGCTCACTTGCAGGATTGGGCATCACAGCACGGCGTTCAGCTTCCAACTATTCCGTCAGGTTGCAGGCAACCTTATCATATGTTCTACATGCTGCTGCCCACGCTGGAACAGCGCCAGAGTCTGATTCAGCACTTGAAAACCCTGGAGATTGTGGCAGTCTTTCATTATCTACCGCTGCATCTGTCGAGCATGGGACAACGGTTCGGCGGACAGCCCGGTGATTGCCCGGTGGCGGAAGAGATTAGTGATCGTTTGATCCGGCTGCCATTCTACAACGACCTGTCGCCAGTTGATCTGGAGCGCGTCGTTAGCGCGATCAAGTCGTGGCCACTCAAGTGCTAGGGAGTCAAGCACTGTGAACATCGCCGTTTGTTAAGGCTGTAGGTCAAAACACGTCGGATGAATACTCTGTTTCGCCTATTTGACATTCAAAAACCGCCCCGGATGATAGTTGGTCCGGGGCGGTTCCGTTATCGGTCAGCCATTACGACCCAATACTGGGTCTGGAGGGACCAACAGGTGTAGCCATGGGCGGCTGCGTCGGTAAGGGGGCGGCTGTTGGTTCTTCTGTCGGTTCGGGAGTAGCGGTCGGTTCGACAGGTGGTGCTTCCGTCGGGACGACCTCCGTCGGCACAATCTCGGTTGGCTCGTCAGTCGGGATCACCTCGGTCGGCACTGCCGTTGGTTCTGGCGTCGGCACGACGACC
>CAYMTN010000154.1:0-13143 GCA_964393335.1 uncultured Anaerolineaceae bacterium
CGTTCAGGTCCTGGATGACCGCCGCGCCGGTCGGGCTGGGCGATTGGCGGTAGAACTCCAACACCTCGCCGGTCACCCCGTGCGCGATCTCACCCCAGAAAGCCCATTCGGCTTCGTCCGCGTCGAAGTACGGGTTGCGGACCAGATTCGCGCCGCACAACGGCGTCGTGTCACCGGCTACGTTCGAGTAGTCCGAGTACGTGCCGTCACTGCTGCGGAAGGCTCGTACGCGGTAGAAATACAGCACCCCGCAGGTCACGGTCGTATCGCTGTAGCCAGTCGAGTCCGCCGGAGCAGTGTCGATCTCCGTCCAGTTATCCACACCGGTCAGCGAACGTTCGATGTGGAACGCCGTTTCTCCGGCTGAGTTGTCCGTCCAGCCCAGGTCAATCTGCGCAGACGATACCGCCGTCGCCGTCAGGCCACTGGGCGGGTCGAAACTGCCCGTTGTCGTGGCCGTATCTTCGTCGCCATACGGACTCCACAGATCGTTTTGCTGATCGCCGTGAGCAGGTGTATACGTTCGAACGGCGAAATAGTATGGCGTGCCGGGTGCCAGTCCCATTACCAGGCAGCCAGATTCGGTCTTGTCTACCGTCGTGCAACCCGGCGTATACGGCCCGCCGGCGGCAATACTGTAACCAACCTGATAGTACCCACCGTCGCCGGTATATGTGATTGGCGTCCAGTCCACACTCACCCTGGTGTTCGACACTGTAACAGCGCTCACTTCCGCAGGGGGGACTGTTTGCGTAGCAGCCCAGTCGGGGTCTTTTCCGTTCAGGAACGTGATCAGGGATGGATCGGACGCCGTGAGCATGTTGTAGCCCAAATCGGTACCCCATGTTTGCAGGTTTGTCAGCGCTGTGAGGGCAGGGGGTATGTCGCCGCTCAGTTGATTGGCGGATACGTCCAACGATAAGAGGTCGCTCAGTGTACTTAACTGGGATGGGATGCTGCCGCTCAACTGGTTTTTTTGCACCCACAAGACGCTCAGATTCCCCAGATTGCCCAGTTCTGGTGGGATTCCACCGCCTAAATGATTATCCGATATCGACAGCCAACCCAGTTCGCTAAAAGCGTCTAATTCGGACGGCAGGCTACCTGTCAGGTTGTTCGAATCAAGGTACAACTCAGTCACATGATTCGAATTAACTGTCACGCCAAACCATGAGCCAGGTGTATGGCTCACCAACCAGCCAGTGTTGTCAGTCCAGTGATCGCCGTCCGTGCTGTTGTACAGCGCGAGCAAGGCTTCACACTCTGCACGCGGAATCTGGCTCACGCTGTCGCAAAAAGGCGGCTCGATATACGCCGCCAGCGTGTTGCGCCAGTTGAACTCACCGTATGGCAGTCCCACCAGCATGAATCCAGCCGTAATGAGCAGCGCCAGCATACTCACCACGGCAAAACGATGTTTTTGCATAGTCTTGCTACCCCCTCTACGTGATAATGATCTTGGACTCATCCAGCCGTGTTATAATGACCCAGCTTACCCGCTGTGTTGATCGTCACTATATGGAAAGGTCAGAATCTGTGGGTAGACAGCTCCCCCATAGGTAGATTCTGTTGGTTTTATGCGTTATTTTAATAGTGAGTTTGATCGGCTAAAATCACGCCAGAAATAACTTGGCGGTCGCCGGAACTGAAATGCGTAACCGCGTTGTGCCTTGTGAGGCATGCATCTGTATGAAATCCGCTGTTTCTAACCACTCTCTGCTGCCGGTTCTGTTATTCGTCACCTGCTTTTTCGTTCTACTTTTGACCCTTGTGCCGACGATCTACACGCTCGACAGCGCGGAGCTGACGGTCGCTGCCAAAACGCTGGGCATCGCGCACGCGCCGGGCTACCCGCTCTACCTGATGACGGGTCACCTGTTCACCTGGCTGCCGGTGCGTGATGTCGGGTACCGGGTGAACCTGTTCTCGGCGGTATGCCTGGCCGCAACTGCCCCGGCGGTCTACGCCCTGATCAATCACCTGATCCATGATCGTGCCATTGCCGCCGGGACGGCATTGGTGCTCGTGTGGTCATATTACCTGTGGACCAATGGCATCGTCGCGGAGGTCTACGCGCCCCAGGTGTGTACACTGACCATCTGCGGCTGGTGGATGGCACGCATGGCCGATCACCGTTTGCGCGATGCAACCAGCGCCACCATCGCCGGGTTATTATTCGGGATCGCCGTCGCGATGCATCCCTCGTCGATATTGTTTGCACCCGGCGTGGTCGTGTTTTTTCTGCTGCTGCGTATACCCTGGCGGTTATGCGTATTGGCCGCCCTCAGCGCGGCAGGGGTCGTGTCGATCAGTTTCCTGTACCTGCCCATCCGTTACGCCGCCAGTCCCGCGCTGAATATGGCCGGATGGTACAACCCTGACGGCAGTTTTCACCGCGTCAATTTGCAGTCCGTGCGTGGCATCTGGTGGATGCTGCGCGGCCAGCAGTTCGAAGGGTTCTTTTTTGCCAATGGCCTTTGGCCGACAGCCCATCGCGCGAACGAGTTCATATCCTGGTTCGGTGGCAATTACCTGGGCATCGGGATTCTGCTCGGAATCTTTGGCGTGGGCGTGCTGGCAATGTCGCGGCGCGGGCTGCTCGTGGTATGGCTGGCCTGTTTTGTGCCGTTCACCTTCTTTTATGTGAACTATGGCGCTCTGGACCTGGAAACTATGTTAGGTCCGACGTACCTGGTGTGGGCGGTCGTGCTGGCAATCGGTTGGCAGTGGGCCACTGAAGCCAGCCCGCGCTGGGCTAAAACCAGCAGCATCATGATCCTGCCGGTTATCTTTCTGGCGGTGAATTTCCCCCTGATCAAACCCGGATCGAATGCCGAAGTCCGCGACCGGTCGGAAGCGCTGTTCGAGCGTATTCCGGCGGATGCAGCCGTGTTTGGCGTCTGGTGGGATATCGTCCCGCTGCAATACCTGCAAATCGTCGAGGGTCAGCGCGACGACTTGGCGCTCTACAACCTGTTCCAGCTAGACGCCAACCGGCTGCCGCTCTACCTGGACGGCCCCATGATCAAGCCCGGCCAGCCCGTGATCATCATCAGCACCTTAGGGCTGCGTTATCTGAGCGACAGCAGCTATGAAGCTGTGCCGTTGTGGAAGCCTGACGACCCGCGACAAGACTCGATTGGCGGCTACCAGATTGTGAAGCAACATGAAAACCAGCCTTGAACGGTTCCAGTGGCTGCTGCTGGGCGTGATTCCGCTGGTTGCCATGCACCGCTACCGGCACGTCATCTGGCGCGCACCTGTGACCCCGATCACCACGCCGGCTGAATTCACAGGAATCGTGCTGTTTCTGGTCGATTACGCGCTGGCGGCGGCCATTATCGTCGGGGCGCTGCGCTGGCTGTTCGACCAGGACAGCACGCGCCATTTTGCTAACACGGCGGAAAGCGTGATCCGCACGCGCGGCGGTTTCGCCTGGGTAGGATTGGTGGTGTGGATGGGCGCTGGCGTTTTGTGGGCATATGACCCGCCTCTGGCACGTTATGCGACGCTGCATACGGCCTGCTGCCTGCTGATGAGCTTCTGGCTGGCGGATATCGTCCGCAGCGGACACGGGACTCCACTTCTGATCGTGTACGTCTCAGGTGCAGCCGCGCACGGTCTGCTGGCGCTGGCGCAGTACGGTCAGGGTGGCGGGATCGGGCTGAGCTGGCTGGGCGAATCACGGTTCGTATTCGTTACAGGGACCTTCCGCGCCTACGGTTTGACCGATAACCCGAACAGCCTGGGCGGTTACCTGGCCGTCGCGTTGTTCGCGTCGTTGGCGCTGCTGTACCGGTTCACCGGCACGTTCAGTTGGAAAACGGGGCTGGCGGCGCTGGCGACACTGGTGATCGGGTTGGGCCTGTTCACGACGCTGTCACGCGGCGCAATCGGGGCGGCGCTGGTCGCGCTGATACCATTGGGCGCTGCCGTCAGGGGGCGCTACCGGCGGCTGGCGACGCCCCACAAACTGATCCTGGCAGGCATCGTCCTGCTGGCGCTGGCAGGTGGAGCGGCTTCTTTTGGACAGCCGTTGCAGGAGCGCCTGATCGAAGTCACATCAGACGAATGGCAGCCCGAACAGTATTACTTCAACCGGAACTTCTATCTGGCCGACACCAACGCTGCCATCAAAGAATCGGGCCTGTGGGGCGTCAGCTCGAACAACCTGATGACGGCTATTGCCCGGCTCCGGCTGGATAGCTTTGGCGTCCGGTACCCGGTCCACAATGTGTACTGGCTGATCCGGGCTGAAAACGGCTGGCCGGGTCTATTTTTGTTCCTCATAGCGTTAGGCACGGCGTTCATCGGAATCCGGTGGCGCGAAATATCTCCGGCGCTGATCTGGGGCTGTGGATTGTTGGCTATCGTTTTGATGATGATGGTGGAGTTTTACTTCTGGGCATCACCGCATTCGGTCGTGCTGTTGTTTTTTGTGCTGGGAATGGTGTGGGGACACGTGCTGCCCCAGGATGAGGAACCGGAGCGCGCTGGCTGATCTACCGGCAAAACTGTCACCAGCCAGCCGCCCCTGATGGTTCAATCCAGGTCTAATCGCCGTTCAGCCGGATCACCCCTTTGATAATGCCATCCTGGTATGCCGCATTGAGCGCAAACGCTTCGCCCGTTGCATCCAGATCAAACCGGTGCGTGATCAACTCGTCCAATACAACCCGGCCCTCTGAAGCCAGCGTGGTAGCGCGCGAGTACGTATGTTTCATGCGGCGCACCATGACGAGCGTCAGCCCCTTGCGCCGCGCGAACGAATGCGTGAAATGAGCCGAGTCGCTGGATGGAATGCCGACCAACACCACGCGCGCGCCCAGGTCGGCCATACGCACCGCCTGATCAACCGCGTCTCCGGCCCAGGCCGCCTCAATCACGATCTCGGCCCCGCGCCCGCCGGTCTGCGCCATGACAGCGACAACAGAATCTTCCGCCGTGATGTTCACCGTCACGTCGGCTCCCCAGCGCTGAGCCGCTGCCAGCCGCCAGTCAAATTGATCCAGCACGATCACAGGCCCGGCCCCGGACAACTTGACCAGTCGTAAGATCAACAAGCCAATCGGGCCGCAGCCGAGAATCGCCACGCTCCGCGCAATCGTGATTTTGGCGAGGTCTACGGCATGAATCGCCACGCCGAGCGGTTCCAACAGCGCGCCTTCATCCATCGATAGGGCATCCGGCAGTGGAAAACACCCGCGCGCCGGAACAACAAACAGGTCTTGCAGCGCGCCGTCATCCGGCCACAAGCCCATGAATCGCAGATTCCGGCATAAGTTTGGATCACCCGCCTCGCAGCGATCACAGTGCCAGCATGGAATCGCCGGATCGACGGCCACACGCTGCCCGACCCGCAGCGGTTGGTGCAGCCCGTCAAAGGCGTCCGGTCCGACAGCTTCAACCGTCCCGGCGAACTCATGCCCCAATACCAGCGGCTCCCGCACAACCGTGTCGCCAATCCGCCCATCCTCATACGTGTGCAGGTCCGACCCGCACACGCCAACCGAGGCGACCCGAATCACCACCTCGCCGGCGCAGGGTCTGGCTGGCTCTGGCACCTGCTCAACCCGAAAATCACGCGCACCGTATAGTTTTGCTGCTTTCACGTATACTTCCTTCTCAATATCACTGCGCGCGGATCGCGCGGATCATCGCCAGCGTGCTGCGCACATTATCTTCAATCGCCGCAAAATCGCCCGTCTGGACCCACTCTTTGCGCACAAGTTTGCTGCCCATGCCGACACACGCCACGCCCGCCTCAAACCACGCACGGAGATTATCCTCGTCCGGGCTGACACCCCCCGTCGGCATGATCCGTGTCCAGGGGCGCGGTCCCAGGACCGCTTTCACAAAGCCCGGACCGCCGACTGCTGAACCGGGAAACACCTTCACGATCTCGACGCCCGACTCTTCTGCCGCCGCGATCTCGGTCACCGTGCCACAGCCGGGCATGTAGGGGATTTTGCGCCGGTTGCACAAGCGAGCTATCTCCGGGTTGAAATTGGGACCGACGACAAAGTTCGTCCCGTGCGCGATGTACAGCGCCGCCGTCGGCGCATCCTCGACCGACCCCACGCCGATGATCAGGTCGGGATAATTCGACGCGCAGTAACGGACCAACGGCCCGAACACGTCAATCGCAAAATCGCCGCGATTGGTGAACTCCAACACCCGGCTGCCACCGCGTGCCAGCGCGCCGGCGACCTGCTGCGCCGTTTCCAGGTCGCCGTGATAAAACAACGGTACCAGGCCGTCAGCTAACAACGTGTTTAGAACGGCCAACCGATCAAAACGAGCCATCAAAAGCCTTCCTTATCTGATGAGCGGACAACCTGTAGTGACAATATGGCAGGCGATTATACGAGAGAACAACAAGGCCTGCAACAGACATTAACGGCCCGCGCGTTCTACAGGATCGGCGCGCGAGGCAGCCGGTCGCACCTGCCGGGCAGGGTGGGTGGATACGCGCCGGACCTGATAGATATTCCACATCGCAAAACTGAAAAACGCCAGCGCATAAAATGCCATGTACAGCGCCAGCCCTGGCAGCCGCTGCACGGCCAGAACCAGCCCCACCAGCGCGTACACGCCCAGCCCGATCTCACCAACGGTTGTGGCATCAACCGGCAGAATATAGCGGCTGCCGGACCAGCGGGAATCGCCGCGTGCCAGGCAGAACTTGGGCGTCCGTTTGAACTCACGCTGCACGCCCGGACGGTGCACAGCCGCCAGCACGCCGCGCGTATTGTTCACCACGACCGCCGCCCCAACAATGCCTTGCACCGGCATATATACCAGGCGGCGCGGCCAATCACGGTGCAGATCGACCTGGGCCGTGATCATGATCAGGGGCGGGATGATGCCCACCACGCCGAAGAACCCCAGATTCGGCAGGCGGCGGAACATATCCCCCCACAGCAGAAGCGGCGTTAGCAGAAACATCAGCAGGATCAACGGCTGGACAGCGTACTGGGAGAGATGCATCAGACCCATGAACTTCCTGCCCCACCCGTACCGCTCAGCCCGCAGCAGTGGCACGGCATGCCGGAGCAAACACTCGGTCATGCCGGTAGCCCAGCGGTTTTGTTGCAGCTTGTACGCCTGCACCTGCGGCGGTAGCTCGCCCGGCACCGCCAGGTCCGGTAAGTACAAAAAACTCCAACCGCGCAGCAGCGCCCGGTACGACAGGTCGAGGTCCTCGGTCAGTGTCGCTGCCGACCAGCCGCCCGCATCCTTGAGTGCCGCCACGCGCCAGACTCCGCCTGTACCGTTCATCGACATCGGCAGGCGGCCCCGGCAGCGCGCGGTCTGCTCTACGACGAAATGCCCGTCGATCGTCAGCGCCTGGGCGCGAGTCAACCAGTTCCCCCCCGCGTTCAGGTGATCCCAGCGCGACTGCACCAGCGCCAGCCGCTCGTCAGCGCAAAAAAAAGGCAGCGTGCGCCGCAAAAAATCCGGCAGGGGCACAAAATCGGCATCGAACACGGCGATGCAGTCCGTCTCAACTCGCTCCAACCCGTATGCCAGCGCCCCGGCTTTATATCCCGCCCGCGCAGGCCGCCGCAGCAGCGTGATGGGATGCACGCTTCTCCCCCGCCAGGCGTTGATCGTCCGCTGAATCACGACAGTTGTTTCGTCGGTGGAATCGTCCAAGACCTGTATGGCGAGTTTGCCGGGCGGATAATCGAGACGCAGACAGGCATCGATCAGGCGGCTCACAACAAACGCTTCATTGTAGATGGGGAGCTGCACCGTCACCGAAGGCAGATCGGCATCGGCTACCTGGGGTATTTCCGGCCTGTCGCGGCGCGTGCGCCAGTACACCACGAGCAGCACGCCAAAACTACCGGCAAATATCGTAATGAGAAGGGCGGCGACGCCGTACAACATCGCCGCAAGCACTAACAGCCCATTAATTACCATCTGACGATCACCGCCGCGTCATGTATCGACAACGCGCCCAGTGATACCCTGAATGGACGGCTTTGGCAACCGCTGGTCGCCGGATGGCACGTCTTCACGCCGCGCGCATGTTCAAACGCTGAAAAATCGCAACGCCAGCCCCAAAATAGACCGCCGAGAGCACGAACGCCGCGCTCTGCCGCCCCAGAATAACGCCTGGACTAACAACGCCGGTCAGGTGGGCAGCCAGATGATGAACGTGGCCCCTTCGCCGGGGATTCCCTGGCTGATGACTTCTACCCAGCCAAAATGCCGCCGCACGATTTCTTGCAGCAGCGACAGCCCCAAACCGGTCCCCGGCCTGCCGCTTTCACGCCCGACGATACCGCGAAAGAATCGTTCGAATAAACGCGGCTGTTCGTCCGGCAGGATGCCCGGCCCGGTATCTTTGACCTGCAAGCCCACCCACTGCTTGCCCGCCGTATGCCGCGCTAACGTTTCGACCATGACCTGGCCGCCGGGCGGCGTATAGTTGAGCGCATTCGTGACCAGAATGCTCAACGCCTGCCCCATCAGGCCGCGATCGATGTGGACAAGCGGCAAATCCGGCCCGCCCTCAAAGCTGAGTTGAAGCCCTTGCCGGGCTGCCAACGGCGTGCGATCCACGACATATTGGCCTGCCAGCGCATTCAGATCAATTGGCACGGGGACCAATGTTACCTTGCCCTGATCCAGCCGGGATAGATACAACAAATCGTCGATAATATGCTCCAAGCGCCCTGTTTCGCGTTTGAGGCGTTCCATATAAATCTCTTCCCTGCCGGGATTCTGCACCAGCAGGTCATGGTACAAACGAATACTGGTGATGGGTGTGCGAAGTTCGTGCGTCACGTTGGAGACAAAGGCATCCTTCATGCGCTCGACTTCTTTCAGGGCGCTAATGTCACGGATGCTGCATACCAGGCCGGTCACGTAACCGCTTTCTTTGATCGGAGCCAGGGCAACGTCGGCATCAAACGTCCCGCCGTTGCGGCGCTGCGCGGTAATGCCCAGGCGGCCAGACATCCCCTCTTCCAGTGCGACGCGCAGCATCTCTTGAAACACCTCGCTGCGTGAAGGCTCCGCCAGGATGATGGGCGATTGGTACAACACCTCTTCCAGGCGATAACCAAACATCTGGCCGAATGTCTCGTTGATCGTCTCAATCGTCCCCTTCGTGCCCAGCATCAAAATAGCGTCCGGGCTGCTTTTCAGGATAGCTTCTACGCTCTCTTTCGTCTTGCGTAACTCGCGGGTCCGCGAATCGACGGCCTGCTCCAGGCTTTCGCTGTACGATTCGAGCGACTGGTATAACCAGGCGTTCTGCATGGCGATGGCGGCATGCTGCGCGAATCCGACAAAGAGATCGAGCGCCTCGTCACTGAACGGTTTTTTCCCCAACCGGCTCAACAGCATACCGCCGATGATCGTGTCACGAAAGACCAGCGGCGCAGCCATCAAGTTTTCATCCGTCAGCGGCGTGCCGCGCACCTGGTAGGCACGCGGGTCGCTCAAAACATCGTTCGCCAGAATAGGCCGGTTCTCGGCCACGCTGGTTCCCGTGATCCCCTGCCCGATCCGGAGAGTTTGGGCCATTTTCTCGTCAGCGTATTGGCCCAGCGCCAGGATCGGATGCAGCATCGAATCGGCCTGATTCAGCCGAAACAGTGTGCATTCATCCGCCGCCAGGAGTTCAACGGCCCGTTGGGCGATCAACATTAGCAGTTCGTCCAGGTCCAACGCACTGGACAGATCGCGGCTGGTTTCAAGCAAGCTCTCCAATTCACGCTGGCGTTGGTTCAAAGCCTCTTCAGTTCGTTTGCGGTCAGTGATATCTTGAATCAACATCAAGAAACAATCTATAGAATCGTCGGCATGGCGCAGGCACGTTGTTGACATAATCGTATGGATGATCGAGCCGTCTTTGTGAACAAACCGTTTGTCGAGCGAATACCGATCCAGTTCACCAGACAGCACTTGTTGAAAGGCCGACAGGTCCGCCTCGATATCATCCGGGTGTGTGACGTCAACCCAGGACTTTTGCAGGAGTTCTGTTTTGGTATAACCTAACACCTCACACAGGTAATCATTGACTTCCAGCCACGCACGATCAGGCGAGCTGATCGCCATACCCACTAATCCCAGCTCAAAATAACGGCGGAAGCGGGCCTCTGATGCACGCAATGCCGCTTCGCTCTGCCGGTATTCCTGGCGCAGCAGCGCGTCACGCAGTTCTCGCTGGACGACAACCACCAGTCGAAATAGATCGTGCTCATCCACATAATCGCGCGCACCGGCGGCCAGCGCGGTTTCGATCTCGTCATAACGGTTGCCGTCGGTCACGAGAACAACCGGGATATCCTGCGAGAATTCATGCAACAGCGCCATCACCGCCTGTACGCACAGGCCCGGCACAGCCCGCCGGACCAGGACCAGGTGCCAGGACCCTGTCGCAAGCGCTGACCGGGCCGCCGCCACGGTAGACACACACGTCAGGTCCGGCGCATACCCGCCACGTTGCAGCGCGTCTTTCAGCGGCAAGCTGTCGGCCTCCAAATCGCAAACAAGAATCGCGCGCAGCGGCGTACCCATCCGGAATTCTCCTTCGTGACAGCAAAGGCGTGCTGCAAACGTAACCAGTATAATTCAATTTGCCCATCTGCATCAATCAGCAGGGTTTGGCCTCGGGCGCGGCAAACGCCCCTACCCGATCTCTTTCATAAATTCGCCAACACCGTCAGTCTGGAATGCACCCTGGCCTGCTAGAAGCACAAAACGCTCCCGTTGGATCGCAGGAGCGTTCAGAAACCATGCAGTAAACAGCTTGATTAAAAAGCCTGACGCTTTCGTTTGTCGACCAGGGACTTATAAAAAGCTAACAGGTCGGCATCCTGGGCATCCCCCCACACCATCGGCTCACGGCTTGCTTCCAGCCCAAAGCCGTCAGTTTTGCTTTTTCGCTGGCTCAAGCCGACTTCTGTGCCGTAGTAAATGATCGGGGGACCGGGCAACCGCATCTGGGCGGCTGCGGCGCGCCGCAGGGCGTCTTTATCGCCCCTGGCGGCAAACAAAAAGCGGTCCATATCGTGATTGTCGATAAACGTCGGGCGGATAAACTCACCCTCTGAGGCGAAAAATGCCTCATGGCGCGCCACAAAACGCTCAAAGTCCGCTTCGTCCCATACGCGGTAGGCAAACGTCTTGCGGATCGCCTCACCGGCATGAAAATCGAGGCACCCATCTAACCGCCCGACGTATGCCAGCATCGCGGCAGGCTGGTCGACGATCTCGCCAAAACAAAAACTGTCCGGTTTTTCAGCGCGGCAGGCCGCCCGAAAATCTGACCAGAAATCCGGGCCAGGGCCGTTCGCATAATCCAGGCGATAGCCGTCTATGTCAAATTCGCGCAGCCAGTAACGCGCGATATCCAGCAGCCACGCGCGCGCGGCGGGATACGCCACGCTGATTTCCGGCATGGTGGGCACGCCGAAAAAGGACCGGTAACCCACCGGCGAGTCGTCAAACACGAACCAGTCACGATAGGGGCTGTGGGGGTGGATAACCGCGTCCTCAAAAAACGGGTGCTGACTGGACACGTGATTGCACACCATATCCAGCATCACGCGGATTCCGCGTGCATGCGCCGCCTCAACCAACGCGTGCAGCGCCTCGTCACCGCCCAGCCGCGGCTCGACTTTGAAGTAATCGGTCACATCGTAGCCGTGATGTGTCGGGCTTTCCCATGTCGGGCTGAGCCAGATACAGGTCGCGCCCAGACGGGCGATGTAATCGAGCTTGTCGCGCACACCCCACAGCGTGCCGCCGAAGAAGCCTTTCAGGTCATCCGGGTGAAGCCAGTCACGCCCATCGCCGGGATAAAACCGGTCGACAAACACCTGGTAGATCACGGCGTTACGTGCCCATTCAGGCGGGCGCACCCGGTCTACGTGGAAGCTGAAGGTTTGCCCGCGTGCGGGATCACCGGGCGGCGTTTCTGACAGTGGCTCGCCGCGAAAGAAAGCCGCCGCTGCCCGTTCGGCAGACTCCTGAACGTGCGGCCAGTCGGCAAACACTTCGTCGCCGCCTTCAGCCCACGCACCGATCCGGTACCGGACGACAGTTCCGTCTGGTTGGGGGGGAACGACCGCCTGCCAGCGCGTGACGTAACCCCAGGCGATCACGTCCCAGTCAATCGCTATTTGATTCAGGTGCAAGACCTGCCCATTGACCGCCACGCCGCGCCGCCCCTGGGGTTGGCTGCCGTCCAGGGTGTAATAACACGCGACCCGGTCGGCGGACAGGTCTATCCCGATTGTAACCGTAAGAGTCACCGCCTCACCGGGCAGTGGATCGCGCGGCTTGAGTGCATAATCGTGCTGGACGCCCTGCCGGGCCGCGCGGTGATGCACCACCTTCAACTCATCAGTGGCAAAGGTGCCAAAGATAAAATCCATGTTATCCCTTCACCGCGCCTTCTGTCAGGCCGCTTACGAAAAAGCGCTGGAACGCCAGAATCAGGACCACGATCGGAATCGCGCCGATCAACGCGCCCGCCGAAAAGACGCCCCACTCGCGGTTATAACTGTCGCTGATGAACCGATTGAGGCCAATCGCCAGCGTCTGGACGTCTTTGTTCTTGAGCAGCGTCAGCGAAATGATCACGTCGCCGTAGGTGCCGATGAACGACAGAATGCCAACCACCGCCAATATCGGACGTACCAGTGGGAAGATAATGCGCCAGAAAATCAACCAGTCCGACGCCCCGTCAATCCGGGCGGATTCGTCCAGCTCGCGCGGGATGGAGTCGAAAAAGCCCTTCATCAGCCAGGTGTTGATGCCCAACGCACCGCCCAGGTAGACCAGGATCAACCCGCCATGTGAGTTCAGGCCGAGCCATGCCATGTGGTCAACCTTGCCAATCGCCTGGATCAGCAGAAAGGTTGCCACGATAGTCAGCGAGTTTGGAAACACCTGCACGATGAAGATCGTCAACATCAAGCCGCGCCGCCCGGCAAACCGGAAGCGCGAGAAGGCATACGCGCCCAACGCACCGACCATCACCGACAAAATCGCGGTGATCGACGCCACTTTGATGGAATTCCACATCCAGATCTTAAAGGGATGGATATCGCTGTTGAGCAGCGTATGGTAATTCTCGAAACCAAAATTCTTGGGGACAAGGCGCTGCGTGTTGAG
>CAYMTN010000155.1:0-7048 GCA_964393335.1 uncultured Anaerolineaceae bacterium
AGGAACTCAGCCCGGAAACCCAGGCCCTGATCGACCGCGAAATCCGGCGGCTGGTCGAAGAGGCGCAGCAGACCGCGCTGGACCTGTTGGGCCAGCACCGCCCGGCCCTGGACGAGATCGCGCGCATCCTGCAAACCGAGGAAGTTATCGACGGGGATACGATCAAACGCCTGGCGAACCCGGCAGAGTCCCCCGCCGCCTGAGCGAGTCCGCGAGGGGCGCGCGGCGTTGGCGCGCCCCTTCGATGCTGCCGTGCGGTCGCCCCAGGCGCGATTAGCGCCTTTGGCTGACCGCTGAAAGCCGTCTGCTGACCTTACCCGTCCAGCGGCACCGGGGCTGCACGCCGCCCATCCCGGCGCATGACGCGCCCGTAGAGCAGCAGCACCGGCGAAAGTACGAAACCGCTGGTCACAATCGCCGCGCGGATCGATACCCGCGTGCCGATCACCCCCAGCACGGGACCGCCTGCAACCTGGCTGATCGCGTCCACCTGGCTCATCAGCGAAAACACGGTCGCGCGCACACCCGACTCGATGTGCGGGTTGATCCAGGCGGATACCAGCGGCTCGCTGATGCTGCGTAGCACCTTGAAGCTCAGCACCGCCAGCACCGCCAGGCCGAACGGCTCCGCCAGCGCGAACACCAGGATCGCCGCGATCATCCCCGCGCTGATGGCGAACAACACGCGCACGACGTACCCCGGTTGCTGCACGGTCACGCGCCGCCGCACGATCTCCGTACCACCGGCAGACAGCAGCAGCACGGCCACGTTGATCAGGCCGAACCACACGACCGGCTTGAGATGGCCCACCAGCGGGAATGTGAAGTCTTCCAGCAGGTGCGCCGTCCACAGCCGATCCAGCCCTTCGCTGTACAGCCCGTAAAAAACCGACACGCCGGCAAACGTGACGAGCACGGCCCGCCCGCGCACTAACTGCACGCCATCGCGCAGGGTGTGCGCCATCGTCCGCCAGGATTCACGTTCGTCGGCGGGCGTCGGCGTGAATCCGCGTTCCGGCATGACGAGCGCCAGCGCGCCCGCCAGCCCGATAAACAACGCGCCGCCGAGCAGGATCGGCAGCCGGATGTCGAGGCTGCCCAGCCCGACGCCGATCGGAATCCCGACCAGCCCGCCGATGGAACCGACCTGCGCGCCGCGCAAAAACGCCTGTCCGGCGCGTTCGTCACCGACTTCGTCCGCGATCCAGGCCTGGGTCGCGCCGCTGGTGAAGGTATACCCCAGGCCCCACAGCACCTGACCGGCCAGCACGGTGCCGAACTGCGGCACCGCGCCCTCGACCACGAAACCAGCGCCCATCAACACGTACCCGATCAACATCGACAGGCGGCGGCTGTAAACGTCCGCCACGATGCCGGTCGGCACTTCGAACACAAAAATGGTCACTTCGAGCAGCGTGCCGACCAGCACCAACTGGAGCGGGTTGAGGTCGACCACCGTCACCTGGTAGATCATGTTGACGGTGAAAATGAGCGTAAAAAACAGCGATACTGCGCCCGTCATCACCAGATAGAGGGCGAACGCATCACGCCTTTGAGTTGCGGATTGATCGTTCAAAAACGGGTGTCCTTTCGGAAAACCTGATAGGCCAGCAGGAATCAAAAACAGCCACAGAGTACGGCGAGCGCACCATGCAGCCGGGGCGTATCAGGCTTCCGAAAAAACGGGGGATTCGCAGCCGGTTAGCAGGGGCACTCCCGATAAAAGATGGGCCGGAATAAGCGAAGGTCGGAGACTGTCATTGGGTACCTGCCTCGTATAACCGCGATTGGGTCGATGCCCGTCATCGTATCACGGGGCGCGGGATGCCGTCAAGCGGCGGGTGTCCGCTCAATAAAGTCTTTATTCTATTTTTATGCGCAGAAAATAAATGTGCCCTATGATAAACACATAAGGGAAAGCCGGAGGAAAAACAAACGTTGATCGATCTACAATTTCCACGCTACGTCTGGCCGTTGATCCTGGCGGCAGTTGTCTCCGCCGGGTTGGGGATCGCCGTCTGGCGGCGGCGGCCCGGCGTGGGCGTGGTGCCATTCGTGCTGCTGATCGTAGGGGTGACCGAGTGGGCAACCGGCAACGTGTTTGAACTGCTGATGGTTGATCTATCCGCCAAGCTGGTCTTCGCCCGGTTAGATTACCTGGGAATCGGGTTAGTCCCGGCGGCGTGGCTGGTCTTCACGCTGGAATACACCGGGCGGCAGCAGTGGGTCACCCGCCGCACCATCGGGTGGCTGGCCGTCGAGCCGGTGCTGCTGCAAGTCGCGCTGTGGACCAACCCGCTGCATCACCTGTTTTGGGCCGAAACCGGGATCAAGCTGTCGGATTCGCTGGCCTACCTTGATATTTCGTATGGCGTGCTGTTCTGGGTTCATGCGAGTTATTCGTACCTGCTCCTGCTGGCGGGCACCATGCTGTTGATCCGGGCGTTTGTCAATGCGCCGGAGCTGTACCGAGGCCAGATCACGACGATCCTGGTGGGCGCATTCGCCCCCTGGATCGCCAATTTGCTCTACCTGAGCAACCTGAATCCCCTGCCCGATATCGACCTGACGCCGCTCGCTTTCTCGATCACGGGCGCGGCAATCGGCTGGAGCATGTACCGCTTTCAACTGCTGGACATTGTGCCGGTCGCGCGCGACCGCGTGATCGAGAGCATGAACGACGCCGTGATCGTTCTGGACGCGCGCAGTCGCATCGTGGACGTCAACCCGGCAGGGTTGAGCTTGCTCGGCGGCGTGCCAGCGTCCCAGGTGATCGGGCAGCCGGCGGGCGACGTGCTGTCCGCCCACTATCCCGACACGGTCAATGATTTCCGCGACGTGGAATCCGCTCAGGCCGAGATCAGCCTGAACGGCGACCCGGTACGCCATTTTGAACTGCGCATCTCGCCGCTGCATTTGCGCAACGAGCAACTAACAGGCCGCCTGATCGTCATGCACGAGATCACGCGGCGCAAGCAGATCGCGGCGCAGATCGAAGCGCAGAATCGCGCCCTGATCCAGGCCAACGAAGACCTCAACCGCGCGCGCGTGCAGGCCGAAGAAGCCAGCCGCCTGAAAAGCGAATTTTTGGCGACAATCTCGCACGAACTGCGCACGCCGCTCAACTCGGTGATCGGGTATGGGGACCTGCTGCTGACCGGGCTGGCCGGGGAGCTGAACGACAAGCAGCGCGACTACGTCCAGCGCAGTCTTTCGAACGGGGAGCGGCTGCTCAACCTGATCAACGAGCTGCTGGACCTGTCCAAGATCGAGGCCGGACGCCTGGAACTCGTCCAACAGCCGTTTGCCCTGGCCACCCTGCTGGACGATACGCACACACGTATGCAAACTCTCGCTGACCAAAAAGGGCTGGCGTTTAACACGCGGCTGGACCCGGCCCTGCCGGAACAGATCACCGGCGATGCCAAGCGTATCGAGCAAATCATCGTGAATCTGGTCAGCAACGCCATCAAATACACTGAGCAGGGCTGGATCGAGCTGCGTCTTGACCGGCTCAACGATGACCAGTGGGCCATTGTCGTGATCGACACCGGCATCGGTATCCCGCCGCACGCCATCGAATATATTTTCGACGAGTTCCGCCAGGTAGACGGAACAACTCACCGCCAGTTTCAGGGTACGGGCCTGGGCCTTTCGATTGTACGCAAGCTCACGCAGGTGATGGGGGGCACGGTACAGATTCAGAGCGAAGTGAATCGCGGCAGCACATTCACCGTGACTCTGCCCCTGCTCATGCCCGTCCCGGCAGCACAGGATCAACCGGATAAAGCAGGATAAAACAGGAAAAAATATGATGGATTCTCGGTTGGATATTACGACATGGCGCGTTTTGATCGTTGACGACGAACCGGATAATTTGCTGTTGATCTCAGAACTGCTGGAATTCAGCGGTGCGACGGTCGCCCAGGCCCGAACAGGCCACGACCTGCTGGACATGATCGATGACTTTCATCCCAACTTGATCCTGCTGGACTTGGCGATGCCCGGCATGGATGGCTGGGAAGTTCACCGGCGGCTGCGCGACCGGCCCGACCTGAACGGCGTGCCGATTGTGGCGCTCACCGCGCTGGCGATGCCCGACGATGCCGAGCGGGTCAAAGCAGCGGGGCTTAACGGGTACATCACCAAGCCGTTTCGCATCCACAACCTGCTGAGCGGTCTGACGCGCTGTGTTGAACAGTTCGCCCCGCCTGACGCCAGCAGCGAACTCATTGACGTGCAGGAAAACACCGATCATGACTGACCTGTCACAGTGGACGGTGGTGCTGGTCGACGATGAGCCGGACAGTCTCAACCTCGTCGCGGATGTCCTGACGTTGAACGGTGCCCAGGTCCACCGCGCGGTGGATGGCCGCCAGGGCTTGATGCTGCTGCATACCGTCACGCCGACGCTGGTTGTGCTCGATCTGGCGATGCCCAGGCCGGATGGCTGGGACCTTTTGGCCGCGATCCGCGCCACTCCGGACCTGGCCGGGCTGCCGGTCGTGGCCATCACAGCCTATCATTCCGAAAAAGTGGCGCACGAAGCCTACCGCGCGGGGTTTGACGCCTTCAGCCCCAAGCCGATCCGGGCGGACGAGTTCATACGGCTGCTGCAAGGGGTGCTCGACCAGCGCTGACCGCCCGCGTGTGGAAGTCCGTTTGTGATGGGTGAGCCGCGCTACGAAGATGAAGACCCCGCATGATGCGGGGCCTTGATTAAAACGGATGATAATGAATAGATTACTGCTCCAGGGTTAGGCGCTGTCGCCAATGAATGACGCGCCTAGAGGTGATCGATGATATTCCCGTAGATATCCGTGAGTCCAGGGCCGAGAATCACCAGCAGCGCAATGACTACGACGGCGACGAATACCAGGATCAACGCATACTCGACAAGGCCCTGCCCGCGCATCAGGTTTTGCGAGAAGCGGCGGTGTAGCAACCACTGCCATACTGTCATAGATGGGCACCCTCCTTTCTTACGTCTATTATACATGACTTTTCGGGTGCTACCGCCACGCAACACCACCCTTGACCTACCTACAGCTTATCGTATTCTTCGCCGTTCGACAATAGTACCGCAAGCAAAGCTGCCTATCAGCGTTTGACTCGATACACGCGGATAATCGGGCCGGTGCGCTGCCAATCGCCCAACGACATGGATTCCAGCGGTGTCCGGTCGGGGATAACCTGCAAACACACATCGCTCTCGAACGGGGATGCAGTGTAAAGCAGTGTCAGGTGATCGCGGACTCCGGCGGTCACCAGGGGGAACGATCTCGAAGCAACCTGATCGTACGGAATCGGCCCGGCACAGTAATCGGTTTCGACCACATAGTCGATGTGAAAACGATCCAAAAAGGCCAGCATATCATCATCCGACCGAATCTGGCCGATGGCTTCAGGCCCGAAAATATCATAAGCGGGATGGGTAATCTGGTCGGGGTGGTCGCTCAGGTACTCGTACACGGGCGGCAGTGTCTCGTGAGCGGCCAGCCGTGTGATACTCGCCATATTCCGCGCGAGGGGCACCGAATACGTGAATTCGTTGCCCTGCATGACGGCAGCCCCTGGCGGCACGTGGTGGGTGATATACTCGTAGGCCAGCGTTTGGGTGGTGGGCCTGGCAAGCACGCGGTCAATCGTCACGGACTCAAACCCGGACAGGGCGACGACGCCTGCCAGCAATCCTATGCCTGCCACACGGATAATCGCTTGTCGCTGCGACATCGCCCAGAACAGCCCGATCGCCACCAGAAGACTCGCCACCACCACCGCCGGGAGCCAAAACGTGATGCGCGGAATGGTCGTCGGCAGCAGGGTAAACGCGATCACGCCGAAGGCAAACACGACTGCCAGCCCGGCTGTCTCGCGGCGTAACACACATACGGCGGCAGCCAAAAGCGCCAGAACCAGCACATACGGGCGCAAGAAGTTGACAGGCTGCTCGCGGTTGGCGCGTATGTTCGACAACGGATCGAATTGTTGGAGTTCTGGCTGCCAGTTATTCGTGCCGGTATACCGTTCGTCAAAAATGAACTGCACGTCATCCCACACTCTGCCAGGGGCCAACACGATAAACGGGTTAAACACAACGCTGGCGGCGACAAACGCACCAGCCGCCCACAACCAGCGCATCATCAAAAACTGGCGCGAACGACCTGAAAACCGCCACCACGCGATTCCATGCGCTGCCACCACCGGCAGAATGACGAGCGCCGCCGTCTGCAAACGAACAAGCATCGCCACCGCGGCTGCCGCCCCGGCCAGCACGTAACCCCAGCGCGACCCGCTGTTCAGGATCAGCAGTGTCCCCAGCAGATTCAGGCCGACCCACAGCGTCGCGAAGGCGTCCGGCAGCGCGACGTGTGACAGGTAGACGTGTGCCGGATGCAGCGCCAGCAGGCCACCGCTCAACAGCCCGCCGCCAGGGTGTTTGGTGGCGAGCAGCCCTGCGCCATAGACCACCACGCACGCCAGCGATGCCCACACGGCGGAGTAAATGCGCGCCGACATAATAAAATCCTGCCGCCGGGTAAAATACTCTGCTTCAAAACGATCCAGGCTGTACCCAAAATCGGCCAGCTTTTTGACCAGGAAATGCGCGCCGTGCAGCGGAATCTGGAACATGGGCCAGGCTACCCGGTGGTAGGTGTATTCCGGGACTTCTCCCTTCACGATTTGCAGAGAAGTGGCGATGTCATTGGTTTCATCCGGCAACTGGCCGCGCGGCATCCCTGCGTCGATTCCCCACAGGCGCAGCGCCAGCGCGACGCCGAAAATCACCACGATGAATATCGCCTGAAGCCCCTTGTGATCGCGCCATGCGACGGGCCGGGCCATACACAACCTCTTCGACAGCCATACAAAAAAGACAGGCGCGCGATTATAACACCGGGGGCGGATCGGTCCAACCGCCAACAAAACTGTTACTCACCACACGATCTTAAAAAAATCAATCTGAACATTGATGTTATTGATTTTTAATATTGACGTTTCAAAGATGGATTGCTATCCTCTAGATCAGAATCGAAGCTCCGGGATC
>CAYMTN010000155.1:7058-13085 GCA_964393335.1 uncultured Anaerolineaceae bacterium
ACACGTATCATGTTTGAGGAAATGTCCATGTACTCAGTCTACCCGGTACCCGGCCACTGCCCTGTATGTAACGAAAGCATGGTCATCACGCGCCTGCACTGCCCGAACTGTGACGTGACGGTCGAAGGCCGTTTCACGCTGGGGCGGCTGGCGATGCTCTCGCCCGAACAGCTAGAGTTTGTCGAGGTGTTTTTGCGCTGCGATGGCAAGATCAAACGCGTCGAGGATGAACTCGGCGTGTCGTATCCCACGGTGCGCAGCCGCCTGAACGACGTGATTACGTCGATGGGATACGAAGCTCCCGGCGCGGAAGAAGACGATGACCTGACTCCCGAACAGCGCCGCCAGGTGTTAGACGATCTGGCCGCCGGGCGCATTTCATCCAAGGAAGCGGTTAAGCTGCTCCAGGGGGACATACCCTGAGCACCCACCTTGCAGGAGACGAAACGATGAGCACACGCAAAGAAATTCTGGAACTGCTGTCTCAAGGCGAGATCGACGTGGAACGTGCCACCGATCTGTTGAACCACGCACGCGAATCGGAAAGTGACACGGCAGCTCCGGCTCCGGCGGCGGCTCCGGCTCCGGCAGCAGCTCCAGCCCCGGCAGCGGCTCCGGCCCCGCCGGTAGCTCCGGTCAAACCCGGGGCACGCTGGCTGCATATTCACGTCAGCGATCTGGAATCGGGCCGTCAGCGTGTGCGGGTGAACGTGCCGCTGGGGCTGGTGAACTTTGGCCTCAAAGTCGGCGCACGTTTCACCAACGAGGTGGATTCCGAGACGATGCATACGGTCATGGACGCCTTGCAGGATGTGTCAATCACTGGCACGCTGGTCGAAGTGGAAGACCTCGACGACAACGAGCACGTCCATATCTTCATCGATTAGTGGCGGTGCGTGAATGACAGCCAAGGAGGCTGCTATGGATCGATTTGAACAGGGAAATGTCACCGTAGCGGTGATTGTCCAGGTGGTTAATGGCGACCTGCGCGTGCGCGGGCGTTCGGGCGCGCGCCTGGTGGTCGATGGCGACGGCGTGAATGTCGAGCAGATCGGCGAGGGACAGCCCTACCTCGTGCGCGCCAACGGCGACTGCCGCATGATCGTGCCGGATGGGGTTGACGTCAGCGTGCAGTCCGTCAATGGCGACGCCAAACTTTCCGAGCTGAGCGGCAAACTCGACATCCAGAGCGTGCACGGCGATCTGACGGTGCGCAATGTGCACGACGTGCAGATCAAAAGTGTCGCCAGCGATATGCGCATCAAACACGCCGAAGGCAACGTAACAGTCGAAAGTGTCGGCGCAGACGCCACCATCCGCGAGGTAGAAGGCGCGGTGTGGGTGGCGCAGGTCGGCGCGGACCTGTTCATGCGCAACATCGGCGAAAACTGCGTGGTCGAATCGGTCGGCGCGGACCTCGTGCTGAACATTGATTTCCTGCCGGAGTGTGAATATCGCTTTGGCGCAGGCCAGGACGTGCTGTGCCGCGTGCACCCGGATACCAACGCGACGTTTCACATCCCCGCCACGATGGAAGTACGGCTGGACGTCGAGGCCGACGTGACCGATACGGACGGCGGGCAGATCGTGCAGTTGGGCGATGGCAGTGCGACGATCCACATCACGCACGGCCAGGAATTGCAGCTCGTCAGTGAGGAAGAAGACTACACGATCAGCTTCGGCGTGCAGATCGAGGAAGAACTCGAAGCGCGGCTGTCCAGCATGGAAGAAAAACTCAACCGGCAGCTAGAGGGATTGGACGAGCGCATCCAGGCTAAAACCGAAAAGTTCACATCCCAGGCGGAGCGTTTCGCGGAACTCGCGCAGCGCCAGGCCGAACGCGCTGCCGAACGCATGCGCCGCAACATCGAACGCCGCAAGCACAAGCACGAACAGGGCTTTCGCTCCGCCAACATCAGGGCCGAAGCCCGACCGAGCGCCCGTCACGATCCGGTCAGTGAAGAAGAACGGTTGATGATCCTGCAAATGGTGCAGGACAACAAGATCAGCATCGAAGAAGCCGAGCGCCTGCTTTCCGCGCTGGATTCGTGACGCTGACACAATGCTGCCCCCAGACCGGCCAGGTGCGGTATAGTTGTACGCGTATCGCACAACCGAGTGAGTGGGGTCTACACGGAAACTTATGTCAGCGACGGGATTGGTATCGGCGCAGCAGTCGTTCAGCGGCCTGCGCCCCGTCAATTTGCGGCGTGATCTGGCCGAGATCGCCGACTTGATCGAAATCTGTTTCGGGCCAACGCTGGACTCCGGTGGCCGTTCGGCTATTCAGGAAATGCGAATCCTCAGCCGGTCCGGCCCGGTATTGTGGCTGGTGAGCCGGTTGGGTCACGCCGTACCGTTCATGCAAGGCTTCGTCTGGATCGAAGCGGGTCACGTGGTCGGCAACGTGTCGATCACACCGGCAGGCTTCGGCCAGGGCTGGGTCGTGGCTAACGTCGCCGTCCACCCGGCCTACCGGCGGCGCGGGATCGCGCGCCAACTCGTGCTGGCGGCGCTGCAACGGATCGCCCGGCGCGGCGCGTTTGCTACCCTGCAAGTCGACGCCGACAACGACCATGCGCGCACCCTGTACGAATCGCTGGGGTTTCGCAGCGAACGCACCTTTACGCGCTGGCGGCGCTCCGGTCATCTGCGCCCGCCCGAAGCGCTGCCGGACCTGCCGCCGATCCGCCGCGCAGCCCGGCGGGACAGCGCCGCGCTGTACACGCTGGCGCAGCGGGTGCGGCCCAATTTACGCGGCGGCCTGGGCTGGCTGCGACCGACCGAACCTGCCGCGCTGCGCCCTTCCCGGCTGGGCGGGCTGCGCTATTTTTTGAGCGGGCGGCGCACCGATATCTGGATGGTGCCCGCGCCGGACGATCAAGGCGGCATCGACGCGGCGCTCTGCGTAGATCAACGAATGGGCGGGCTGGTCATGGCATTTGACCTGCTGGTCGAGCGCGAGCGCCGGAGCGAATTAGACGGCATGTTACTCAATTTTCTGCTGCGGCGGTTCGAAGGGCGGCACGTGCCGGTCGTGACCGATCATCCGGCGGATGATGACCTGACCGGCAGCGTGCTGCACGACTATTTTTTCCGGCCCGAACGCACGCTGGTTCACATGGTATGGCCGGTGCCATAGCCAGACACGATCTGGCCGAGAAGGAGATACGCTGAATGACCACAACCGAAGAACGCATGCGGATTTTGCAGATGATCCAGGAGGGCAAGGTCACCGCGGAAGAGGGTGCCAAGCTGCTTCAGGCATTAGGCAGCAGCCGCCAGTCGGTCCCGCCGACATCCAGGCGCGATCCGCGTACGCTGCGCGTCCGAATCACCGATCTACATTCCGGCAGGACTAAGGTCAACGTCAATATCCCGATGGGCCTGGTGAATGTCGGCATCAAATTGGGGGCGCGTTTTACGCCGAGTAATGCCGAGATCGATTACGACGAGATCATGGAAGCTATCCAGAGCGGGGCCAGCGGCAGACTGGTCGATCTCGAAGACCTTGAGAGCGGCGAGCGCGTTGAGGTGTGGGTCGAATAAGCATCCTTCTGCGAGTTATTCTGTGCGTCCTGCCGGTGCATCCTGATCCCGTGTGCCGGCGGCCCCAAGCAGATCACCGCTGACCGGCGTGCAGGCCGGGTCTTGCGCCGCCGGGGTGATCTGCTTTTTTTTGCGGGGCCTGCCCCCCACCAGCCCCCTTCGAAAATGGCTTAACCAGAAACGTGGCGGATTCGCCGTCTTGGTGCTGCGCGCACCGCCTGGACTTCAGGGGCGCGGGAACGAAGCCTCCGCCGCGAAGTTCCCCCTCCCTTTTTGGCGCGGATAGGGTATAGTTGCCGGGGCAGCCTTCCGCTGCTCTCTGATCCTGACATCACGCACAAAAGGCAGCCATCCGTGTCAGTTTACACCGGCGAAATCGCGGGCTTGATCACTGCGTTCTGTTGGAGCTTCACCTCGATTTTATTCACCCTGGCAGGCCGGATCGTCGGCTCACCCATCGTCAACCGGACCCGGCTGGTCCTGGCGCTGGTCATGGTCAGCGGCGTACACTGGCTCACGCAGGGAACGCTGCTGCCGGTTCACGCGGCGCTGGAACGCTGGGGCTGGATGGGGCTGTCCGGCATCATCGGGTTTGTGATCGGGGACGCGTTTTTGTTCCAGGCGTTCGTGATGATCGGCCCCCGGCTGTCGATGCTGCTCATGGCGCTCAACCCGGTGATGGGCGCGATCCTGGCGTGGGTGCTGCTCAGCGAAACATTGAGCGCCGCCGAAGTGCTCGGCATCGTGCTGGCCGTCAGCGGCGTGGTCTGGGTAGTATCCGACCGGCAGAACGGAAAATCATCCGACGCCGCGCCGCGCGTGTACGTGATCGGCGTGCTGTTCGGGCTGGGCGGCGCATTGGGCCAGGCGGCGGGCCTGGTCGCCTCAAAAGAAGGGCTGCACGGCGATTTTTCGGCGCTCTCCGGCAACCTGATGCGGCTGACCGTCTCCACGCTGTCGATCTGGGCGATCACAGCGCTGAACGGGCAGGCGCGGCGCGGCGTGGACCGGCTGTGGGCGAATCCACGCGCCATGAAGTTTATCCTCGGCGGGGCGATTGCGGGACCGTTCCTGGGCGTGTGGTTCTCGCTGATCGCGGTGCAGCACGCGCCGGTCGGCATTGCGTCCACGCTGATGAGCCTGACGCCGATCATTTTGCTGCCGCTCAGCCATATCTTTTTCCACGAGAGAATCACGCGCCGCGCCCTGATCGGGACCGGGCTGGCCCTGGCCGGGATCACGATCCTGTTTCTGCATCCCTGAAGGGCTTCACGCACACGCCGGTGAAGTGCTCCGCCATCTGGCGCGGCAGAACCCGCGCCAGCGCCGCATTGAGGCGGAAGATCAGCGGGTGAAAGGCAAAATAGGTCGGGTCTGCGACGTGGTGGAAGGTATGCAGCGTCAGGCCCGCGCCGCGCGCCAATGACTCGACCTGGCGGCGCGTATTGGCGCGGTAGGCGACCGGGAAGGCGTCATCTCCGGCGCGGCCATACAGCAGCGGCACGAGGCGATGTTGCAGCGGTTGCAGCGCCCGGTTGAACAGCGCGGCAGGGCTGCGCGCGCCCGGTGCCAGGAAGATAAACGCGCCGCCGGGCCGCAGCACGCGCCCGACTTCATTGAACGTGCGGGCCGGGTCGGGCAGGTGTTCGAGCACCCAGCTTGAGAGCACGAGGTCCACGCACGCGGCCCGCAGCGGGATCGCGCCGGATTCGGCGTTGATGCGCGGCAGGTCCGGCAGGCGATGTTCGACCAGCGAACGGTGATCGGGGTCCAGGCCGAGCGGGTGATCGACCGCCGCGCCCACCTGCTCCAGAACGCCACCGCGCCCGCAGCCGAGATCGAGCACGGTCAGGCCCGGCGCGAGCCGCTCGCGGATCAACGACTCGTAGACGTCCGTCGCAGGCCGCCAGCCGGGGCGCATCCGCGCGTAACGCGCGCGATAGTCATTCTGGCGATCCAGCGAGAGCGGCATTCTTACCCCACACTGACGCGGCTGCCGTCGGGCGTTTTGGCAACCGTGATCTGCACCGGGAAAGCGTCGCGCAGCTCGTCAATGTGCGTGATGACCAGCACCAGATCGAAATGGTCCTGCACGGCGTTGATCGCCTCGACCAGCCGCTGCCGCCCGATCTCGTCCTGCGTGCCGAATCCCTCGTCGATGAACAACGTGCGAAGCTGCGCCCCCGCCCGCCGCGCGAGCATCTGGCTGAGCGCGACGCGGATCGCGAAGTTGACGCGGAACGCTTCGCCGCCGGAATACGACTCGTAACTGCGCGTGCCGAGTTCATCGCTGATCAGGATGTCGAGCGTTTCGGCGACGCCGCCCGTCCGTTTTTCGCGCTGGGTATCCAGCCGCACGTGCATGCGCCCATCGGTCATACGGGCCAGCAGGTAATTCGCGGATTCTTCGAGTTCGGGGATAGCCGCCTCGATGATCATGGCGGGCACGCCGTTTTTGCCGAAGGCGGCGCGCAGGTC
>CAYMTN010000156.1:0-12987 GCA_964393335.1 uncultured Anaerolineaceae bacterium
CGTCGTGCAGCAGCACGATCCGCCCGCCGCCGGGCCGGTCCATGCCGACGCCGGTCGCAATGCGCCGGTGCAGCAGCGTGATCTCGGCCTGCTGCTCGCCCGCGCCGTTCAACAGCCGGATCAGGCCCGGTTGGTACTTAAAGAGCGCGGCGGTATGCTTGCCCGGTGCCGTTTCCGGCGAGAGGCCCAACATGGCCGCCGCAGCGGGATTCAGGCGCGTCAAATAACCGTCCGCGTCGGCCAACAAAATACCTTCGGCGGCGGTCTGGAACAAGAAGTTCAGTTGAAAATCGCGATCCTGTGTGTTTGTCATGCGCTGATTCTAACAAACGTTACCCGATCCGGTAAACGGTATTCTGGTCGTGGCGCGTGGCTTGGCATCCGTCCAACGGGGCGTTAGACTTGTGCCAGGGCTGGTTTGTCTCGCAAAAAAGGCTGTGTGGTGATGGCAATCGAGATTTTGAAGATGACGCTGGGGCCGCTGCAAACCAATTGTTACATTGTCGGCGACACCGAAACGCGTGACGCAGTCGTGATCGATCCCAGCGACCGGGGGGCCTTGATCGACAAGACGGTGCGCGATCAGGGCTGGACGGTGCGCGAGATTCTGGCGACGCACGGCCATTTTGACCACATCCTCGGCAGCGCCGAACTCAAACGGCTGACCGGTGCCCCGTTTCGCATTCACCGCCGGGACCTGATGCTGGTCAAGGATATGCCCCGGCGCGTGCGCGACTGGATCAGCATCGAGGTGCCGCCCGCTGCCGAACCCGACGCGTTTGTGACCGAGGGGGAGACGATCAGCGTCGGCGCGATCACACTCGACGTGATCTTCACCCCCGGCCATTCGCCCGGCCACGTGAGTTATGTCCTGCGCGGCGAGACGCTGGTCTTCAGCGGCGACTGCCTGTTTTATGGCAGCATCGGGCGCACCGATCTGCCCGGCTCGAATTACGACACGTTGATGCAGTCGATTACGGCCAGACTGCTGCCCCTGGGGGATGAGTTCGCCGTCGCGCCGGGGCACATGCGCAATACGACGATCGGCTACGAGCGGGTCCACAATCCCTACGTGGTCGATTATCTCAACGAGTCCTCATGATCGCGCGCCCGGATGTTCTGCCGCGCCTGCGCAGCGTGATCGAGCGCCTGCCGCTTGCGGGCCTGCCGCCGCGCCTGTTAAACGTGGGCTGCGGCGCGTTTCCGTCGGCGGGGGAGCTGCGCGCGGCGCTGCCTGGCTGGGCGCTGGTCGGCGTGGACCTGGACGGAAAAGCCCTGCAATCCGCTGCCACGCAGCGAACGGCCCAGCAGGCGAACGGGCTGCATCTCGTGCAGGCGGACGCTGCCGCGCTGCCGCTGGCGCGGCTGGCCCGTTTTGGGCTGGTGCTGGTCCGCCACCCCGACGTATTCCGCCGCCGCGCCTGGGCCGAGATCATTCCCCGGCTGCCCGCGCGGCTCGCACCGGGCGGGATGCTGGTGATCATGGTCTACGCGCCCGAAGAAGTGCGCCTGATCCGCGCGCTGCCGCTGCCGCCCGATTTTCCCCTGGATGAAGCTGATCTCGCGCCGTCCGATCTGGTCGGGCGCGACCGGTTTGTGCTGGCCTTCGGCCCGGCAGCGTAGGGAGCGTGGTCGATGCCCTGGGACCCGGACCGCTACCGCCAGTTCGCGGCGCGTGCGGCCCCGTTTGACGATCTGATGGCGTTAGTAGCCGTGCGGCCCAGCTTACGTGTGATCGACCTGGGCTGCGGCTCCGGCGACCTCACCGCGCGGCTGGCGGACCGGCTGTCGGACGACCTGCGTGCGCCATTTATCGACCGCTTCCGCGCTCGCGTGGTGGCGCGCTGGCCGGATGGCCCGGTCCTCATGCCGTCCAAACGGATCGTGCTGGCCGCGACCAAACCCCGCGAATCATGATCGCGCGCGAACCACGTGCGCGCCGTTCGTGTTAAAGTCTGTATGCGCTACCATCTGCGCGTTCGTGTATTTTGCGGTTGGCACATCACGGAAGAATGGTCACCCAATCACCATGACTCACTACCTACCACGACGGCTGCGGTTTATCTGGCGCTACGTGCACGGCGAAACACCCTGGGACTCCGGGATCGTGCCGCCGGAGATCGTCGCCTGGATCGAAGCGGCGGAGTCCGCCGGGCGCGCGCCAGGGCGGGCGCTGGATATCGGCTGCGGCACGGGCACCACGTCGATCTACCTGGCGCTGCGTGGCTGGGACGTGCTGGGCGTCGATTTTGCGCCAAACGCGATCCGGCGCGCGCAGGTCAAGGCGCGCGCCGCCATGCGGACCGAGGTGCGGCGTCATGCGCTGGCGGGAACGGCCCACTTCCTCAGCACCGACGTGTCGCGCCGGGATTTTTTGCCGGACGTCGGTTTGTTTGATCTCCTGATCGACGTCGGCTGCCTGCACGGCCTGGATGCCGGTCAGCGCGCGATTTACGCATCACACGCCGCACGCCTCGCACGACCCGGCGCGACGGTCCTGTTGTACGCGTTTATGCCGCGCCCCAGCCGCAATGGCCGGCGGCAGATGGGGCTTGATCCGGATGGCGTGCGCGCGCTGTTCGCCCCGGCGTTTGAGGTGGTCGATTATACGCTGGGCAAAGACGTCACCGGACCCACCGCGAGCGGGTGGTACACGCTGCGCCGCCTGGGAGACGAATCGTGACGCGCGTGCTGCTGATCTTCCTCGACGGGATCGGGCTGGGTGACGACGACCCGGCGGTGAATCCCTTCGCCGCCGCCCAGACTCCGACGCTCGACGCGCTGGCAGGCGGGCACAAGTGGCTGCGCGGCACGTCGCGCACCGATACCGGGCGCGCGCTGTTCATCCCGACCGATCCGCGCCTGGGGCTTGCGGGCCGCCCGCAGAGCGCGACCGGGCAGGCAGCGATCCTCACCGGGCGCAACGTCCCCGCCGAGATCGGCGAGCACTACGGCCCGCGTCCGAATCCCGCCGTTCGCGCCATTCTCGACGCGGATAACGTGTTCAAGCGTGTGATCGCGGGCGGCGGCACCGCCGCGCTGATCAACGCCTACCCGCCGCGTTTTCACGAGTTGATCGCCAGCGGCAAACGCCTGCCGTCCTCGATCCAGCAGGCGGCGCTATCGGCGGGGCTGCGCCTCTTCACCGACGCCGACCTGTACGCCGGAACCGCCATGAGTCCCGACTGGACTGGCGAAGGCTGGCGCGCGGAACTGGGCTACAGCGATACGCCCGTCTACGGGCGGGCGGAGGCGGGCGCGCTGTTGGCACGGCTGGCCATGCAGCGCGATTTTACGTTCTTCTCGCACTGGGTCACCGACGTGATCGGGCATCGCGGGCCATTCGAGCGCGGCGTGGCCGTGCTGGAATTGTTCGACGGCGTGATGGCCGGTTTGCTCGACGCCTGGGACGACGACGCGGGTCTGATCGTCATCACCAGCGATCACGGCAACATGGAAGACCTCAGCACGCGCAAACATACCGAAAATGACGTGCCGACCGTCGTGATCGGCGCGGCGCGCCACCTGTTCGCGGACGGGTTGCACGACCTGAGCGGGATCACGCCGGGGATTCTGCGCGTGATCAGCCCCGACGGCTGCGCGGCCCACGCGCCACTTGAAGCCGTGATCCGCGCGTGGGCCGAATCGCTGCTGGACCCATCGCGGATCGCGCACGTGCGCGGCGTGGTCGAGACGGCGGCGGCGCTGGCGGAATGGTACGCGCCGCACGAGATCACGCGCGTGCGGCTGGCCGGGTGGATTCATGACACGGCCAAACACTGGGATGACGCCGCGCTGCTGGCCTATGCCGACGCGCACGATCTGCCGGTCACGGATGCCGAGCGGCAGGTGCCGATGCTGCTGCATGGCGCGGTCGCCTACGACCTGGCGCGCGAGCAGTTCGGGCTGGCCGATACGGCGCTGCGTGACGCGTGCGCGCTGCATACGACCGGCGCGCCGGGCATGGACATCGCCGCGAAGATCGTCTACCTGGCGGACCTGATCGAACCATCGCGCGATTTTAAGGGCGTCAAGGCGCTGCGCAAAGAGGCGGCCCGCGATCTGGATGCGGCGGTGCTGTTGGCCGCCGATACCGTGATCAAACACCTGATCCGCCGCCAGCGAATCGTCGATCCGCGCGGGCTGGCGCTGCACAACGCGCTGCTGGCGCAGGGCGTCCGGTATTCCCGCTGATCGACTATCTTCACCGTGAGGAGCAGAGCATGACATTCCCTGATTTTACGGTGGTGAGTATGGCGGAACGGCCCGATCTGATCGACGCTGCCGACGCGGCGATTAACCCGCTCTGGCCGGAGTTCATGCTCAACGACCCGGTAGCCGACCGTTTTTGGGTGCGGCTATGGCACGACTTCCCTGCCTACCAGTTTGTACTGCTTGAACCGGCCACGCAGGCTATCATGGCCATCGGCAACAGCCTGCCGCTGGTGTGGACCAGTGACCCGCTGAACCTGCCCGGCCTGGGCTGGGACTGGGCGCTCGCACAGGGATTCGCCGACCGGGCCGCCGGGCGCGCGCCGACCACGCAGTGCGCGCTGTCGATCACGATCACGCGCGAATACCAGGGCAGCGGGCTGAGCGCGGCGGCGGTCGCAGCGATGAAGGCCATCGGACGCGCGCACGGCCTTGATTCGCTGATCGCGCCGGTCCGCCCGAACATGAAAAGCCGCTACCCGCTGATCCCGATAGAGCGTTATATCCGCTGGAAAAATGACGAGGGCCTGCCGTTTGACGCATGGCTGCGGGTTCACGCCCGGTTGGGCGCGCAGCTCGTCAAAATCTGCCCGCAGTCGATGACGATCACCGGCACGGTGGCCGAGTGGGAAGCGTGGGCCGGGATGCGTTTTCCGGAAAGTGGGCGGTACGTGATCCCGGCGGCGTTGGTCCCGGTGACCATCGACCGCGAAGCCGACCGGGGTGAATACGTCGAGCCGAACGTGTGGGTGTGCCACACACTCGGCCCGTAAGCGTCTTTCTCGAAATGTGGGTGGTCACCGCGCCGCGAGGATTTGTCGTGCCGCGAATGGTCTTATCGCGCCGCGTCCTGCAACGTGTCCGCGCCGCGCCGGTCGCGGCGCAGCCAGGCCAGCGCCTCGGCCTCGGTGCCGAAGTGCCGCGTTTTGTGCATGTAAACGTGTTTGCCGGGCAGGTCGGCCCAGGCCAGACGCGGCAGCGGCGGCCCGAAAAAGGCCGTTTCGGGCAGCATAGCACGCACGCGCAGGTATTCGCGGGCGCTGTGGTCGATGGGCGTATCGTACAGATCGACCAGCAGGCTCCCTTCGGCGTGCTGCAAAAACGCGCGTAGTTGGCGGCTGTCTTCTCGCGTGATCGGTCCCTGGTGCCAGCACCGGGTGATGCCGGGTTCGACGGTGGTGAATGTGAATGACATGGCGCTGCGTCCTCCGGTGAAACCTATCACGGTTAAAATTTATTTTATGCATTTTACCATTCCTTAACCTTATGCGTCAATGGCTCTGGTTTTTCGCCGTGTTTTGAGCCGGAACGGTTAAGTTTATTTAACCTGTATTTAACCATCCTGCGCGAACCGACCGCTTCCTGAATGGTCAAAGTCCGGTATACTTGAGATCACACGACTGGTACTCGCAGTGAAGGCTAACAACCTATCTCTAAATTGCCGGGCGCAGCAAGCAGCGCCCCTACCAAAACGAATTTACGGATAGAGACTAAACTTTCGAGCATCCGCCGCAAGCCTTACCCCTTAACCCCCGGCCCCTTTTCCCCTCTCCATTTTGATGGAGAGGGGCCAGGGGTGAGGCTAACGCGTGAGCGCCTATCAACCGCACTGGTAAGTTTAGTAACATATGCCAGGATCAATAATAGGACATGACGCGCGGCGCACGAGCGGCGCGTGGCGGAAGGGAAGATCATGTCTGACACATACACGCATGACGAAGAAGCGCTGCTCTTGAGCCTGGCCCGCCAGACCCTCGAAGCGGTGACCGACAACCGTCCTGCCCCGGCAGTGAACACCGCCGATCTGCCGCCCGCGCTGGTCGCCCAACGCGCCTGTTTTGTGACGCTGCGCCGCCGCGCGGATGGCGGGCTGCGCGGCTGTACGGGCACGCTGGTTGCCCGGCGTCCGCTGGCGCTGGAAGTGGTGTACATGACGGTACAAACGGCGTTTCACGATCCGCGATTTTTGCCGGTCCGCGCGCAGGACGTGCCCGGCCTGCACATCGAGATCAGCATTCTGACGCCGCCGCAGCCGCTGGCGTTTGACGGTCCCGCCGACCTGCTGCACAAGCTGCGTCCCGGCGTGGACGGCGTGACGCTGTATCTCGACAACCGCCGCGCGACCTTCTTACCGCAGGTGTGGGAGTCATACCCCGATCCGCGTATCTTTCTCAGCCTGCTGGCCGAGAAAATGGGCTGTCCGCCGGACGCGTGGCGCGATCCGGCCCTGGAAGTCGAAACGTACCAGGCGATCATCGTCGAGGAGCCGCTGGACACCGTTTAGCTGACGGCTGCTCGGCGGCGGGCCGATGCGGACCTGAACCGGGCGGTTTCAGGCTTTGCAGCGCCCCCGGCCTTTGTTACAATCGGTGCTCGTATCACCTGTGATGGGGGACATGCACGCGAACGGAGACCTCAATGCACAAAATCGTACTGATGCTGGGTGGTTTACTCGTGGCCCTGGCCCTGGTGGCCTGTAACGATAACCCGCCGCCCACCCAGATTTATATCGTCGTGTCGCCCACACCCGAGAGCGGAACGCCGGACACACCTGAAGCGCCCGACGGACCGGCAGCCAGTACGCCCACCGTCACCCTTCCGTCGGCGACCGTGCCGCCGGCGACTGTTCAGCCGTCTGATACACCGCCAGCCACCAACACGCCCCAGGTGACTCCGCTGCCCTCCGCGACCCCGCAGCCGGAGATTTTCCCGACCAACGTGATCGCGCCGGTGCAGATTGCCGAGCAGGTCTTCGAGCATGGGCGTATGTTCTGGCTGCGTCATTCGCTCCAGATATGGGTCATGCAGGCGAAGCCCGACGATCCGAACAGCGGCGACTGGTTCTGTTATAACGATACGTTCGTGGAAGGCGAGCCGGAGATTGACCCCAACCTGATCCCGCCGGAAGGCATGTACCAGCCCCGGCGCGGCTTCGGCAAGCTGTGGCGCAATCACCAGGATATCCACGACGGGTTGGGCTGGGCGATCACCCCGGAATTTGAGCTGACCAGCGATTACACGTACATCGCGGGCGGTTACGTCGAAAACGGGCAGTATATGCGCGGCCCCGGTGAGCACCGCCTGACCACGCTGTATCACGACTCGATCTCGTTCTTTGAAGGCGACATTCGCGGCGACTGCCAGGGCGGGACATGGCGGCTGACGCCGTCGCAGTAAACACGCTGTTCGTGGGGGGCAGCCGGCCCGGCTGCCCCCCACGAACAGAAACAGTAGTCCCGCATTCCACCCGCGCTTGAACCGCATGGCGTTTTTCCGATCGGTTCTTGCTGGTGTGTAATGTGGAGCAGTTCCCAGGCACCCCGCCGGGATCAGTCCTGCGGCTCAGCGGCGATCAGTTCCACTACTGCACCGGCATCCTGAAGTATCTCCTGCACCAGTTCGGCATCAGCCTGATCAGCGCCGGTCAAGATCGTGGACGGTACGTTGTCTACCCGGTCCCTGGCTTCTTTCAGGCCGATCTTGGCGATGTCTTTGACCATTGTCAGGATTCGGATCGATGAGCGGCCCGCGTCGGTCAGCACGACGTCGAATCGTGGGGCCGGTGGGGGTGGCGGGGTAGGCCGGGTCAGCTCATCTTTTTTGAGGCGTGAGATGGCGTATTGCATGGCATCGTAGAAATTTGGCCCAAATGCAATTGACAGGTTCATTTTTTTGATGAGAGCCTGGCCTGCCGTGTAATTGCCAAAATCCTGCGCTCCGTTCAGAATACTGGTTCTCAAAGCCGCATTTTCCGGTCTGCTCAAGAAGACATAGATTTGCTCGGTCGCTCGATCAAGTTCGTTCATCGTGCGGTGGTAATGTGCGGAGCGGGCCTGCTTCAACCGGGCAGCGTTGGACGGCTTCTTTTTGCGGCGGAACAATGTGATCAGGTTTATCCACGAGAGCATCGGGACGGCTCCTTCTCGCAGCGGGCTGACGATTGCCGGAGGACTCACTGCTGGGGCGTGGCCCAGCCCCAAACACGACTCCCCGAATAGTTGAGGATCTCAATTTCCAACGTGTCTATGTTGAGCAGAACGGGGTAGAAGTCTGGTACGAATGCCAGAGCGTTCCCATCCGGGGCCCATGCCGCTTTGAACCATTGATCGTTCACTGTGACGCAATAATCGATGACGCGTTTTTCAGCGAAATCTGCGACGTACAACCGGTCATCTAATGTGAACGCGAGTTTTTCTCCACTGGCGGAGAAGCTGGCGATTCGGATTCTATCCGCTGACGCGATGATCTCGATCATCTGTCCGTCACGGTCGAAAATGCCCAGCTCACGGCGACCAGGATCGCTCTCGATGGCGACTGTCGTCACGAAGCCGGATGCATCCGGCAGCCATGCCAGCGGCGCATAGGCTGGTGCCAGGTCGATGAGCACTGCATCGTGCTCGACGTCGTAAACCTGCCGGATATTGTCGTCGTATGTGAAATGGATCGCACGTGTCAGATCGGGCGAAAAATGGACGAGTGTGTCCAGCCTGGTTTCCTGGTCCCAGGGTAATACTTCTGCGGTGGTCACGTCAATGAGGCCGCCACCGTCATCGACCCAGCCGTGCGCTAACAGCACGGAGTCAGTGATCCATTCCACCGGGTCCAGTGCTTCGCGGGCGGTGTAGCCGAGTCCAGCACCCAGCCAGGGGATACGAATCATGTTCTGGCGCGGACCGGTGCTGACAATGCGAATCTCCTCTACGCCGTAGGCTGTGTCGTAGCGAAAAGTGGCGAACTCCGATGTCCTTCCGGCAGGATAGGCAAACCAGCGTCCGTCGGGTGAGAATGCACCCACGCTGGCAAATGCCGACGCATCGTCGTCGTACGCGATGAAATAGGGGGGATAGTCCGCGCGGAGTGCGTGTATTCCATCAATGTCTTCGATAAAAATGACTCCTTCGAAATCCCATTGATCGCGCGTCAATTTCTCGGACGGCCAGTCGACCACACACTGCTGGACCACAGGCCATCCGGGGTGTTGGGCGCGTGTCATTCCCGGTATGAGGAGACATACGGCCAACCCTATGACGAGAAATCGGCGCATAGAAGCATCCTCCTGAGCGTGAGTATAGTGGTCGTTCAACCTGACAGCAAACCGACAACCCCGCGACAACCCGGTGACCATGCTTCCCCTGCGGCTCAATTCGTATTATGGTTAGAGTGACCGTGTTCCGGGCACAACCTACGGAAAACGGTCCACGAACAACGCCGAACAAGCGAGGAAACTATGCGTGAATGGCACATAACGTACTCCGACCCGATGGCACCCCGCATCGCCGCCGACGCCCGGACCGGGCGCACGACGTACACCGACGATCAGGCGTGGCAGCTCCGGCTGGGTCGCCCGGACGAACCGGCGATCAGCCTGGAAACGCGTTACGGCGGGCGTGTCGGGATGGCGCGTTTCGTGCCGATGTGGATGGTCGGCAGGCGGCAGATTTACGAGACGCAGGGTTATCACAGCCCGCCGGTGCTGGTGGCATTTGCGCCGGATTACCTGCGCGTGCGCGCTGAGTTGACGCTGGCGATCAAAGTCAGTTACGAATTCTGGACGATGGAATCACAGGCGGTCGGCGGGCGCGTGACGTGCCGTAACACGGGCGACCAGCCGCAAACGTTGCGCCTCGACCTGAATGCACAGGTCGCGCGCGAGGGCCAGACGCTGCAAATGTTTTTTTTGACGCTGGAAAACAACCAGGTGGCGCTGCAACTGGGCCGCCTGGACTCGATACAGCCGGTGCTGGTGCTCGAAGGGGCAGATCAGACCGCGACCAGCGCCCGCCTCAGCCGGGGCCTGACGCTCGATCCGGGCGCGGAGGTGGTGATCCGGTGGGTGGCGGGGGGCCTGCCGGACCGGGACGCCAGCCTGACGCTGGCCTACAAGTGGCTGGCGCGCGACGACTGGGATACGTACCTGGCACGCATCGATCAGTGGGCCGCCGCTGCGCCGCAGGTCGAAACCGGGCACGCCGATTGGGACCTCGCGCTGGCGTGGAGCCAGCAAGTGGTCCTGCGCTCGATGTTGGGCGCGACCGGCAGCCTGCCGCACCCATCGTTTGTCACGGGGCGCAAGACCGGCCTGGGCTACGCGGTGATGGGCACGCACAGCGGCGGGTTCAATGCGGCATGGGGAGGCCAGACGGTGCCCGACGCGCTGCATATCGCCGGGGCGCTGGCGCTGGCTGCGCCGGACCTTGCGAAAGGTGTCGTGCAGAACTTTTTGGCCGTCCAGCGTGACGACGGCTGGATCGATGCCAAGCCGGGCCTCGACGGGCAGCGGGCGAACGTGCTTGCGCCGCCGCTGCTGGTCACGCTGGTCTATACCGTGTTCCATTACACGCGTGACCAGGATTTTTTGGCCGCGTGCCTGGATGGGCTGCTGGCGTTTTTCGAGCGCTGGTTCAAAGGTGACGTGGACCACGATCGCGACGGCGTGCCGGAATGGAGCCACGCGGGGCAGGGCGCGTTTGCCGACAGCCCGACTCTGGCGCAGGCGCGGCGTTGGGCGCAGGGCATCGAGATCAGCACCATCGAAGCGCCGGACCTGCTCGCCTACCTGGTGCGGGAGGCGCGCACGCTGCTGCGCATCTGCCAGATTCTGGAACGAGACGACGTCGCGCGCGAGGTCAGGTCACGTGCCGACGCGCTGATCGCGGCGTTGGGCGAATTTTGGGACGAGGATCGCGGCGTGTTCCATTACCGGGACCGGGATTCGCACGCCTGCCCGTCGGGGGACGTGGTCTTCACGGGTAAGGGCGACGAAGCGCTGAACGAGCGTACCACGTTGGCCCAACCCAGCCGCCTGATCCTGCGCGTGGTCGGCGGGTTGAGCCGCAAACCGGCGCTGAGCTGCACGATTGAAGGCATCGGCGCGGACGGTAAGCCCACCAACGAGACGATCCCTGCCGGGGCGTTCAACTGGTATCGCGGCATGGGATCGGCCACAACCGGCACGGTATGGGGCACGATCACGCATCTCGGATTCGGCGGGTTGAGCCGCGTGTTTAAGGTCGAGGTGAACACTGTCAATCTGTCGCTGCACGACCAGTCGCTGCTGGTGCCGCTGTGGTCCGGCGCACTGGACGACGAGCGCGCCGCACGGGTGATCGCCATGCTGACCGATCCCGACCAGTACTGGCGCGAATACGGCATCTCCGGCTGTCCGGCGAGCAGCCCGGTCTATGACGCGTCACACCAAAACGGTTGCGGCGGCCTGTGGCCCGCGTGGAATGCCCGATTGGCCTGGGCGCTGATCGACCGGGGCCGCACGCGCGAGGCGGCGGACCTGTTCACGCGGCTGATGCGGGCGCAGGCGCGCAGTCTGGGCACGGAGCAAGCCTTCCGCGCGCTGTACAACCCCGACACGGGGGAAGGCATGGGCGATTCGGACGCGTTCGAAGGCGCGGTTTCGTGGGACTGGTTCGCACGGCTGTTTGGCGCGTATGTGCTGGATCGCGGATCGGTGGCGCTGACCGGGCCGTTTTGTTTTGCGGGCGAAGCCATGACCTGGACGCAGCACGGCGTCACGCTTGAGCGCCGCGACGATGGCACGCGCATCACGTTCCCATCCGGGCATACGCTCGAGTTGCCGCCGGACGCGGACGCGCAGTTCATCCACGATCCAAACGTGCGGCCCGGCGCGGCCAGCCGGGCGGCGACTCCCGGCGCGCCGCCAGACGATCCGCCGTCGGTCGTCCGGCCCGACGAGGGTCTGCTGCCGGACGGCGTGTGACAGGCAGGATACCAGCACGCCCCCGGCTCATGCGGAATCGAGTCGAGGGCGCAGGCCAATCAACGGGCGGACACCAGCGTCAGGTGGTTATTTGACGACTTCTGCCGGCAGCGGCGTGCTGTTCCACACGGCATCCGGATTGGGTGCCATCGTGCCGACCGGGACCCAATAGAACTTGCACACCCACAAAATCTTGTAGTAGCCGCCGCTGGCATCTTTGCCCAGCACCCAGGCCGTGTTGCCTGCGGTGATGGTCGCCAGTGGATCGGTGAGATTGCCGGGTGCCCAGTACAGGTTGGCATCGGCCACGAACAGCCCGACGACGGCTGTCGAAGGAATATCGACCAGCACGTCACAGCCGGCAACCGGCACCGTGACTGTCAGATCGGCACAACTGCCTTGCGCCAGCATGTAGGACTCCTCCCCGACCGGCGCGCCGGATGAATCGGTGCCTGCTACGCTGTAGATGGTCATCGTGATGGGATTGGTTTGCGGGGCGGATTGCCAGGCCGTCCCGTAGAAGAAGTCCAGGATGGCGACGATCTCGACGGGACCAAATGGTAAGGCTGTGTAGGTGGTTGTCAGGGTAGCGGTACTGTAGATCGTGGTGCCTGACCCGTCGCGTGCGACCACGCGCCACGATTCTGAAACGCTGTCACCGTGATTCTCACGGTCAAACATGACGCCAGCCGTGCCGGAGAATCCGTCACAATCCATGGTGATGTTTACGTTACCGGGCGTGAGGGCGGATGCCTGGGGTACGGCGAAAACGCCAATGTAAAAAGCTACCAACGTAATGACGAGCGTCAAACGGCGTGCCATTTTTTTCTCCTTCTGGATACCCGCATTATATCCAGGCTGTTTAACAGATAGTGATTTATATCACGGGAAAGAATCCCGCGCCAGCGGGGCGTTTTTGGATGACTGTCGATCACTATTACGAGAGACGACGATGGGTAGTGGTGAAGAATTGACTGATGAGGCATGAAAAAGCACTCTTGAGTAGACGACAAAATCTATTCGAGTACCTTCTCATGATACAG
>CAYMTN010000157.1:0-12983 GCA_964393335.1 uncultured Anaerolineaceae bacterium
CGATAATTTGCTGCAAGATGCGCCCCGATTGGACGGTTACCACATCTATTTCACCACAGGTTCCTTAGAGGCCGACCGCTTTGACCGCAGCGACAGCGGGCTGTCCCGCTTTGCCGGGATGTTAGAGGCGTTGGGGGCGGACCTGTATACGCTTGAATGGCGCGATGGTGTCCCACCGGATGCGGACCTGATCGTCCTGGCGAATCCGGTCAAGTCGCTGGAAGAGGAACAGACCGCGTGGTTGTGGGCCTATTTGCAGGAAGGTGGTCGCCTGCTGGTCATGGCCGATGATACGATGCAGTCACCGGGGAAATTCGGCCTGTTCAACCTGATGTGGACCGACCTGGGCCTGCAACCCGAAGATGACCTGGTCGTCACCGAAGGCGAAATGCGGACCATTCAGTTGGAGCCAGCCAAGGTCAAAGAAGGCGAGCCGACCAATACACCCCCGCCGCCGTTCGATGCGCCCCTGTTGATCGACCAGTTTACGACTGCCGACCTCAATGCAGAGCATCCTATCACGGCAGGGCTTGCGTCGTTGACCTTCTTTGGCAGCCGTTCGCTGGCTATTGACGAAGCGCCCAGCGAATCGCAGGTGACGGCCCTGGCGTTTTCTTTACCTGAGTTTTACGGTGAAGTGGATTACGCCGATTATCAGAAGACCGGGCGGGTTACCTACGACATCGGCGAAGATACAGCGCGCGCGCCACTGCCGGTAGCAGCTGCGCTGCAAGACAATACGCTGGGCACGCGCATCGTCCTGTTGGGCGACCTGGATTTTGCCCTGAACGGAGGCGGGCTGCAAACGTCACCGTCGTACAGCGGATCGTTTTTGTACCCGGATAACGTACGCTTTTTGATCAATGCCGTGACCTGGCTGCTGGATACGCCGGGCGGGCCGCTGGTCTTCCCCACGCCGGGACCCACAGCGACGGCAACCGTCACCCCTTCGCCTACTCCTACGCCTGTGCCCACAGAAGGTGAAGCGGCTCCTTGAGCGCGGAATAACGAGGCTCTCTTATGCGACGATGGCGTCTGGGTCTGATTGTACTGTCGCTGGTATTGTTCGTAATCGTACCGGCGATCCCCGGCTATGCCCAGGATCAGCAGGGGCCGCTGGTCGTGTTTATCGAAGACTCACGGCTGAAAGCGGCGTCTACCCTCGATCCGGGACCGGATGGTGTCACCCGGCTGGAGCAGATGTTCCGGGATCAAGGGGCACGAACCCGCTGGTTGGGGTTGCAGTATCCTCTGCCGGACGACGCACAGGTGGTGGTGCTGGTGCGCCCGCTCGCTACGCTGAATATCGGCGAGATCGCGCGGTTGTGGACGCACGTAGTACGCGGCAACAACCTGCTGATAACGCTTGATCCGAACAACTTGAAAACGATGCGCGGGGAAGGCAGCAGCGCCACCAAGACGGAAACTGCGAGTTCCGGCCTGGTGGGATTGCTGGCAGGTTTTTTCGGCATCGATCTCCAAAATAACCTCCTGGTGCAGCCCTGGTTCACTATAGATTCACTGGTAGACCAGACGACGACCTACTTTCCGAGCTATTCGGAAAACGTGGTGCAGCACCCCGTATTCGATCCGTTGGCGTCGTTTGGCCTGCCGGTGCTGGTGTGGGGCGCACGTTCGATGACGGTTTTTCCGCTGGTGCCAGGTATGAATGCCGTGCCGCTGCTGTATACCGAATCGGGGTACGGCGAAACGAATTCCAATGTGTTCAAGACCGGCGATAAGGCCGCGCCGCTGGAACTCAACATCGGGACAGACACCATCGGGCACCAGTTCATTGGAGCGCTGAGCGAAAACACACGCCTGAAATCGCGCGTGGTCCTGCTGGGCGATTCGGAATCACTGCTCAATGAGTATGGCCTGGTGACCGACCAGAACGGCGATCCGCTGCATCTTGGGAATTACGTGCTGGCGCAGCGGATGGTGGCCTGGCTGCTCGAACGCCCGGTCGAAGACTGGCCCGCTCTGCCGGGCGGCTATACGTGGCTGGCGCTTGACGGCGACGCCGGCGAGTGGGCGGAGCTTACCCCGCTGATCACGGACGGGACAGCCGACGCGTTCGTGGACCGTTACGACATCACGAATGTGCGCGCTTTCCGTGATGATGGGTATCTCTACCTGTTGGTCGAAACGACCGAACCGCCGAATCCCGCCGTTCGTGTTACGCTCGGCATCGAAAACACGTTTGATGGCAAAACCGACGTGACCCTGTCGCTCACGAGCGCCGCAACGGATATTGTATTCCCCGGCGATGAGGCGCGTATTCCCGTGCCGGATGGCGCGATGGCGGTTGGCCGCGTGATCGAACTGCGCGTGCCGCTGCGTGTTGTGACTACCGGCGCGCTGATCAACGAGTTGTGCCTGTCTGACAGCCGCACAGACGTGTCGGCAGCGCCGGTTGACTGCATCCAGACGCTGCCGCTGGTCGTGCCGGTGGCTCGCACGCGAACGCCCCTACCGGTCGCATTCCCGCCGGGGCCGCGTGTCCTGGTGCGCACGACCGGCACTGTCAACTTGCGCAGCGGGCCGGGCGAGGACTATACGGTGCTCGACGTGCTGAGTAATGGCGTGGAGTTTGCGGCGACAGGCCGTAACGCCGCCGGGGACTGGGTGCAGGTGGAAAACGCGCTGTTTACCGGCTGGATCGCGGATTTTCTGGTCACGCCGAACATCACGATCACCGATCTGTCGGTAGTGCCCGGTTTCTAGCGCGCTGGCGTCGTGCCGTAATCATAACAGCCGCCCGGCCATCCGGGCGGCTGTTTTTTCGTATGTGCTGCTGGCAAGGGGCTCGGCCCATGCAGCGCGCGCCAGTGATTCATGTTCTGGGCGGGCTGCATCCCAATGGCGTTTCCAGACAGGGCACGCGGCGGTACGGCGTCGATACGGTGGCCCCCCGGCGACCGGATTCGCTCCCCGGACCAGCCGGGACCATCTGGCGTCACGCTTTATCCCTGGACTTCGGCGCTGGCCTGTTCCATCAAGATGTCCGGCGTATCCCATCCCTTCTGCTGCATCAGATCATAGAATGCGCGGCGGAAGATAAGGCGCGCGTCAACCGTCACCGGACCCGCGCCTGCTGGGACGGCAAAGGTGTAGGCTGACGTGTTGGTTTCCAGGGCTGGCAGCCGGGTGTCCTCCAGAATTCGTGTCGGACTCCAGTAGGCCCCCGTCGGCGTGACTTCGGTCCATATCTCCTGAAGAATCTTGGCGAAATAGACGCCCGGCGTGCCCTGGAGATCGCCTGCCCAGTCCGGTAGGGTCGGGCCTTCGACCAGAGACAGGGTGTTACCCTGCGCATCGGTGGCCGTCACGACGACGAAAATCTGGCGCAGCGGCGAATCGGTGGGGATGTGATGCCCCGCCTGCGTGTTGGTCACCTCGACCGTAACGATCACCTGGTTGTTGGCCTGCTCCGCCGTCATGGTCAGATCGGCGGTGTTTTGCAGCAGGTTTTCGTCGGCTGCGCCAGGCATCCGGTGGCTGAAGATAGTCGCCGGGTCGCGTGCCTGGGCCTGTTCGGTGTTGGCGATGCGTGTAGCTCCCAGCGGCGGCATGTGGCAGTCCTGGCAGGTTTTCCCGGCGTCGGGATCGCTGTACGGGCTATCCAACCATTCGCCAAAGGAATTGTAGATGGTCGTGTCCCAAAAGGTCCCGAAGTGGCAGGCGGCACAGAACGCGCTCCCGGTTTGCAGCGGGGAATAGGTATCCTCGCCGGGCGCAACATCATCATACGGCCCGGCAAAAAACTGATGTCCCTCCGGCGGGCGGCGGAACTCAATCGACAGCACGCCGGGCATGTTGGCATAGGGCAGGCCGGTCGTGGGGCTGAGATAAACATCCCATACCTTGTGGCAGAAATCGCACGCGATCCCTTCCGCGCCAACGCCGGAAACCCCGGTCGGATCGGTGCTGTAGGGGACGTTGATCGCCGCCACAGGGGCATGACACGCGGCGCAGTTCCCGGCAGTAGCGGGGAAGTCGAGCTTATAGCCGGGGCCGTAGTAGGGCTGGGATGGATCGGGACGCAGTGGGAAGCGGCCATAATCACGGCTGTACCCGTAGCGGGTGGCCGGACTCTGGTTTCCGTCCACGTCCGTGCCGGTGTACATGGTCAGGAAGCGCGGATTCACCGCCGCCTGCGAGTGTGCATCCAGCCGCCACTCATCGACGGGCAGGGTGAAGCGTATGTCCGTCCCTTCGCGGCTGTGACATTGGCTGCATCCCTGGTTCTCGCCCTCTCCGGGATGGTACTGCGAAGGCAGCCACTCGTAATCCGGGTTGTCCGCCGCGCTGTGCGCGATCAGGACCAACCGGATACCGGTTTGGCCCGGTGACGCTTCGACCGGCCCCACGCAGTAGTAGCCGGATGCCCAGGTCGTGAGCGGGTACGCGCCTTCGCCCGGCAGTTCCAACACGAACGTCCCGTCCACATCCGACTGCGTCATAGAGGCTGTGGTCTGGATGCGAACGACCGCCCCGGCGACCGGATCACCCGTTTCATCCACGACCGTGCCGGATGCCGTGCTGGCGGATTGTCCGGTTGCCGTTGCTGCGCTGCCGAGAACCAGTCCTGCCAGCACCAGCCCAAGACTCGCTGCCAGAAAAAGCCAATGTTGCCTCATACTCTCCTCCAGGGGTACTGGTGGTTCTGCGTCTGTTCAACTCGTTCGCACGCTCGTTTTGTCTTCGTTGGTGGAATCTCTCCGAGATCATCATATCACAGACGGCGCGCAACCGGCACGTATGCCGGATGGCCGGTCTGCCCAAAACGAACGAACCAGCGATCTGGGCGCTGGTTCGTTTCATCTCAAAATTAGTGGGCCCGGCAGGATTCGAACCTGCGACCGACCGGTTATGAGCCGGCTGCTCTAACCGCTGAGCTACGGGCCCCTACTTGAAAAAAACGTCCAGAGTCTCCGGACGTTTCGAAAGCGGGCAACGGGGCTCGAACCCGTGATAACAGCTTGGAAGGCTGTAGTGTTACCGCTACACCATGCCCGCACCACAGTCTGGCAGTATCTTACCCGAACCTGCCGGAGTTCGCAATATCCGTTTGGCCGGGGCGGCCCACCGGTCGGACCCGCCGAATCGCATGAGGAAGCAGCCTCTGCCCTGTGAACCACTCACCCTCTCGCCGGGCTGATCGGCTGCCCATGCAGCGGGCCGCGTGCGGTATAATCGGCGGGCAACGCACGGATCGTATATGAGACACGACTCCATGAAACTATCGTCACGCGCCCATGAACTTCTGCAAGCCTTCGAACTGTCCGGCTGCCCGGTGTGCCGTCTGACAGCCGACAGCGTACACGGTTACCTGGGCAGCCTGGTGTACGAATACGTCAACAAGCCGCCGACACACATGGCGGTCCGCGCGGCGCGTGGATTTTGTACGACGCACGCCTGGCACGCGCTGGAACAGATCAACGCCAGCGCCTTGGGGATCGCCGTGTTGTACGAAGGATTGATTCGAAATCTGCTCAAAGATATGGGTGAGATCGCGCCGGACAGCGGGCGGCGGCAGGTCAGCCAGGCGATCAGCGCGCTCAAACCGCAAGCGCCGTGCCCGGCGTGCCAGCACCGTGACATTATCGAAGAACATATTGTACGCAACCTGCTGGAACACCTCGAGCAGCCGGAATTTGCGGCTGCATTGGGCCGTTCGGCAGGGTTATGTTTGCCCCATTTGCGGCAGGCGCTCGATCAGGGCGGTCATCACACGGCCAAAGCGACTCTGCTGGCGGCGCAGCAGACCATCTGGGCGGCGCTTCAGCGCGATCTGACCGAGTACGTCCGTAAAAATGATTACCGGTTTGCCGACGAAGACATGGGCGACGAAGGTACCGGCCCGCGCCGTGCCATTGAAGGGTTCGCGGGCGCGAAAGACATCCGCTGAACGACCGGCAGCCACCGGGCTTATTCTACGATCAGAAAGACCTGGTCGCCGGAACGCACCGCCTCATCGACCTTCATCGCCACTTCTTGACCGGGCATCGCGCGCTCGATGGGCTGGTAGTTGATCTGCATCGAGAGCACCTGCTGTTCCAGACCGGTGTGCGGCCCCTCGAACAGCACCCAATCTTCAAGATACAGCTCGTCTTCCAGCCGGACCACGGCCACACTGATCCGGTCAAAAAAATGCGTCACAACGCCAATATACTGGTAATCCATCTGCGCGCCTCCTTTGCGACACAGTCGATTCTATAACAGCCGGGCGAACCAGCCCTGGCGCTCGTCCAGGCGCAGGCCAGCCTGCCGGGCGATATCTTTGGCGATGGCGACTTCATCGCGGCCCACCGGGCGGTTGAGGGGCGCGATCTGCTGCTCGCGGACGCGCCACGCCGGGTGGTATTGGCCCATGACGTTGATGTAGGTGTGTGGCGAGATTTCCTCGGCCAGAAAACGCACGATAGCCGCCGACCCGGCGATGTCATCCGGCAGCACCAGGTGGCGCACGAGTAGCCCGCGCACGGCGATCCCGTCGCCATCCAGCACCAGGTCACCGACCTGGCGGTACATCTCGCGCACGGCGGCCTGGTTGTGCGCCGGATAATCGGGCACTTTCGAATAGCGCTGCGCGAGTGTTTCATCGGCGTATTTCATATCCGGCATGTAAATGTCGATGATACCATCCAGCAGGCGCAGCCCGGCCAGCGAATCATAACCGCCCGTGTTGTAGACCAGCGGGATATGCAGCCCATGCTGGGCCGCACGGGACACAGCCGCGATGATCGGCGCGATCACGTGGCTGGGCGATACGAAGTTGATGTTGTGGCAGCCGAGCGCTTGCAGCCGCAGCATCACGCCAGCCAGTTCGTCGGCACTGACCGCGCGACCGTCGCCGCCCTGGCTGATCTCATAGTTCTGGCAGAACTGGCAGCGTAGATTGCAGCGCGAAAAAAAGATGGTGCCGGAGCCGCGCCAGCCGCGCAGCGGGTCTTCCTCGCCCATGTGCGGGAACGCGCTGCTGATGATCGCCTCGGTGCCGGTGCCGCAGAATCCGGTCTGGCGCGTGCGGTCCACGTGGCAGGCCCACGCGCACAGGTCGCAGTCTTTCAGCGCGGCCTGCGCCTGCCGGACACGCGCCGGAAAACCGCCGTCACGCAGCAAGCGCCGGTATGCGGGTTCGGGGTGCGGAGCCATGACGACGAACCTTCCTGCTACTATGAACGTGCGCCATACCCGCATTGTAGCACAGGTTTGAGTGAGAAGAAGCGATTCGTCTCACTAATCGCAGTGTTTACCTGTTATAATGTAGCGTGCGCGGGGGCATTTCATTATTGCGTAAATTGAGACAGAAGGCACCGAGATGCGTGAAGCGGAATATAACCAGCCGGACTATGCCAACACAGCGGGATTTCAAAGAAAACGGATCGCGAATATTACATCCTATGAATCGAGATTGGTGGAGTTGCTTTCCACTGATTTGGATTTTCACACCAGTTCTAGCCGAGATTTCACGCACGATTTGCACGCATTTCCTGCCAAATTCCCCCCTCAACTGCCCCGAAAGTTCATAAATGGTCTAACTAGGCCCGGAGATGTTGTACTTGATCCTATGATGGGATCGGGAACCACAATATTGGAGGCACTGCTTGCCAAGAGAAATGCCATTGGATTTGACATTGATCCCCTGGCATTACGTTTGTGCAATGTAAAGACAACCGTGAGTCCTGCCGTTGAAGTGGCGCGTTTGGGTCTTCAGGTCCTAAAACGGGCAAAACAAACCGCGCAAGAGCATAAAGAAATCTTACAACAACAGAAATTCTATCGATTTGATCCCAAGACACGAGAGTTCATTGATTACTGGTTTCATCCCGATGCTCAAATTGAACTGCTGGCGTTGCTGATAGAAATCGAGCTAATTGAAAGTATTCCGATACGGGCATTTCTCGAACTGACAGTTTCATCAGTCATTATCACAAAATCGGGGGGAGTGTCGATGGCGCTGGATTTGGCTCATACGCGCCCCCATAAAGTGCGAGACAAACCTTATAGATCGGCCTTCAAAGAATATGAAAAACGATTGAGGCAGAACCTTAAGAGTTTGGATTCATTGCCACCAATGGCGGTTCATCCCGTCTTAAGTTGCGGGAATGTGCAGGCCCTTCCCTTGAGGAATGATCTAGTTGATCTAATCGTCACATCACCCCCTTATCCTTCGAATGCGATAGATTATATGCGTGCACATAAATTCTCATTGGTTTGGTTTGATTACCCTATTCAAACATTGTCGCAGATAAGAAAAAAATATATAGGGGGAGAGACTGTGAGTGATATCCATCTCGAGTTGTTGCCGCCTCATACTAGTGTAATTATCGCAGCGGTGGCCAGGGAGGATCAGAAAAAAGCCAATGCATTGTCACGGTATTATTCTGAAATGTCTCGCGCATTATCCGAGATGCATCGGGTGTTAAAACCGGGCAAGGCAGCGATTGTCGTAGTGGGTAGTTCGACCTTACGAGGCATAGATACCATGACTCATGCATGTTTGATGGAAATTGGAGCGGAAGTCGGGTTCAGAGTGCCTTTTGTAGGGGTTAGGCAACTTGATCGTGATAGGCGGATGCTTCCGGTACGCCGTAACAGAGGAAAAAATACGCAAATAGAGAATCGAATGCATGAAGAATATGTTATCGGATTTGTCAAGCCGGAGAGGGAAAAATGAGTATTACGGAACTGCGACGTCAATATCATGCCGATATTTGCCAAGAAGTGCTGCGGGTTACCAGTGGTGTTCCTAACATCGCCGATGTGAGCAGTAAGGCGAGTAAAGCTATTTCCACATTAGTTGTTGAACAGCTTGGAAGTCCGGTTGCTTCCGAAACCATTGCCGGACAGAGCAAAGGAACCTTGTTTGAGCAGCTTACAAAGAATTTTCTGGAAAATGCGTTTACATTAATCCATCATTTGAGACCCGGTCAGTGGATTTTTGGAGTCGGAAGCTCTATCGCACAATTTGAACAATACAAGCATCTGGCGTATGTGCAGGCTGTCTTGAATCAAAATGCCCAATTGGCTTCTGCCCTGGGCAGTGATTATCTGGTCACACCTGATATCGTAGTTACACGACTGCCGCTGCTTGACGATGAAATAAATATACGCGACGTCATAGTTGACGAATCAAGCTGCCAATATTCGCCCCTTCGCGCTGTAAACCGTTCCGAAAACGTCCCTCTTTTACATGCCAGCATATCGTGCAAATGGACAATTCGTAGTGACCGCTCGCAAAATGTCAGAACGGAAGCGTTAAACCTGATTCGTAACCGAAAAGGACATACGCCTCGAATTGCTGCTGTTACCGCCGAGCCTTTGCCAACGCGCTTGGCATCATTGGCTTTAGGTACTGGGGATCTCGATTGTGTTTACCATTTCGCGTTATCGGAATTGTACAAAGCCGTTGAGGAAGTCAGTGAGGACCAACTAGAGATGTTGACGGCAATGATCGATGGTAACCGATTACGGGATATCAGTGATTTGCCTCTCGATTTGGCAATCTAAATCCCAACACCGCGCACACCAAAGGAGCATCGCATATGGCCGAATTTCCGCGTACAACCGTCGGTGGGGTCAGCCTGCCGCGCCTGATCGCCGGGACGAACTGGTTCCTGGGCTATTCGCATACGTCGCTGGCTAAAGACAAGTTCATCCGCGACTACCAGAGCCGCGAACGCATCGCCGCGATCCTGGCCGTGTTTTTGGAGCGCGGCGTCGATGCCGTGATGGCCCCGCTGTCGCCGCTGTTGGAAGAGGCCGTCCGCGAGGCGGAAGACCGCGCCGGGCGGCGCATGATCCGCATCCTGACGCCGAGTTTCAACATCACGCCGGGCGGCCCGCCCGAAGATGATCCCGAAGCGGTGCTGGATCGCGCGGCGGCGATGGGCGCGACGTTCTGCCTGCCGCACCAGTGCGTGACCGATGCGCTGCTCGACCGGATGCAGGGCCGCATCCGCGACCTGGACCGCTACACGCGCCTGATCCGCGAGCGCGGCATGATCCCCGGCCTCTCGACGCACATGCCGGAATCGGTGATTTACGCCGATCAGCAGGGCGCGGACGTGGAAACGTACATCCAGTTGTACAATGCGCTGGGCTTTTTGATGCAGATCGAAGTGGACTGGGTGATGGCCATCATCCGCGAGGCGCACAAGCCGGTCATGACGATCAAACCATTGGCGGCGGGCAAACTGCAACCGGTGGTCGGGCTGGCGTTCGTGTGGAGCACGATCCGCGCGCAGGACATGGTCACCATCGGCACGACGACGCCCGACGAGGCGCGCGAAGTGATCGATATTTCGCTGGACCTGCTGGATCGGCGCGTGCCTGATAACGAATTGCAAAAAACGCGCAGCAAAGCATCGCTGACCTACTGATTCCCGGTGACGCTGGCCGCCGCGCTGGTCCCGGCCAGCCAGCCGGTCGAAAACGCGGCTTGCAGGTTATAGCCGCCGGTATCCGCGTCGATGTCGAGCACTTCCCCCGCAAAGTACAGGCCGCTGACCAGCCGCGACTCCAGCGTACGCGGATCGACCTCCCGCGTATCGACACCCCCGGCGGTGATGATAGCCGCCGCCAGCGGGCGGTGGCCGGTGACGTCCAGGCGGAAATCCTTGAGCCACAGCCGCAGCCGCTGGCGTTCCCCGGTTGTGATCTGGTGAGCGGGTTTGTCGGCGGGGATGCCAACATGGTCCACGCAGACCGGGATCAGCGTGCGCGGCAGCAGTCCCTTGAGCAGCGTGTGAAACTGTTTTTTGCCATGTGCGTCCAGGTCACGCAGCAGGCGCGCGTCAAGCTGCTGCTCGTCCAGCGCGGGCTTGAGGTCGATGGCGAGGCGCACGCGTAACCCGTCGCGCAGGGCATCGACGGCCTGTTTGCTCAGCGTCAGGATCACCGGGCCGGATACGCCCTGGCGCGTGAACAGCATTTCCCCGAATGCTTCCGCCCGTTGGGTCCCCTCGATCCACAGCGCTACGCTGACGTTGCGCAGGCTCAACCCTTCGAGGCGCGCGGCGTCGTTCCCGGCAGTATCCAGCGGGACCAGCGCCGGGCGAATGGGCACAATCGTATGCCCGGCTGCTTCGGCCAGCCGGTACCCGTCGCCGGTTGAGCCGGTGCCGGGATAGGACGCGCCGCCGGTTGCCACGACCACGGCCCCGGCGTAGTGGCAGCGGCCATCGTCGAGCTGGATTCCGCGCACGGCCCCATTTTCGATCAGCAGCCGGTCAACACGCGCCCCGGTCCAAACAGTGACACGCTGGCGTGCGATCCACTGTTCCAGGCGCGTGACGACCTCACCCGCGTCGCTGCTGGCCGGGAAGGCGCGCCCGCCGCGTTCGGTGACGGTCTGCATGCCGAGTTGGTGGAAAAAATCGACCAGGTCGGCGTTAAAAAAGCGGTGAAAGGCGGTATACAAAAAACGCCCGCCGGGGCCGAAGTGGGTAATGAAGTCGTCCAGCGGCGCGATGTTGGTCAGGTTGCAGCGACCTTTGCCGGTGATGTGGAGCTTACGTCCGGGGCGGTCCATTTTTTCGACCAGCAGGGTCGCCGCGCCCTGTTGGGCCGCCCGGCCCGCCGCCATCAAGCCCGCCGCGCCGCCGCCGATCACGATCACGTCACCCGCGCGTGTCATCGCTTGGAGGTGACGGCCCACAGCCGCGCCGTACCGTCGTGCGAGGCGGATGCCAGCAGCAGCCCGTCCAGGCTGAATGCCACGCCGGTCACGCCGCCTTCGTGGCCGCGCAGCACGCGCAACGCCCGGCCTGTCTGCCCGGCGGCCAGGTTGGCCACCTTCCACAGCCGGACCGCGCCATCCAGCGAGGCCATCGCCAGCAGGTCGCCGTCCGGGCTGAACGCCACGCCGCGCACGCAGTTGGCGTTGTAATCCGCATACGAAACCGTGCTGAGGAGTTTGTGTGTCAGCATGTCCCACAGCAGCAGGCCATCGCCGTTCAGGGCCACAGCCAGCAGCGACCCGTCCGGGCTGAACGCGATGCGCTGCGCGCCGCCGGACACGCTGATAGCGGCCAACTCGCGCCGTTCAGCGGGAGCATTCACAGTCCACAGGCGCACGCTGCCATCGCTCCCGGCGGATGCCAGCACGTCGCCCGCCGGGCTGAACGCCACATCGTTGGCCGGGGCGCTGTGTGCGTCCCAGGCAGCGATCAACTGGCGGGTGCGAGCGTCCCACAGGCGCAGACTGCCATCCTCGGAGGCCGACGCGAGAATCGTCTCGGTCGGGCTGTAGGCGACTCCTGTCACGCTGGCGGTATGCCCGTGCAGCGCGGTGATGCAGTACCGCTTGCCGACGTGCCACAACCGCACGGTGCGATCGTCGGACGCCGACGCAAGGAACGATCCGCTGGGGCTGAAGGCGACGGCGTTGACCGGTTTTTCGTGGCCGATCAAGGCGCGCATTCGTTTTTTGCGGGCCGTGTACCACAGCCGGACGTTTTTATCCTCGCCGCAGGTGGCGACCAGCGATCCATCCGGGACGAACGCCACGCCCTTGACGCTGTCGCGGTGGCCGGATAACTCCAGCCTGGTGACGAGCTGGCGCGCGCTGCCGGGCGTGATCGCGCCGGGTGCAGTCGTGGGTGGCGACAGCGGGAGCAGCACCTCGCCGCTGTCTTCGTCCGCAAACAGGCGCGCGCGAAGCTGGCCGAGCGCGACGTCATAGGTCTGCCCGTTAAAATCAACGTATTGGATGCGCCGCAGTTGGAAGTGGATCGGGAAGGTGGGCCGCCACATGATCGGCACGATCGGCTTTTTTTCGTCGCGGAAATACTGCCACTCGTCTTCGACGTTCTGCGATCCCATCGACTCCGGCGAGATGATGAGCAGCATCACGTCGCACGTATCCAGTCCCTGCTGGATGGCGGTGCTCCACTTGACGCCGGGCGGGATGTCGTCTACGTCGATCCACACGTCCGCGCCCAGCGCGTCGAGGTCGGTGGCGAGGCGGCGGG
>CAYMTN010000158.1:0-12972 GCA_964393335.1 uncultured Anaerolineaceae bacterium
ATGGCGCGGCTGGCCCGCCGCCTGATCTGCGAGCACGAGATCGACGTGGTCCACTGCCACGAGCTGCGCACGGTCGAGAACCTGCGCATCGCCCCGCTGGCGAACAAACTCGGCGTGCCGCTGATCGTATCGCCACACGGCACCCTGCCCTACACCACCGGACGCCGCAGCGTGAAAATAGCGTGGGATATGCTGTTTGCACGCACGCTGCTGAAGCGGTTTGATCGCGTGGTGGCCTTGACTGGCACCGAAGCGGAACAGGTGCGTTCGTTGTGGTCCAACAACAACGTACACGTCGCGTGCAGCGTGGTGCCCAACGGCATCCGCGCCCAGGATTTCGCCGCGCTGCCGTCTGCCGAACCGTTCCGCGCTTTGTGGAAGTTAGGCGACGGGCCGGTGGTGCTTTTTCTGGGGCGGCTGCACGAACGCAAAGGCGTGCAGCTATTGATCCCGGCGTTTGCCGAAGCTATCAAACACGCGCCGGATGCGCGGCTGTTGATCGTCGGGCCGGACGAAGGCAAACGCGCCTCGCTGGAAGCCCAGGTCAGCCAGTACAACCTGGGCGGACGCGTGATCTTCACCGGGCTGTTAAACGGGCAGGACAAACTCGCGGCGCTGGCCGCCGCCGACCTTTTCGCACTGCCCGCCGACGGCGAAGGCTTCTCGATGGCCGTGTTAGAGGCGATGGCGTGCGGCCTGCCGGTGCTGCTGACGCCCGGCTGCCACTTCCCCGAAGTCGAACAAGCCGGGGCCGGGCTGGTCGTCCCGCGCGCGGTGGAACCGCTCAGCGCCGCGCTGCGCACGCTGTTGACCGACCGGCAGCGCCGCGCTAGTATGGGGCAGCGCGCGCGCGAACTGGTCCACACGCGGTACACGTGGCCGCAGGTCGTAGTCCAGATGGTCGATGTGTATGAATCCGCGATGGAAACGCCGTCGCGCCGCCAGCGACGAACCACAAGCCCGAAAGAGGTAAACGAATGGGAATTGTAAAACAAGCCAGCACCGCACCGGACACGATCGCGCCGGGCCGGACCCGCTACCTGGCGCATACCGATCACCTGATGGTCGTCGTGATCGATTTTGAGGACGGCCCCGCTGCCGGGCCGGACGCGCCGCATTCCCACCCGCACGAACAGGTCACGTATGTCGCCAGCGGCAAGCTGATCTTTTTTGTGGATGGCGAACCGTTCCACCTGGAAGCGGGTGACCTGGTCGCCGTGCCGCCGGACGTGCCGCACTGCATCCAGACGCTGACGGATCGCGTGCGGCTGGTCGATACATTCAGCCCGATCCGTGACGACTTTTTACAGGACGGGTAAGCCCTGGTTTCGCATGGAACTTGACACGTCCCTCAGCACGCCGCCGCCTGACGTGATCGACGGGCCTACCGCCGATGGATTCTCGTCCGGTACGGCGAAACGCGCTGCCCGCAACGCGACCGCCCTGGCGCTCTCGAACATCGCGTCGAAGGGCGTCTTATTCGCGTGGCAGTTGATCCTGGCGCGCTGGTTGGGCGCGGAAGGCTACGGCACGTATGGCACCATCGGCGCGCTGATCGCCGTTGGCGCGGCGATCCCCGAATTTGGCATGGGCCTGATCGTGATCCGCGACGTGGCGAAACGCCCGCAGGATGCCAACCGCTACCTGTCCGCTACGCTGACGATGCAACCGCTGCTCGCGGCGGCGGGGTACGTCGTGCTGATGATCGCGGCGCTGCTGTTCGGCTACGAGACCGAGTTACGCGCGCTGCTGGCGTTTGCGGCGGTCAACCTGCTGGTCGACGCGCTGGGTAACATGTGTCACAACCAGTTGTTGGCGATTGAGCGCATGGTGATCCCCGCCACGATTGCGGTCGGGCATATTGGCGTGCTGGTGCTGATGGCCGGGATCGCGCTGGCATCGGGCGGCGGGCTGTGGGGCCTCTACACGGCGACCCTGATCGCCGGGCTGCTGCGGGCTGCCGTGTATTGGCTGGTGCTGCTGCGGGTGGGCGCGCGGCCCACTTTCCCGGTCGATCGGGCTGTCGCACGCAGCCTGCTAACCAACGGCTTGCCGATTGCGGTCACGTCGTTCCTGGCGCTGGCTTACCAGCACGCGGATAAACTGATCACCACCGCCATGATCGGCACGGAAAGCAGCGGGCAGCTCATCGCCGGGTTCGTGGTCGTCTTTGGCGTGGTGGAGCTGCTCAGCACGACGGTGCTGGTCGCCGTCTTCCCGCTGATGTCGCGCACGTATGGCAGCGGGCAGCGCACCATGTTCGAGTTCATGCTCGAAAAGCTGGCGTTTTTTAACCTGACGCTGAGCCTGCCGATTGGCATCTACACGTCGCTGCTGGCCGTGCCGCTCTCGGCGTGGGTCTTTGGCGCGGGGTACACCAAAACCGCCGCCGTGCTGCGCGTATTGATCTGGTACACGGTCGTGATGATGGCCGGTAATGTGTTCTCAAAGGCGCTGCTGATCGAAAACCGGCAGCGGCGGCTGATGGTGATTCGTATGATCGGGCTGGCGCTGAACATTATCCTGCTACTGATTTTGCTGCCCGCGCTGGGCGTGCCGGGCGCGGCGGTCGCCACCCTGATCGCGGAATCGGTGATCGTGGTGCTGATCCTGCGCTCGTTCACCTTCCCGGCGGATTGGTGGGCGCGGATGGTCAATCACCTGTGGCGGCTGGCGCTGGTCGCGCTGGTGCTGGTCGGGATCGTGCTGGCGCTGCGCGGCATTCACCCGCTGCTGGCGGCGGTGGTCGGGCTGCCGGTGTACGGCGGGCTGGTGCTGGTCAGCGGCGCGTTCGCCCGCGACGACTGGGACCTGATCTACCGCCTGCTGATCGCTATGCCCGGCGGCGCGGTGGTCGGCAAAGTGTGGAAACGGACGCTGGCGTGACCATGCGACATTTCGAAGGAATATCCTGGATGCGCGAGGCATCCTGGTCAGCCCGCATGGTCGCGGTGGTGGTCGCACTGACGATTACGGCAACCGTGATCATCAGTGCCAACCTGTATTGGACCGCGCTAAACAATGATTTATCCCGAAACGAACACGTTTACAGCGAAATAGGCCGGGTCGTGCGTGACGGCGGGTTGCCCTACCGCGATACCTGGGATCACAAGCCCCCCGTGCTGTACTACGTCCTGGCAGCGTCCATCTTTGTTTTTGGCAACACGGCGTTTGCGATTCATGTGGTAGGCGTTGCGGTCGGGCTGGCGTTTTCGATGGTGATCGCGGGCCTGGCCCGCCAACTCACTGGCTCGTGGCGTGCCGCAGGGCTGGCCGGGGTCGCGGGGTTGTTCTATGGGAGCGTGGCGGCAGCCAAAGAAACCGGTCCTGATATGCTCATGGTGATGCTGGGCACAGCCGCCTTTCTGGTCGCGGTCGCGGGCCGGGGCCGGGTGTGGTGGTTGGTCGTATCCGGCCTGTTATTGGCCGCCGCGTTTTTCGCCAAACAGCCGGTTATTTTGCAGCTTCCGCCCCTGCTCTGGATCGCCGCCTGGGCTGCTCCGCGCCGCGCGTGGCGAGCGGTGGCGGCTGTGCTGACCGGGCTGGCGGCGGGCATCCTGCTCGTGATCGGCTGGGCCGCCGCGCAGGGCATCACAGGTGCATTTTGGTACCAGGCGTTTGAAGCCAATTTTCTATATTCATTGGACAGCAACACCGAGTGGCATTTTCAGAGCAGCTTCGGGGATCTATTTGTCACCAATTTTGTCGATAAAACCCTGCCCTATTTGCTGCCGCTGATCGTGTTGGCGATCCCGGCTATCGTGCTGCTATCACGACGCGACTCGCAACGCACGATCCTGTGGATCAACGGCATGTGGCTGGTGACTGCCACTGGCGGGGCGATGATTGGGCGTGCCCTGTCACCCGCGTATTTTTCGCAAGTAGTGCCTGCCTTGATCGTGCTGGTTGCGTTAGCGGTCCCGTTGTGCAGCCGGTTAGCCTGGCGGCTGGCGATGTTGAGCACGATCATCGCTGTTTTGATGATTGTCCAGTACCCTGGACAACTAACCATCCCAGATTTGCGTGACCGGCACGAAGAAGCACGCAGCCTGCAACCCGTGATCGCTATCATCCAACAGCACAGCGATCCGCACGATTGCATCTGGACGTGGGGCGAGTTCGAGGCCTACTTCAATTATTACGCGCAGCGCGATTCGTGTACGCGCCAACTGCAATCGATGCCCATGATGGTTCCTGAAGCGTTTGATATACTGCGCAACCGGCGCGACTACATGCAAGACTTGATACAGTCTGATCCCAAATTGCTGGTTCGCTCATGGGTGTGGGGATTCTTCCCCGAACTGGAGAAATACGCCGAACGATACCGGGGACCGCGCATTTTCCACAACGAGGAAATTTCGATCTATGAAGTGGATCGATCGAGTTGGGTTCCTGTCTATGTCAATTTCTCAAACACGATCGCGCTGCTGGGCATTGATCTTTACCAGCGGGACCTGATCCCCGGCACGGATTTTACGCTCGCGTTCACCTGGAAGGCGATCCGCCCGGTGAATACCGGCTACAGCCTCGCGATCAAGCTGGTATCAGATGACGGGCAGGTGCTGGCTCGTTATGATGGCCTGCCAGCAGGGGACCGCCCCACCGAAACCTGGCAGGTGCAGGGTGATATCCTGCTAGGGGATGTTATCACGCTGCCGGTCCCGGACGATCTGGCCCCCGGACATTACCGACTGGTCGCAGGACTCTACAGTTGGGAGACACTCGATCCGCTGCTCATCCAGGGTGACGCCGGCGCGGTAGACCCGGCACTGGCGACCCTGGCCGAGTTTGATTTTGCTGGAAACGACTGATGAACATCCTTTTCATCGCTTCACTGCACCACCCGGCGGAACTCGACGCCGCCCGCCGCGCCGCCCCGCCCGGCGAGGACCCTGTCTTCCCGCCGTCGCAGGCGCAGTATTTTTGGGTGCGCGCGCTGCGCACGCTGGGCCACACGTGCGCCGTGTTCTGGCGCTCGGAGAGCGCGTGGCCCTGGGCGCGATCCGGCCAGTTGCGCATGACGCAGCGATTGACCGTCGGGCGCGCGATCAACGCGGCAGCGGCGCGCGTGCCTACGCTCAACCCCGATTTCCGGCTGCGCAACCGGCGGCTGATCCGGTTCGCGGCGCAGTTCCAGCCGGACGTGCTGATCCTGCCCGGCGACAACGGCGTGATCCTGCCGGAGACGCTGGCCCAACTCAAACGCGATCACGGGGCGCTGCTGGTCTACGGCTGCGGCACGTCGCCGGTGGTCTTTTCGCGCCCGGTCGAACGGGCCGCCGCGCCGCTGATCGACCTGGTGATCGCCAACGACTTTTACCACGCGATCCAGTGGCGCGAATTGGGCGCGCGGCGCGTCGAAACGCTGCCTATGTCCGCCATCGACCCGGCGTTTCACCGCCCGTTTGACCTGACGGACGACGAGCGCGCGCGGTACGCCTGCGACGTGGGCGTGGTCGGCACACTGGTCCCGGACCGGCTGTACGGCGAGCGTGTCGCCGCGCTGGAGGCCCTGCGTGATTTCGATCTGGGCATCTGGAGCGTGCACGAGGTCCCGCCCTCGCTGCGCCCGTTTTATCGCGGTCCCGCGCTGGGCGAGCAGATGTTACGCATCACACGCGCGGCGAAAATCACGGTCAATCCGCATGGCGATTTTATGCGCTGGGGCGGCAACATGCGGCTCTTTGAGGCGTGCGGCGTCGGCACGTTCCAGATCGTGGACGACCGGCCCGGCGTGGCGGAGTGGTTCACGGTGGGCGAGCACCTCGTCACCTACCGCGACCCCGACCACCTGCGCGAACGGGTGGCGTATTACCTGGACCACGCCGCCGAACGCGACCGCATCGCCGCCGCCGGATGCGCCCACGTCCACGCGTTTCACACCTATGATCAGCGCATGGCGCGGCTGGTGGCGCTGATCGACGAGATTCGATCCGCAGCACGAAAGTGATGGGTTATGAGCGACCTGTACGACAAAACACGGCGGTCCTGGGAAGACATCTGGCAAGACGCCAACGTCGAGATCGAGCTGGAGGTCATGGAACAGGCGCGGACGTATGAAACGCTCGGCGTGTATCCCGATTACCTCTCACGCGACGGCATCATCCTCGAAGCCGGGTGCGGGCTGGCGACCGTGATCATGCGGCTGCGCGACATGGGCTTCACCGTGATCGGCATGGATTACGCCGAACGCGCGCTGCGTACGGCCCGCGCCTACGAGCCGTCACTCAATTTGCAGGTGGGCGACGTGCACGCGCTGCCTTACCGGGACAACACACTGCACGGTTATTTGTCGTTCGGCGTGCTGGAACACTTCGAGCATGGCGTCGGCCCGGCGCTGCGCGAAGCGAATCGCGTGCTGGTCCCCGGCGGGACGCTGGTCCTGACGATCCCGTATCCCAACGTGGTCCACCGGCTGGTCCACTGGAAGCGCCGCGTCCTGGGCCAGAGCCAGCTCACCGACGACGACTTTTACGAGAGCGCCTACACGCAGCACCAGTTGAGCGCCGAACTGGAACGCGCCGGGTTTGAGGTCGTCCTGGTGCGCCCGACCAGCCACAGTTTTACGCTGTGGGGGCTGGGCTGGCCGTTCCGGGGCAAGGGTTATTACCGAACGACGTGGTTAGCCGACAGACTCGGCGCGCTGCTGCGCCGGGTTGCGCCCTGGCCGTTCAATTTCACGACGATGTTGATCGGGCGCAAAGTGCGCGACGTGAGCCGCTGAGTCATGCAGGGCAGCGCGCCAAAACCTACGGGAAGCCCGGCTGATACGCTGACGTGTCAGGGTGATTGCATCAAATCGCGTTGGCTCCGCCCCCGCACCGCACACGCCAGTTTTCAGTCAAGCCTTTTCTCAAAAGGCTTGTGGGGCATGGGGCAAAGCCCCAATTAGGTTTGGGTGCGATTACCCTGGCTGACATGGGCACCCCTTCGCGGAGCGGCCATTTTGCGCTATACTCCCGCCCGGCGCAGGATAACACGCTAGAGCACACGCCTGATGCAGCTTTCGACCGTCATCTGTAACTACAACACGCGCGACGAACTCGCCCGCGCCCTTGAATCGCTGATCGCGCGCGGCGGCGACCTGACACACGAGATCATCGTAGTGGACAACGCGTCGCACGATGGCAGCGCGGCGATGGTCCGCGAACGCTTCCCGCCGGTGCGCGTGATCGAATCGGGCGCGAACCGCTGGTTCAGCGGCGGCAATAACCTGGGGCTGCGCGCCGCACAGGGCGACTACGTGTTGATCCTCAATCCCGATACGATCATGCAGCCGGGCGTGTTGGGTACGCTGGTCCGCTACCTGGACGAACACCCGGCGGTAGGCGCGGTCACGGCGCGCATGACCTTTGCCGACGGTACGCTTCAGCGCACGTGCTCGCAGTTTGCGCAGTACGCCGATTTTGTGCTGAGTTACACGCTGATCGGGCTGATCGCGCCGCGCTGGCGGGACCGGCGGCGCGCGTGCATGTGGTACGCTGGCTGGGACCGCGACTCCACGCGGGCGGTCGAGGTCGCGCCCGGATCGTGCATCATGGCCCGCCGCCGCATCCTGGCGCAGATCGGGTATTTTGACGAGCGCCTCAAGCTCTTTTTCACCGACGACGATCTGTGCCGCCAGATCATCGGGACCGGCGCGGCAGTTCATTTTGTGGCCGACGCGACGATCATTCACGACGAACACGCCAGCCTGAATCAAGTCCCGCGCCTGACACAGCGCGTCTACTGGCACGACCTGATCGCCTACACGCGCAAGTATCACGGCCCGCTGGCGGCGTGGGCGCTGGCGGCGCTGCTGGTCCCGACGCGGATCGGCATGGCGATCAAACGGCGCGTTCGCGGTCCGGCGCGCGCGTGATTATACCGGGGCATCCTTCCCGGCTGGACATGTAAGGAAATCGTATGGCACCACACGCACTCGTTACCGGCGCAGCGGGCTTCATCGGCAGCCACATGGTCGAAACGCTGGTCCGGCAGGGCACGGAGGTCCGCGCGTTCGTGCGCTACAACTCCGGGCACCGCGCCGGGAATCTCGGCCTGCTGCCGCCAGACATCCGCGAGCACGTCGAGCTGTATTTTGGGGACCTGCGTGATACCGAAGCAGTGGCGCAGGCCGTGCGCGGCATGGACCAGGTGTATCACCTGGGGGCCGTGATCACGATCCCGTATTCGTACAAACACCCGCGCGAGGTGATCGACGTCAACGTGACCGGCACGCTGAACGTGCTGACCGCCGCGCGCGATCAGGGGACGCCGCACGTGATGGTCACCTCGACCAGCGAGGTGTACGGCACGGCGCAGGCCGATCCGATTGACGAGCGCCACCCGCTGCACCCCCAATCCCCGTATGCCGCCTCCAAAGTCGCGCAGGATGCGCTGGCGCTCAGTTTCTACGCCACGTATGATCTGCCGGTGCGCATCGTGCGCCCGTTCAACACGTTTGGCCCGCGCCAGAGCGCCCGCGCCGTGATCCCGGCGATCATCAGCCAGGCGCTGACGCAGGACGTGGTCAGGCTGGGGGCGCTGCATCCCACGCGTGACCTGACGTACGTCAGCGACACAGTGCGCGGCTTTTTGCTGGCCGCCAAGTCGCAGGCGGCCATCGGGCACCCGGTCAACCTGGGCACCGGGCGCTCGATCACGATTGGCGAACTGGCCGAGCTGGCGATCCGGCTGACCGGGCGCAGCGTGAGACTGGTCACCGACGCGCAGCGCATTCGCCCCGAAAAAAGCGAGGTCACGCGCCTGCGCTCGGACAATTCGCTGGCGAAAGCGTTGATGGGCTGGGAACCTGTCGTCTCGCTCGAAGAAGGCCTGCAGCGCACGATTGACTGGATCGCGGACCATCTCGACCTGTTCGACCCACAGCGTTACGCGTTTTAGGAGGCTGCGGTGGGCACGACGCTGAGTAATATCCATCTTTACGCGCCAAACGCCATTGAACAGGTCCACGCGCAGTGCGCCGGCAGGCTGCGCGAGCACCTGGCGGCCCGTTTCGACGAAGTGGCCCCGGCAGACGCCACCCTGATCGCCGCCGTCGCGTCCGACCTGGACGGCCCGTGGGCCAGCGTCTACCTGGATTGGCAGTTTGATCTGCTCAACCTCACCGCCGACCTGTCGCGGGCCTGCGCGTGCCCGGCGTTGTTGATCGAGCTGTTCGACAGCGACGTGCTGAAAATCACGCTGGTCGAAAGCGGCGCGGAGGCTGACGTTTTCAGCGACTGGATCAACTATGAAACCACACCCAAACGCCGCAGCGGCAGCGCCGCAAAATGGCGGTCCGTGCTGCCCGAAGGTCGCACGCCCGACGATCTCGCGCAGGCGTGGCGCAGCGACCGGGCCGATTACCCGTTTGAGTCGGAAGGCACCCTACAGCGCGTGGTCGATCTCTTCCGCCTTGACCCGGACCGCATCTGGTTCGACGCACGCTACGAGGAATTTGAAACGGACGATACCCGCGTCACCGAGTACTATGTACGTCCCAAACAGGGGGGATAACCCGTGATCAAACTCGACCTGACGATGCGCCGCGCCACGCCGGACGACGCGGCCATTATTTCGCGCCACCGCCGCTTGATGTTCGAGGCGATGGGATTTTCGGACGTTGGCAAACTGGACGCGATGGAAGCCGCCTACGTGGGCTGGGTGCGTGACCGGCTGGCGCGTGATGAGTACCTCGGCTGGCTGGTCGTCACGCCGGAGGGATTCGCGGCATCCGGCGTGGGGCTGTGGGTGCGCGACTTCGCCCCGCATCCCGCCGACATGAGCGGGCAGCGCGGGTACATTTTTAACGTGTACACCTACCCCGATTACCGGCGGCGCGGGCTGGCGCGGCAGTTGGTGCTCGAGTCGCTGGTGTGGTGCCGCGATCACGGGATGCAGGCCGTGACGCTGCACTATTCGCGGGATGGCAAGTCGATCTACGAGTCGCTTGGCTTCAAAATGGACAACGGGATGATTTTCTGGACGCGCGACCTGCCACAGATCATTTCGGGCGGCGGGCGCTGAGCGGCATGGCGCGTAAGAATCTGCTGTTTATCTCGGCGTATACCGGCCTGGGCGGCGGCGAAAGCGTGCAGCTAAACCTGATGGGCGCGTTAGACCCCGCCCGGTACGCGCTGCACCTGGTCTGCCCGCGTGACGGCCAACTCCCGGAGGCGGCACGCGCGCACGGCGTGACGGTCCACACGCGGCCTTATCGCGGCATTACGACGTGGTTCGTGCCCGCGATCTGGCGGCGGTTCCCGGTGTCCGGTGACCTGGCGGCTCTTGCGCGGCGGCTGGACATTGCCGCCATCCACAGCGATTACCATTCGCTGCCCTTTGCCGTCGCGGCGGCGCAGGCTAACGGTCTGCCGGTGATCTGGAACGCGATGGGCTGGTGGTTCCCGGTGCTGCCCTGGCAGCGGCGTTTTTTCCGCGACGAGATCACGCAGATCATCGCCATTACGCAGGCCGTGCGCGATCGCTGGTTGGGCGATACGGGCTTGATGCCGCCCGAACGGATCAAGGTGCTGGTCCCCGGTGTGGACCCGGATCATTTTCACCCCGGCGTGGACGGCGCGCCCGTGCGGGCGGCGCTCGGCATCGGGCCGGACGTGCCGCTGGTCGCCATGATCGCGCGCTTCCAGCAGGTGAAGGGCCACGCTATTTTCCAGGCGATGGCGCGGCAGATTCACGCGGTGCTGCCGGAGGCAAGATTCGCCGTCGCGGGCGAAAACGTGTTCGGCGTCTCGAAAGACGAAACGTACAAAAAAACCATCCTGAGCGCCGCCCAGCATGACCCGTCGCTGCGCGAGAGCCTGCAATATCTCGGCTTCTGGCAGGATGCGCGCGAAGTGATCGCCGCCGCCGACGTGATCGTGTGCCCGTCCCGCTTCGAGTCGCTGGGCATGGTCCACCTGGAAAGCATGGCGATGGCCTGCCCGGTGGTCAGCATGAACAACGGCGGCCCGGCGGAAACCCTCGTGGACGGGCAAACCGGCTACCTCGTGCCGCCGGAAGACCCCGCCGCGCTGGCGGACCGGGTGCTGGCGCTGCTGCGCGACCCGGCCTTGCGGGCGCGGATGGGTGCGGCCGGGCGGGATCGCGTGCTGGCGCACTTCACCGCGCGGGGCTACGCCGATCAGTTTTCGCAAGTGGTCGAGAGTCTGGTATAACAGAAGTGACGCGTATACTCACGACGAATCACGGTACACGGTTTACGGAAAACTAATCACCAGTCACCAGGAACTGATCACGACTCATGGACGTGCTCCTGATTTCCCGCTGCCCGCCGTTTCCGCTCTATCACGGCGACCGGCTGATCCCGTACCACCTGGCGCGCGAGCTGTCGGCGCGGCACTACCAGATCGACCTGCTGGCGTTTTACCAGCAGCCCGAAGACCTGGCGGAAGTGCCGCGCTACGAGCGCCTGTTCCGCAGCGTGACCCTGATCCGCGAGCCGGAACGGACCAGCCGGGACTATTCGCGGCGCATCCGCAGGCCGGATACACGCTTCCCGACGTCGGCGGAGACAAGCTGGTCGCCGGAGATGTGGTACGCCGTCACCAGGGAGCTGCAAGAGCGTTCCTACCAGATCGTGCATCTCTTTGGCGGCGTGCTGGTCTACGAATACCTGAACCTGGTGCGATCCATGCCCAACGTGATCGTGCCGTACGAGTCCTACAGTCTGTGGCTGGAACGCGCCATCCGCGAGGAAAAAAGCGTGATCGCGCGCGGGATCAAACGCTTCCAGCGGCGGGCAGCCACCAGTTATGAAAGCTGGATGTTCGACCGCTACGACCGCACGGTGGTGCTGACCGAGCACGACGCGCACGCGTTGAAGGTGCTGAATCCGCATACGGCGACGGTCGTCATCCCGAACGGCGTAGACATCGACTTCTTTTCGCCGACCGGCTTCGAGCCGGACGAACCCGCGCTGATGTTTATCGGCAATTACGACTACCTGCCGAACCTCGACGCGGCGCAGCGGCTGGTGCACGATATTTTCCCGCGCATCAAACAGGCGGTGCCCAAGGCGCGGCTGTATCTCGTCGGGGGCAGCCCGCCGCCGGACCTGCAAGCCGCCGCGTCGGAATCGGTGGAGATCACCGGGCGCGTGCCGGATATTCGCTCTTATTTCGAGTTCTCGATGGTTTTCCTCAGCCCGCTGCGGCTTGGCGCGGGCATCAAAAACAAGGTGCTCGAAGCGATGGCGATGGGCGTGCCGGTCGTTGCCACGCCGCTAAGCTGTGACGGAATCCCGGTCACACACGGGCAGCATGTCATGCTCGGCACGACCGACGACGAATTGATCGAGGGCGTGTTTGAGCTGCTCAAAGATGCCCGGCTGCGGCGGCTAATCCGCGTCAACGGGCGGCGGCTGATCGAGCAGCAGTTCACCTGGCAGCGCGTCGCGGACCAGTACGAAGACCTCTACCAGCGCGTGATCCAGGAACGCGCCGAACGCGCCCGCGCGGGGTTGGCCTGATCGCCGCACCTTTCTACCCACCACGATCCGCAATTGGACCTATTTGGCCCTGTGCATGGCCTTATGGTCTTGTTACGATCAGGGTATGGCACACAGAATCATGGAAATCTCCCTCGACAAAGACTCGGTAGAACCGATCTACCAGCAGCTTGCCCGCCACTTCCGGCTGTGCATCGAAAGTGGGCGCATGGCCGCCGGGGACCGCCTGCCCCCCACGCGCGATCTGGCGCGGCAGTTGGGCATCGGGCGGATCAGCGTGGTCAACGCGTACACGCAGTTGCAGGAAGACGGGCTGATCGCGGCGCATCCGGGGCGCGGCACGTACGTCACCGGCACGCGCCTGCCCAGCGGCGGATCGGGGCCGGGGTGGCCGCCGCCCGGCGCGATGAATATCAGCCTGCGCGAAATGACGCGCCTGGCACGCCAGCCGGGTGTGATCGCATTCAGCGGGGGCACGCCGCCGGAGGAATTTCTGCCGGTTGAGGCGCTGCGCCACG
>CAYMTN010000159.1:0-12887 GCA_964393335.1 uncultured Anaerolineaceae bacterium
CGTGCCCCTGAGTCTGGTCGATCTAGGCGGCCTAGATATGCAGTCAGAGTATTAAAATCTACAGCCAAAGAGGTCTTTTCCAAAGGAACTGCTACCAATGACACAAAGCTCTCTGCTGGCTCAGGCTCAGATCCATACCTTCCTCGATAAAGGCGTTTTGTCCAATCATTACGGGCGAAATTCGCATCGGTTTCGTCCAAAAGGTAGTTGTTTGTGTGCAGAGATGGATTCCGAAGATACGGATCGGGGATCCATTGCCACGTTTTCCTAATAGCGGATAACTGGTCTTCTTCTTGCTGTATCAACTTGCTCAGAAAAACAAACAGTTCCTTTGCTGCGGCAAACCAACGATTTTGGAAGTCGATATATTGTTTCTCTACTATAGTAATTGCACGCTGTGTATCGTCGAAGATTAGCGGAATAATAGTTTTTTCAAGCTCGTCTGCAAATCTTATCTCTCTGCTAACCCATTTGGAGTTCTTGGCATTGGCGTTCCACAGAATGATCACAACACCCGCTTTCTCTAGTCCTTCCTCAATTCCGCGCGGCCAATCTACGGAGGGATCAATTTCAAGACGATCTCGCCAAACATTGAAGCTTTGGTCCATCAAGTCGTGCGCAAGTCGCCAAGCATCATCACGATTTTCGTGTGAATGGCTAATGAAGATGCTGCCATCAGTCATTTCCGGTTACTCCGAGTGTTTTTGGAACATATGTTTCAAATTGTACTACAAGTTTGTGCTCAAACGCAATGCAAAGCGGGCTGTGTGCGATTACGGCCCGCCGGTTTGTGGTGGGCAGCCTACACCGGCGCGACCGGGAACTGAATCTCGGTGATGTACGTGGCCGGGTCGGGCACATGGTTCGATTGGTATGCAATGGCCAAAGGCGGAATCCGCGCTCCTGGTACATAATCTGGTGTGACAAGCGTGTTGTGTGCCAGCCGTGCGGAGGGAGGTGTCATGTCACACGCTAAAACGATGCCGTCACGGTGGAGCGTGCTGGCGGCGCTGGTGTCGATCTACCTGATCTGGGGGTCTACTTACCTGGGAATCCGGTTTGCGCTGGAGACTCTGCCGCCTTTTTTGATGGCAAGCACGCGTTTTCTCATCGCCGGGACGGCACTCTACAGCTGGCGGCGGTTGCGCGGTGTCCCGGCCCCGACGCGCGTGCAGTGGCGCTCAGCGATCATCGTCGGCGGCCTGATGATTTTGGGCGGCAACGGCGGCGTGACGTGGTCGGAGCAGCACGTCCCGTCCGGCTTTGCGGCGCTGATGATCGGCGCGATGCCGCTGTGGATGGTGATGCTCAACTGGCTGGTATTTGGCAGTGAGCGCCCGAACGGGCGGATGGCGTTAGGCCTGGGTTTCGGCCTGATCGGATTGGTGCTGTTGATCGGCCCGGCAGACGTAATCGGCGGGAAGAGCATGGACCCGCTGGGCGTGATCGCGCTGCTGATCGCGGCTATTACCTGGGCGAGCGGATCGCTGTATTCGCGCCGCGCGCCGCTGCCGGATGCGCCGCTGCTGGCGACCGGCATGGAGATGCTGGCGGGCGGCGTATTGCAGCTCGTCGTCGGCACGGCAACCGGCGAATGGTCGGACCTGGACCTGAGCGCCGTCTCGGCCAAATCGGTGGGTGCGCTGGTCTACCTGACGCTGATCGGATCGCTGGTCGCGTTCAGCGCGTATACCTGGCTGCTGCGCCACACGACGCCTGCCCGCGCGGCGAGTTATGCATACGTGAATCCGGTCGTGGCCGTGATCCTCGGCTGGGCGCTGGCCGATGAAGTCATCACGCTGCGTATGGCGCTCGCGGCGGCGATCATCATCAGTTCGGTCGTGATCATTACGTCGGTGCGGGCGCAGGGCAGCCGCGCGCCTGATGCTGCCGTGTCGCGCGATGCGGCGGAGATTCCGGCGAGCAAGTGACCCCTGGCGGGGATCGCGCGGGCGAACGGGCGGTTTGTCAGCCGGGCTGGGCGCGGCGCGATTGCATCCTGGCGGCGCTTGTGCTACTCTGCACAGTAACACGAGTTGGCGCGCGCTGCGGAGACAGAAACTATGACACGTGAACCTTTGGAGCGGCTGTTAGAGACGGTCACCGACGAAGAGCTGGAGAGTTTGCGTGATGCGATTTTGCGAGAGGAAGGGCGGCGGCGATCACAGTTTCAACTGGCGGTCAAAGCGCCATACCCGCCGCTGGTGCGTGACGATCGGGCCGACGAAACCGTTTTGCGCTGGGCCAGGCTGCTGACGTGGCTGGCGAAGGATATGAATTTCCCCCCGGCGACCGGCAAACGCGGCGTGTCGATCCGCCTGACGTATACCACGAACGCCCCTCATTCGGAAGATGCCAGCGTCTTGTTGCAGCAGGCGCTGGTCCAGTGTGGGCTGCTGGTGGGCCGGACTGCCGAATGGGTGGACGCGACCACAACCGAAGCCGCACCGGCAGACGAAGACGTGGTGTATATCCAGATGTGGGACAAACCGGCGCGGGGCGAAAGCTGGTCGTGAACGAGTCCCTAATCGGTTTTTTGCGCCACAAAGATCGCGCGCCCGTGTAGATCGTCCTGGATGTCAAAGGGCGTCATATCCGGGGCCAGCACGGCACGTACCTCGAATCCATTACGCTCCAAAATGGCGACGATCCCCTGGGTGGGGTACCCGCGCTCGACATGGATTTCGTCGCGCCGCTCCCAGATCATGCCTTGCTGCTGGAAGATGATATAACGACGCGTATTGCTCAACGTCTCAAAGCTGAAGCGGTTGCGAACCACGACCGTCAAGTTGTACCCGTTGTCGTAATACACCGCGTCACCGTCGCCAACCTCCTGCGCCAACCCGCGAATCGTGCGCACGTCAAACACGAACAGCTTGCCGGAGTCCAGCGCGCTGTGAACGCGGGAGATCGTCTGTTCCAGCTCGCGCAGGCTCTGGATCGCGTTGAGCACGCCGCCTGACGCGATCACCATGTCCGACAGCCCGCCCGGTGACTCCAGATGGCGAATATCCATCTCGACAAAGGATGGCGGATCGTAAATCGCGCCTTCGGCCCGGTCGATCTCGACCTGGCTTTGAGTCCGTGCCTGGGCGCGAGCCAGCATGTGCGGGTTGTTGTCGACGCCCATCACGCGGAACCCCATACGCGCCAGACTCCAGGTAGAAACGCCGGTGCCGCAGCCCAGGTCCAGAACGCGGCGGCCCGCCCAATCGAGCTGCTGCGCGACGGTGATATAGCGGGCGATATTCTCCCTGGAATAGTCGGCCATCCCGGCCCGGTCGTAGATGTCGGCCAGCGCGGAATAGGGCGGGACCAAAAATGGCGATTGTTCGTTCATGACGACCTCACTTAGTGGTAGCGGGCCACCGCCCCGGCGATCACGATCCGGGGACCGGCTGCGGCGAAGTCAGCGGTGCAAAGCTGAACACCAGTTGATACCGTGCTGAGTATAACACGATGCTGCCTTCCGTGTAGTTCTCGACGTTAAAGGTCGGTTCTTCGATGACGTAATTCTGGTTGCCCTGGCTGCCCTTGAGCGGTCCCAGGTCGATCTGGTACTGCGGCACCTGGTCGAGTTCTTCTTTGGTGGATGGGCGCGGGTAGGCGCTGAGCAGGACGTGCATTTCCGGCCCGTTGATCGCGTCGAGGTTTTGCAGCCGGACGATGGTCCGCCCGTCTGAAAGGCGGTACAGGCTGGCGCTGCCCTGCGCGCTGCGGATCGCGTTCAGGGTGACGAAGTTGCCGGTCAGCAGCTCTTGCACCAACTGCGGATTCGGGTCGATAGCGGGCAGGTTCGGCTCTTCGACGTCAACCGGCTGTGCCAGCCGGGCCGCGACGAGGTCGACGGCCATTTGCTGGCTGGTTTCGTACAGGTTCAGGTACAGGTCCTGCGCCTGGTTCGAGAACCTGTAAAACGCGTCGGGAAACGGCGCGGCTTGTTGTTTGACTTCGATGTAATCGGAGAACTGCTTGAGCCAGATCGGCGACAAAAACAGGGCAATCACGATCAACGCGCCTACCAGCAGAATGCCCCAGGCCGGTCGTGTATTCATACGTGGTTTCCTCTCCGTTGCACGGGTATCGCCGCGATCATAACGCCGCCGGGGCGATTGGGCCACTTTGCGCGCGGCGAAAGCGCGAGCAAAACGTGTCAGCGGATTTTGGGGCGGTGAGGCCCATCACACGAATCACCAACGTCTGCCACCGCTCACAATTTGACAGCATAGAACGCTTGTGCTAATATGGCACTGTCTTCGCTCGGATCACCTGCACTCACCAGGGGGCCATCCTCATGACGCTTTTGCATTCCCAACCTGTGCCGCTGGCGGCAGCCCGCGCGCTGGCGCTGCATACCCAGGGACTCACCACGCCGAACGGCGCGGAGCCGCCGCCGGCGCTCGACGCAATTTACGACACCGTCGAACGGCTGGGCTGCGTCCAGATCGACACGCTGCACATGGTCCGGCGCAGCCATTACGTAACGCTGTGGAGCCGCCTGGGGCAGTACGACCCGCATGACCTGGACCGCCTGATCTACGACCCGGATCAGCGCCGCCTGTTTGAGTACTGGATGCACGCCGCGTCGATCATCCCGCTGCGCGATTACCGCTACCGCCTGGCCACGATGGACTATTACCGCGCGGGCGGCGGCTGGTGGCCCAAGTGGGGCAACAAGCCAACCAACCAGGCCATTATCCGGGAGGTGCGCGAGCGGCTCCAGGCCGAGGGGGCGCTGCGTTCCGCCGATTTTAAGCACGATGGTCCCCGGCGCGGCTCGTGGTGGGATTGGAAACCCGCCAAACACGCGCTTGAATACCTGTATAACGTGGGCGAGGCGATGATTGCGGACCGTGCGAGCTTCCAGCGCGTGTACGATTTGCGGGAGCGTGTGCTGCCGGACTGGGTCGATACGGCGCGGCCCACACCCGACGAAACGGACCGTGTCGTGGTCGAAAACGCGGCGCGGGCGATGGGCATCGGCACGGCCAAGCACATCGCGGATTATGCGTTTCGCAAACGCGCCGAAACCGCGCCGGTCATCGCGGCGCTGGTGGCGGATGGCGTGCTGGTCGAGGTGGCCAGTGAAGTGCACAATGGCGATCACGAGCCGTTGATCACGCACCGCGATCACCTGCCCGCGCTGGAACAGGCCGCTGACGGCGCGTTGATCCCGCAGCGCACCACCTTTTTGAATCCGTTTGACAGCCTGTTTTGGTCCAAGGGCCGCGATCAACAACTGTGGGGATTCCGGCAGACGCTCGAAGCCTACCGCAAGGCCGAGGATCGCATCTGGGGTTACTACTGTCTGCCGATCCTGCACGGTGACCGGCTGGTCGGGCGGTTTGATCCCAAGCTGGAGCGCAAGACGCGCACGCTGATTTTGCGCGGGCTGTACCTGGAGCCGGATGTCGCGCCGGACGAGTCGCTGATCGCGGCTGTGGCGGCAACCATGCGCGACTTCATGGCGTGGCACGAGGCGACCGATCTGGTGATCGAAAAGAGCGATCCGGCGGTCTTTGGCGACAAACTCGCGGCGGCGCTGTAGGCGCGCGTCAGTCTGTGTCCTCCGGCTGGCCGAGGTGCGCCAGCCGCTCGCGGATCACGCGCTCGTAGCCGATGGCCTTCGGCTGGTACCAGCCGGGCGGCTGCATGTCCAGCGGCAGATACTGCTGCGCGACCCAGCCGCCGGGGTAGTCGTGCGGGTACTGGTACGCGCCGTGATCCCCGGCAGCCTCGTGCATCGTCTGCCGGTATTGATCGCGCGTATCGCCGTAAAAGCGGTCGCTTTTGTCGCGCAGGTAGGGCGGCACGTCGCCGGGACCCTGTTCCTCGATGTGCGCCAGCGCTTTCCAGATCGCGCCCGTGCTGTTGCTTTTGGGCGCGGTGGCGAGGTACAGGCAGGCGTGGGATAGGAAGTAGTGCCCCTCCGGCATGCCGACCCATTCAAACGCCTGCGCCGCCGCCGCGACGACGACCAGCGCGTTCGGATCGGCCAGCCCGACATCCTCGCTGGCCAGAATGAACATCCGCCGCAGCAAAAAACGCGGGTCCTCCCCGGCGGCCAACATTTTCGCCATCCAGTACAGCGCCGCATCCGAGTCGGAGCCGCGCACGCTCTTGATAAACGCGCTGACCGTGTCGTAATGCTCGTCGCCGCTTTTGTCGTAACGCACCGCGCGCCGCTGGATGCTTTCTTCCGCCACTTCGAGATCGATCAGAATGCCGCCGCCGGGGCCGGGCGGCGTGGTCTTCGCGGCGAGTTCGAGCGCGTTCAGGGCGCTGCGCGCGTCACCACCGGAGACGTTGGCCAGGTGCGCGGCGGCGTCGTCCGTCAGGCGGACCGGCAGACGCCCCAGGCCGCGCTCGCTGTCGTCCAGGGCGTGGCGCATGATCTCGATCACCTCGCCATCCGTCAGCGGCATGAGCTGAAATACGCGGCTGCGGCTGAGCAGGGGATTCACCAGCGAGAAAAACGGGTTTTCGGTGGTCGAGCCGATCAGCACGACGGTGCCATCTTCCACGAACGGCAGCAGCCCGTCTTGCTGCGCTTTGTTCCAGCGGTGAATCTCGTCGATAAATAGTACGGTGCCCTGCCCGTACATGCCGAGCCGGTCTTGCGCGGCGGCGATCAACTCGCGCAGGTCCTTGACGCCGGACGTGACCGCGTTCAGGCGGCTGAAGTGCCGCCGCGTGCTGTTGGCGATGATATTCGCCAGCGTGGTTTTGCCGGTGCCGGGCGGCCCCCACAAAACGATCGACGTGAGCTGGTCGGCTTCGATGGCGCGGCGCAGCAGGCGGCCCGGCCCGATGATGTGGTCCTGGCCGACGAATTCATCCAGGGTTTTGGGACGCATCCGCACGGCCAGCGGCCCGGACACGCGCTGGCGCTGTTCGCGGCCATAATCAAACAGATCGGTCATGGGTCGCCTCACGGGTGATGGATATGCACGCAGTCGCTGCACTCCATTATACCCCAGCCGCGCCGGGGGAGCGTAGAGCGTGACGGCGTTTACTACCAAGAGCACAAAGATCGCAGAGAAAAGGACAGAATCGAGCACTTCTCTGTGATCTCTGTGGCCTCTGTGGTGAGATCAACGATCAAGGTTCGCGGCGATTTATTGCGGCTGGCGCGCGGCTTCGTAGGCGGCGATCTCGTCTTCGAGCGCCGGAGGGAACAACGTGCGGCGGAACAGCGCGATCACGACCAGGCCGAGCAGCACGCCGACCCACAACTGGAACAGCGCGATCAAAAAAGTCCCCGTGCCGGAGTCGGTCTTGGACAGGCCGATCACGCCGGTCAGCATTGCGCCGATGGTCAATTCGCGCCCGCCCGCGCCGCCTGGCAGCGTCGAGAGGGACGCGACGATCACCGAAAAACCGAGGATGAAGGTCGCCTGCCCGAACAGCGTCCACGTCCCATCGACGCCGAGTCCGGTCAGGATCAGGTAAAAGCCGATGCAGTCGGTGGTGTACGCGCCAATGCCCAGCAGCACCGTTGGGATCAGGTGGCGCAGTTTGATCAGGTCGTAACTCGACGCGTAGAGGTTGTGCAGCGCGCCATGTATCCGCCGCACGCCCGGCCAGTTTTCCACCAGCGCGAGGGCCCAAAACGCCAGCGGCCTGATCTGGATCAGGATGATGCCTGCGCCGAGCGCGACAGTCGTGCCGATCAGTACGGCTAGCACGTACGAGAGCGAGACATCGCCGCCGTCCAGCGAGCCGCCGACCGCCAGCATGGCGATCAGCGTCATCGGGATGATCGCCAGCCCATCGACCAGCCGCTCCAAAAAAATGACCGGCGCGGCCCGCGAAAAATCGATGCCGGTCAGGTTTTTCAGCACGAGCGCTTTGAGCACTTCCGCCAGTTTGCCGGGGCTGATCGACATGGTCAGGCCAGCCAGCCACAATACGGCGCTGTCACGCTCGCGGATGGTGGGCGGCGCATCCGGGGCAGGGGTGGGCGGCGTGCGCAGCCCGCGCACGGTCCGTATGCCGACCACGCCCAGGAAGTAGCGCCACTCACCATAACGCAGCGCCCAGTTGGCACACTTGAGCAGAAAGACCGGCACGAAAATCACCAGCGGGAAACTGCCGAGTTCCCCGGCCAGCGCGTCCGTGCCTGTCACGGCAATCACGCCGATCAGCACGGCGCTGATGAATAACAGTCCGGCCAGCACTTGATTGCGGTAGCGATGCATGGCGCTGTGTCCCACCTGATTAGCTCAGTTCGTTTGACGGCGCGCGATTGTAGCAGAGGTGCGGTCAGAACTCCATCCCTGAGTGGAATGCGCAGCGATCATACATGATGCCGGGGATCGCGCCCCGGCATCAAAACGTGCGTGATATGAGGTGGCAGGCAGGTGATGGGCGGATTACGGCGCGATAGCGCAGATCGCGTACACCGTCAGCGCAAACGAGCCTTCGCCGCTGGCACGCGCCAACCACTGCGCCTGCCCGGCAGGGCGGCTAATGGACAGGCTTGCCGCGTCGGTGGATACGCCGGCCCCGCCGCCCAGGACGACCTTGCCCGCCGAACAACTGGCGCGCACGGTGCCGCTGCCGTCGATTCTCTGGCTGTTGTAGACGATCTCGTAGCCGTTCAAGCCGCCGGGTTCGCCCTGTGGTCCCTGCGGACCGGGTTCACCCTGCGGACCTGGGTCACCCTGGTCGCCTTGTGGGCCGGGTTCGCCCTGTGGTCCCTGCGGACCGGGTTCACCTTGCGGACCTGGGTCGCCAGGGCCGCCCTGCGGACCTGTTTCACCTTGCGGACCTGTTTCACCTTGCGGACCGGCCTCACCTTGCGGACCCGCTTCACCTTGCGGACCTGCTTCACCTTGCGGACCTGTTTCACCTTGCGGACCTGCTTCGCCCTGCGGGCCGGGTTCGCCCTGTGGTCCCTGCGGGCCAGGTTCGCCCTGTGGACCCACTTTGCCCTGCGGGCCTGCTTCGCCCTGTGGCCCCACTTCACCCTGCGGGCCGGGTTCGCCCTGTAGTCCCTGCGGACCGGCTTCACCTTGCGGACCTACTTCGCCCTGCGCTCCCTGCGGACCCGCCTCACCCTGCGGGCCAGCAGGGCCGCGCGGGCCGGGTTCGCCCTGGTCGCCCTGGCACCCGCTCAACAGCGATGCCGTGATGAGCAGGATGCCGATCATAACCACTAGTCTGAACGTTTTCTGTGACAAATCTCTCTCTCCTGTGTGGTGCATCTATAACCTGCTGGCAACCGGACGGCATGGCTGCGGGGTGGGTCGATGGGGCGAGAATGGGCAGCCATGCAAAAACGAGATAGTTTCCCCTTATTGAACACGATCTGCCGCCGTCAAGTCAAATGTCGTTCGACAGGAATCGCGCGGAGAATGGCGCAATTGGGCACCAGGGGCTATGATCGCGCCCGGTTGCCCATTGAACGTGGTGAAGACGGATATGGCGATGAACCAGATAAAACGGGTGATGATAGCAGCCGGGGCGTTGATCCTGATCGGGCTGGCAGGCTGTGGATCGGAGCCGCGCCGCGCGGTCACGCCGGTTCCCACGCCGGTTATGCTGCGCGCCGAGGGGCCGCCCTGCGTGCTGGTGGACTGGATGCCGTACCGGAACTACGAGACGACGTGCGGCGAGGTGGTTTACGATCATGTCGTGCCGCCCCAGGCCGCGCCGGAGTTGATGGGGCTGGCGCTGGGGCCGGACGGCACGCTGTACATGGCACGCACGGCGCGGGGCGAAATCTGGGCGATGCGCGACGACGACGGCGACCAGTTTTACGAGGACGCGCAGCCGGTCGCAGTGGGACTCACGTTCCCGACTGCGCTGACCGTGTACGATGAGGCGCTGTACGTGGCGTCGGTGGGCGGCGTGCTGCGCCTCGATACCCGCGACAGCCAGGCGCAGCTTGACGCGATCCTGTTGGTGGCAGGCGCAGCGGACGCCACCGGATTCTGGCCGGGCAGCATCGGCGTGGGGCCGGATAGGCGGCTGTACGTCAGTTATGGCGCGAGCTGCGACGTATGCGGGCCGGGCGAGCCGATCCAGCCGGGCCAGATCGTGAGTTACACGCTGGCCGGTGACGATCCGCGCGTCGAAGCGACCGGGCTGCGCCACCCGGCGGATTTCGCGTGGAATCCGCATTCCGGCGATCTGTGGATCGTGGACAGCGGGCGCACGGCCCCTAACGGGCGGATGGATGGCCCCCCCGACGAGCTGAACCGGCTGGCTGCGGGCGAGACACGCCCGATCGATTTTGGGTTCCCGTACTGCGACGGGGATCGCGTGCCGGACCCGGCGCTGGGTGCCACCATCGAATCCTGCGCGGCGACCGTTCTCCCCGCGCTGACGTTTCCGTACCAGAGCAGCCCATCCGGCGCGGCGTTTTACCTGCCGGACGGCTTTCCGTTCTGGCAGGATGACCTGATCGTGGTCCTGAATGGATCGTGGAGCATTCCACAGCCTGCCGGGTACGCGGTGACGGTCGTCGCGTTTGGCGGCGATGCGCTGCCGGATGGCACGCAGCAGCGGATGGTCCCGGCGCTGCCGCCCGGCGATCCGTTTGCCGGGGAAATACTGGCCGAATACTCGCTCAAGGGCCGGGGATTCTTCCCGTACCATCCGGTTGACGTGGTGGTGAGCGGGCAGGGGTGGGTCTACGTGTCGGTCGAAGAAGGGCGCATTTTCCGCTACCGGCCCCGCCCGGCGGCGTCTGCTGCGCCGTGAGGGTATCGAACCGGAGGTTCGCCGCAGCGCCCTCTGCGCTGAATCGCAGGCGGATTTTCGGCGTTTTTTCGAGCGTGCGATGCTGGCCCTCACCCCTTCGCGCGCCGCGCGAGACCCCTCTCCACGAGAGGGGCCGCCGACCTCCGGTCGGCAGGGGTGAGGGCCACACAGGACCGCGCGATGACTCTACGATCGCTATCCAAAACCGGGCCGGATGGTTGGGTTTCATGGTATACTCCCGCCCGGTGATCGCGCGCTCCCATAATGTGAAAGCGAATGATCGATGGCTGATTCTACCCCCGAACCTGCCCTTTTTCCGCCCGCCGACGCGTCCATGGCCGCCCGGCTCGCTGCCAACCGCACCGGACGTCTGACGCCCGGCCAGCGCCGCCTCGCGTTGGTCGTCGGGCTGGTAGCGCTGCTGTTTTTGCTGTGCCCGCTGGCGTTGCTGGTGCAGGTGGGGGCGCTGCTGCTGGCCGGTGACGTGCCGGTGCCGACGCTGGGCGGGGTGATTTTCACCGGGTTGGGTGTGTTTTTTATGGTGTTGTTCGCAGGTTTGATCGGCACCAACGCCAGCACGTTTTTGCCGGAAGCCGTGATGCGCCGCCCGGTGCGCTTCGCACGCGGGCCGCTGGCGGTACGCGTGTCGGAAGGGCACCGGCCCGAACTGCCGTTTTCGTACATCATCGGCGATTACAGTTTTGCGCCGTATGTCGCGCCGCCCAACGTTCCGATGCAGGTTGGCGCGCCGTACATCGTCTACTACAGCGCGCGTAGCCGCCTGCTGCTGAGCCTCGCCGCGCTCGACGCGCCGGATGCCGGGCAGTGGGAGCCACAGTTCGGTGAGGTGGAGTCAGGTGCCGAAACCGGTTATTAATGTCAATCGTCCTGGCTATTCTTTCTGAGTTATAATCCACATAAGTGATCTATTTCTGCCCGCATCAAGTTGTCTTGTGGAGTTAACATGGATTCTTCCTCGCCGCTCAAAACTGACTTCGCCCCCGCCGAACGTGCCGCCTCGCCGGTCATCCAGTCGCAGGTCCGGTTTTTTGCCGAAATGCCCTCGCTGCAGCGCGAATTGTTGGACGCGGTCCCGAATGTTCTGATGGTGTTGAACGGGCAGCGGCAGGCCACGTATGTCAATGCGGCGCTGCTGAAGCTGCTCGGTCTGCCGGACGCGACCTCCGTGCTGGGGCAGCGCCCCGGCGAGATTCTGAACTGCGCGCACGCCGCTGAGGCAGAATACGGCTGCGGGACCAGCGTCTTCTGCCGGACGTGCGGCGTGGTCCGGGCGATTTTGTCCAGCCTGGAAGGGCAGAAATCGCAGCGGGAGTGCCGTATCATGCAGCGGGATGGCAGCGCGTTGGACTTGCGCGTGGATGCGATGCCGCTGGTGATTCACGGCGAGACGTACTCGATCTTCACCGTGCAGGACATCGGGCACGAAAAGCGCCGCCAGGCGCTGGAGCGTATGTTTTTCCACGACCTGCTCAACCTGGTGCAGGTCGTGGTCGGGTATGCATCCCTGATGCAAGAGAGCGACAACCTGAACGGCAACCGCCATTATGTCGAGATCATCACCCGCGCGGCAGATTACCTCGTGCAAGAGATCAACGCGCAGCGCGACCTGACGCTGGCCGAAAGCGGCGATCTGTCGGTGAAGTGCGAGCCGGTCGAGTCGCTGGCGCTGCTGCGTCTGGTCCAGATGTTCTACGAGCGCCACGCCGTCGCCGTCGACCGGACGATCAGCATCGCGGACGGCGCGCAGCCTGCCGTGTTTGTCAGCGATCCCGTGCTGTTGGAACGCGTGATCGGCAACATGGTCAAAAACGCGCTGGAAGCCTGCGCGGACGGCGATACGGTGACGCTGACGTGCGCTGTCAAGAGCGGGTGGATTATCTTTGAGGTGCACAACCCCCAGGTGATGCCAGATGACGTGCAGTTGCAGGTTTTCAAGCGCTCGTTTTCGACCAAAGGCCCAGGGCACGGGCTGGGCACGTACAGCATCAAACTGCTCGGCGAAACCTACCTGGGCGGCAGGGTGAGTTTTGTCAGCACGCCCCAAAGCGGGACGATCTTCAGCGCGGCGTTTCCGGTCAACCCGTCCTAACTGCCATCTTCAATTTCGACGCCGGGCGGCGGCGTCAGCGGCAGCGTGAAATAAAACGTCGAGCCTT